>DATDCH010000499.1:0-15323 GCA_036524455.1 Kofleriaceae bacterium | reverse complement strand
GACCCAACCGCTGGGCTCGCGCACCAGCACGCCGTTGCGCGGCAGCGTCGGTGACGGACCGCGGCGTAGCATCCCGCCGACCGCCGACCTGGCGCCGATCTCCCGCGACGCGCCCGCCGGTCGAGCATCGCCGGTCACGTTGGAGCAAGCGTCGCCGTTCGCGGATGGCGCGGATCCGAACGAGGGCGCGCCTGCGGTTCAACGCTCGCCGACGCAGCCGCGCGGCAGCGGGGCGAACGCGCAGGCGAGTGGGGCGACACAGGCCAGCGGCTCGACGGTGCAGGGCGGATGGGGTGCTCCGTCGCCGGCGAACGACGCGACCGCACAGGGCAGTGGCGCGAGCGCGCCGGTAAGCGCGCAGAGCAGCACGCCAAGCGTCACGCGCACCCCGACGCCGACCCGCGGCAGCCGTCCCCTTCCGATCGTCGCAGATACCGATGGGCCGTTCGTGCGCTCGGGGACCGCGCCACGCTTCTCGCAGCTCGTCGAGGCCGGCGATGTGCCGCCGGTGGTGTCGCGCACCGCGACGCGGCCGGCGTTGCCCGGCAACGGCGAGCAGGAATCGCCAGTCCTCGCGCGTGCGAAGACCGATCGCGGCACCGGCATCACCGATCCGGTAGACCCGTCCGTTCAGCGCGCCCCCACCGATCGCGGTACCGGCATCACACCGATGCGCGACTCCGCCGATCCGATGGCGACGCGCGCTGCGCTGCGTGCGCGTTGGGAAGCACTCGCCGATTCGATCGGCGACGACGATCTCGACGAGGACGTGGCCGACGAGGTCACACCGCTACCGCCGATCGAGATCCAGCCGCGCAAGAAGGGCGATACGAACCCCGAGTTCACGCCGGTGCCGCCGGTCGCGCCGTGGCGGCCGGGCACGACGTCGGAGCTGCGTGAAGAGCCAGAGATCAGCGCGCCGCCGCGCGAGCCCACGCTCATTCTCAGCGACGCGGCGCCGGCGCAGCGCGTCGCACCACCGCCCGAAGTCGCACCGATTCCCGCATCCTCGACGGTACGCAACGTAGAAGCAGAGCGTTGGAGCGAGCCGGTGTTGCTCTCCGAGCTGATCGATCGCAGTCGCGATTCGAGTCTCGAGTTGCTCGCGAACGTGGCCGGCAGCGACGATCTCGCAGGTCTCGACGACCTCGACGACGACATCATCGTCGGCCATCCCGTGCACACGCCGCCGCAGAACGTGCTGCGCGGCGGCACGCTGCAAGCGCTCGAGGATCTGGTCGGTCCCGAGGGTCCGAGTGAATCCGACCGTCTCCATCTCGGGGGCCCACCGCCGCCGGAGCCGCCGGCGCGACCGAGCGAGGAACGCATCGGCGGCCGTGACTTCGCGCGCCAGTTGCGCGCCAAGATGTCGATGATGGCGCAGCGGCTGTTCCAGAGTGACAGCCCGCAGTCGCAGCCGTCGGTCGACGTCGGGCCGCGCCACGATCACCACACCGAGATCGATCTCGCCGCGCTCGGTGAAGAGCCCGTGCTCGCCGGCGGCGTCACCGAAATCGGCAGGCCCGTGCTGTCCGAGCCCGTGCAGCTCGCGACGTCACCCGGCTCGTGGGATACGCAGGTGCGCGAGCGCGGCTTGCCCGACTCCGGCGAGATCGTGCGCGGTGTGTCTGACGCCGCGATGATCCTCGCGCGCATGTTCGCGATCAACTTCACGGGGCGCGCCGGGTTCCGCAAGGACGACGTCGAGAAGGTCGTGTACTTCGACGGAGGCCGGCCCGTGTTCGCGTCGTCGAACGAGCCCGGCGATCGCATGGGTGAGTTGCTCGTGCGCGAAGGCAAGATCACCGCGTCGCAGTACGAGCGCTGCCAGGTCGTGGTCGCGCAGTCGGGTCGGCGCATGGGAGAAATCCTCGTCGACTTCGGCTACCTCAAGCGGCGCGAGCTGCTTCCCGCCGTGCGCCGTCACGTCGAGGACATCTTGTACTCGCTGTTCGGTTGGGACCGCGGCCACTATCACGTTACGGTCGATCCGACTGCATCGGCCGAACGCATCCGGCTGTCGCGTCATCCCGCGTCGCTCGTGCTCGAGGGCATTCGCCGCAAGCTCGGGCGCTCGACGCTCGAGAAGCTGCTCGGCCCGGCGTCGACGGTGATCGAAGTGGGCGATCGCGAACGCCTCGGCGGCATCCTCAATACCGGCGACCTGGCCGGCGAGGAACGCACGGCGCTCGCCGCGTTCGACGGTCAAGCCGACCTCGCGTCGGTGGCGCGTACGACCGGCGTCGATATCGCCGACGTGCTGCCGCTCGCGTGGGGCCTGTGCGTGCTCGGGCTCGCGACTGCGCGCCGTGCCGAGACCGAGATCGAGGAGTCGACCGCGCTCGTCGGAGAAACCGACATCGCGATCGATCGCGAGCGCGTTCACGCGCGGTGGCAGCTCGTCACCGAAGCGGATTACTTCGCGCTGCTCGGCGTGCGCCGCGACGCGACCGCGTTCGAAATCCGCCGCGCGTATCAGGCGGCTCGCCGCGACTTCTCGCCCGATGGCTTCCCGACCGACCTGCGCCGCGAGCTGGCGCGCGAGCTCGAGGACATCGCGAGTGTGCTCGACGAGGCGTTCCGCGTCCTGCGCGACGATCGCCTGCGCCAGACCTACTTGGCAAACCTGTTCGACTAGCGGGGGCCGAGTAGGTAGGCTCCCTGCGTGCGCGTCGTGTTCATGGGTTCACCGGAGTTCGCGGTGCCATGTCTGCGCGCGCTCGCCGGCGCGCATGACGTCGCGCTCGTCGTCTCGCAGCCCGACAAGCCCGCGGGCCGCGGTAGCCAGCTTACGCCGCCCGCGGTGAAGGTCGCCGCCGACGAGCTCGCGCTGCCGACGCTGCAGCCGAAGTCAGCACGCTCGGGACAGCTCGAAGCTGCGCTGCGCGAGTCGGGCGCCGAGCTCGCGGTCGTGGTCGCGTACGGCAAGATCCTGCCGAAGCTGGTGCTCGACGCGTTGCCGCGCGGCTGTATCAACGTGCATGCGTCGCTGTTGCCGAAGTACCGCGGCGCCGCGCCGGTGCAGTGGGCCGTGATCGACGGCGAGCCCGAGACCGGCGTCGCGATCATGCAGCTCGACGAGGGCATGGACACCGGGCCCGTCTACCTCGAGCGCAAGATCGCGATCGATCCCGAGGAGACGAGCGGGGAATTGCTCGCGCGCCTCGCACCGATCGGCGCCAGCGCGATGCTCGAAGCGATCAACGCGATCGCGGCGGGCGCCGCGCACGCGATGCCGCAAGATCACGCACACGCGACCCACGCGCGCATGCTGACGAAAGCCGACGGCGCGATCGATTTTGCGCAGCCAGCCGCGGCGGTGGCGGCGCGAATTCGCGGCGTCGATCCGTGGCCCGGCGCGCAGGCCGTGCTCCGCGGGCAGCCGGTGAAGTTGTTCCGCGCGGTGGCGCGGGCAGGCGAGGGCGCACCCGGTACCGTGCTCGCGATCGACGGCGATGGCATGCACGTCGCCGCAGCGGGCGGCGCGGTCGTGATCCGCGACATCCAGGCGCCGGGACGCAAGCGGATGAGCGCGCAGCAGTTCGCTGCTGGACGAGGCCTCGCGGTCGGCGATGTACTTGCGCGCCCGCAGGCCGGTGCCCCGTGACGCGATCGTCGTCGGTCGCCGCCGGCGCGCTGCTGCTCGTCGCCCGCGAGGGGCTCCCTCCGGCCCCAAAGCCGCGCGTCGCTCGAAGACTCGCGACACGCGGCTTTCTGTTGGCCTCGGTCGTGAGTGCGCTGTCGCTGCTTGCATGCTGGCGGTCGGCCGCGCCACCAGCGCCGATCGAGCCGACGACCGCAGGCCCACCACCGCGCCCCGCGGTTGCGCGCCCACGGACGCAGTCCGAGCAGGTGCTCGACCAGATGACTGGCTTCGCCGATCGCATCTGCGCGTGCGGGGATGCCAAGTGCGTCGAGCAAGTCGCGCAGGACATGACGCGGTGGTCGCAGGAGATGGAAGCGAACCAGGACGCCGACAAGCTGAGCGACGAGCAGACGAAAGAGGCGTCGCAGATCGCCGAGCGCATGAGCAACTGCATGCAGCAGGTGTTGTCGGGATCGGGGTCGCCATGACGCCACGCGAGGTCGCACGCCGCGTGCTCGATCGCGTCGCGACCGGCGGTGCTTGGGCAACGCCGGCGCTCGACGGCGAGCTCGCGCGCGCGGGCCTCGATGATCGCGATCGCCGACTCGCGTCCGAGCTCGTCTATGGCGTGTTGCGCCACCGCACGCGGATCGATCGCGCGATCGGCGCGCACGCCGATCTCAAGCGCACGCCGCCGAAGGTGATCATCGTGCTGCGCGTCGCCGCGTATCAACTGCTGTTCCTCGATCGAGTCCCCGCGTACGCCGCCGTCGACGATGCGGTCGCTGCGGCTCGTGCGGTCGCTGGCCAGAAGCTCGGCGGCTTCGTCAACGCCGTGCTCCGCAAGCTCGACAAGCAGCGCGAGCCCGCGCTCCCCGCCGGTGGTCGCGAGCGCATCGAGGTCGAGCATTCGTTGCCGCGCTGGATCGTCGACGAGCTCGCAGCCGCGTGCGCCGACGACGGCGAGCTCGCCGAGCGCGCCGCCGCGTTTGCGCACTCCGCGCCGATCGTGGCGCGCGTCAACACGCGACGCACGACGCGCGACGCGCTCGTCGACACGCTGCGCGACGCCGGCGTCACCGCAACTCCGATCGCCGGCGTACCGACGGCGCTCGCACTCGACGGCCTCGGTGATCCTGCGCGTAACGCGTCGTTCACCGCGGGCCAGTGGACCGTGCAGGACACGGGCGCGCAGCTCGTAGGTCACGTCGCCGCGCCGCGCGCGCAGCAGCGCATCCTCGACGCGTGCGCCGGCGTCGGCGGCAAGGCGACCCACCTCGCCGAGCTCACCGACGACGCGGCGACGATCGATGCAGCCGATCTCAACAAGACGAAGCTCGAGCTGTGTGCGCAGGCCACGCAGCGGCTCGGTCTGACGTCGATCCGCCGACACGCGTGCGATCTGCTCGACGCGAACGCGCCGCTGGCCGCCGCGTACGATCTCATCGTGCTCGATGCACCGTGCACGGGCCTCGGCGTGTTGCGCCGGCATCCCGATGCGAAGTGGCGCTTGCAGCCAAGCGACGTGCCGCGGCTCGCGGACCTCCAGCGCCTGTTGCTCGACGCGGTCGTGCCCCGCCTGGCGCCCGGCGGGACGCTCGTCTACTCGGTCTGTACGTTCACGCGCGCCGAAGGGCCGGAGCAAGTCGCCGCGCTCGTCGCGCGCAGCGGACTACGTCTCGTCGCCGAGCACCGGTCGTGGCCGCCCGACGCCGATGCGTTCTACATCGCGCGGCTCGAGCGCAGTTAGCGCGAACGTCGGATCACCGCCAAGTCGCCTTGCGGACGCCAAGCTCGCCATCAGGAGGATCGATCTAGGAGTGGCCGCGTTCTCGTCGATCCTTCGCTCGACGATCGAACCTTCTCCGATGGCGTCGTGGCGTCCTCGGCTCCGTGCCTTGGCGGTGATCTCCGGCTGGACGCTATTTGAGCGGCATTGGCGCTAGGGAAGACGCGCGACCGCGATCCGCGCGACCTCGACGAGTTGGTCGAGCGTGCAGGGCGGCTTCTTGTTCATGCGGCTCTGCGAGAACCCGAGCTTGAGCACCATGGCGCCTTTGCGCACGCCGACGTCGTAGTCGACCACCTTGAGGTCTTTGACTTCGTGCACGCGTGTCCACGCGAAGTCGCCGATGCCGGCGACCTCTTTCGCCTCGGCGCTCTTCTCGAGCTTGACCCAGTTCTCGGCGCCCGTTGCGGTGTCGTGCCAGCTCACGCCCCACTGCGCGATCGGAAACTTCTTGCCCGCCTCGGTGATCGAGCGATTGCATACGCCGAGCTTGCCGAGCTTGCCTTCATGCATCGTCGGGCCGATTTCGACCTTCGCGTTGCACGCCTTCTGGACGTCCTCGGGCGTGACGATCGTGGCGCAGTCGACCTTCGGTGTGGCCGCCGGCTCGGGCGGCTTGTTGGCCGGTTTGTCCTCGGCAGGTTTCGGCGACTCGGCGGATTTGTCTTCCGCCGGCTTCGCGACTTCCGGTTGCACGGGAGTGGGCTCTTGCTTCTGCTCGGCCTTCTTCGAACATCCGAACGCGACCACCAAAACCAGCAGCGCAACTCTCATGAGCGCAAATCTATCCGGTAAGGTCCGCCCATGGACGAATTCGTACAGAAGATGGTCGACAAGGTCGGAATCGACAAAGCCACCGCGATGAAGGTGATCGACTTCCTGAAAGAGCACGCCGACGACGCCGTGCAGTACATCCAGAAGTCGGGCGTCGCCGACAAGCTGCCCGGTGGGCTCGGCGACAAGCTCGGCAAGCTGTTCTAATTAGCGAAAGCCTTTTTTGCGCGCATCGGCGACGGCTGTATCGAATGCCTTCGTTGCCGCTGCGGCAGATGTGAGCGTCTTGACCGTCGGCTTGAACAACGTCTTGCCGGTCGAGCGCACGAGCAGCTGTTTGTCGTCGACGATCGCTTCCCACTCTTTGTCGGCGCCCTTCGTCATGCGCACGCGCTTGATGCCCGGCCCGACGCGCTGACCGAGCTTGAGCCGGAACACGTCGCCGAGCCGGCGTTGCAGCTGGCTATGCAACAGCACGTTGATGTCGGTCGCGATCTGCCAGCCGAGCGCCGATTCCCACCAATCGCTGTCGGCGCTGCAGAAACACCGACCGTCGCGCTGGCGTTGCTTCGTATCGAAGATGATGAGCGGGACGTCGTCACGCACCGCGAGCACGTCGAGGTCGTCGAGCATCGCGAGCTTGTGCGCTTTCGCCGAGCCTTTGAGGCGCGTCTCGATCCAGAACTGGAGCGCACTGCGCAGGCCGCTGCGCCCCGACACGATCTCGGCCGGTGACAAGAACCGCGCGCTGGTCTCCGTCGACGTGAAGCCGCCGCCGCCGACCTCGCGCCACACTTGCAGCAATGCTTCCGGCAACGGCTCGCCGACGAGCGCTTGATACACCGTGATGTCGGCTTCGCTCGCGGATGGGCCGAGGCGCACCTGGATATCCGGCACGAGCGGCGCGAGCCCGGCTTCTGCGATCGCGCCGTACATCTCGCCGAGGCTCTGCAGGTGCCACGCGGCGGTCTGGCTGTCGTCGCGATAGCGCTGGTCGAGGAATGCCGACAGCAGCGTGTCTTCGCGCCGCGTCGCTTCGCCGTCGATCCATAGATGCGTGATGCGGCCGCCGCTCGCGAACACGCGCGCCTCCCACGCCTCCATCGCAGCGATCGCTGAATCGCCGGTCTTGAAGTCGCGATCGAGCGGTGGACACTTGTCGTCGACGGAGCCGTCGATCTGGCGGCCGAGCACGGCGAGGCGCGCGTCGCCGTCCTTGTTGTAGTCGCCGCCACTCAGCGGGCAGTAGTACTTGCGGCGAACCGCGCCGGCGCCTTCGAGGTACCACGGGTCGACGCGCTTGGTGCCGGCGGGTGGAGCGGCGATGAGCCGCTGGAACATGTGGCGGGCTTCGGCGGTCGTCGCGAACTTGAGGCCGAGTGCGGGCAGCGCGATGTGCTCCCAGTAGTCCTTGCCGCTGCCGTCGTGGACGAGCAGCCGATCGCCGAGCCGGATGATCTCTCTCGCGCGCGACGTCTTCGTATCGAGGAACAGCGCGCGCTCGTCGATCATCGGATGGCCGGCGATGAACGCCGCCATCGCATTGCCCCACGGAATGCCTTGGCCGCCGGTGCCGCTGACTTGGCAGCTCGGCGCGGCGATCGCGTAGCCGTCGTAGACGTGCAGGCCGCCGACCTCGTCGAAGAACCACACGACGTGCGCGTCTTTGTCTTCGAAAAACCGCCCGGTAACCTTGCAGCCTGCGAGTGAGCCGAGCCGCGCGTCGTCGGCGGCGATCGGATTGCCGGCGGCGCGAGCACTCTCCGCACTCGCGCGCGCCTCGGCGATCTGCGCGTCGAGCTTGCCGGCTTCGAGCGCGGCGATCCGCTTCTTGAAGTCCGCGTTCGCGAGCATCGCAGGCGTCTTCTGGTCGCGATCCTTGACCAGATAGTCCGAGTACGGCGCGTCGGGGAGCTCGCGTGCGCGCGCGAGGAATGTGCGGGCATCGTCGGGGCGCATCAGATCGAGTGCCGCGACGACCGCTTGCTCGAAGATGTAACGCAGCCGGCGTGCATCGTCGTTGTTCGTTGGCTGCCAGCCGATCACGACGCGCGCGAGATCGATCACCAGTCGCGGCGACTGCTTCTTGTGGAGCAGCGCGTCCGCATACACGGTGGCTGCGTGGACGGCACTGGGATCGGCCGCCCGCTCGACGAGCGTGCCGAGCACGCGCACGTTCGCGGCCCCATCGATCTTCGACTCGAGTGCTTCGAGCAGCGCCCAGTATTCCTCGCGCTCGGAGAACATGCGGTCGACGAGAAACGGCAGCACATCCGGGTGGTCGACGTGCGAGAGCCCGAAGTAGAGGTTGTAGCGGAGCTCGTCGTTCTTCGCGGTGCTCGCGTTGCGCAGCGCGTCCATCAGCGCATGGCGGCCGCCCGCGTGCGGCGTATAGAACAGTGCGCGATTCGCGGCGCGGCGATCGTCGGTATCGTCGCCGGCCTCGGCGATCGTCACCGTCATACGGATCAGCTTGTCGACCTGCGCGTCGTCGAATGCGCGGATGCCCTCCGCGGCGCGCAGCCACTCTTCGAGCACGGCCTGGCGTACGACGATGCTGTTGCCGGCGAGCGCGTGCTCGACCGAAGCGAACACCTCGGGGTGGCCACCCGCCGGATACAGCGCGTGGATGTAGGGCTCGAGCTGATCGTCGTCGGTCGCCCACAGCGCGGTCCACTCGAACAAACCGAGCACGCGCGTGATTACCGCGTTGTCACCCGCGGCGACTCGCGTCTTCCAATACGCGACGAGCTTGTCGTTGCCGTGATAGCGCATGTCGACGATCGCCGAGGACAGCGCCATGTCGGTGACGTTCGAATCGTCGGCAAGCGCGCGTACGGCGTCGACGGCGACCTCCTGATCGTAGGCCCGCGGGTTGTCAACGATGCGCGCGTACACGTGCCAGCGATCAGGCGCCGACAGTGCAGCGAGCTGTTGCTTGCCACGCGCGCGTTGCGGCGCGGCACCGGCGAGATTGTCGAGCAGCGGCCGCAGCCGATGCGCGCGCTCGAGCTTGGCCGCCAACGACGTCGCGCCCGCGGTATCGCCGAGCTTGGCCGCCGCATCGACCGACGCGTCGAGCAGATCAGGATCGTCGAGCAGGCCGCGCGCGAAGTTCTTGCACGCCTCGTCGATCGCGGCGATGTCGGTCGCCTTGCGCCACACTGCGACGAACGCACCGCGCAGCGCCTTGCGTCCGCGCTCCATCGTCGTGCAGTGCCGCACCAGCAGATTCGCCGCATCGACGGCCTTGTCGCTGTCGCCGAGCGCGGTCAAGTAGCCGCGCGCGAGCGGACTGCCTTTGCGCGTCTGCGCGAGGATCGCGGCCGCAGCGGCCGGCGCCTTTGCCGCACCGAGCTTGGTGAGCGATTCGGTCAACCCCTGCACCTGCCACGCGGGCTCGTTGCGCTCGAGCGCGTCACCGAGCTCGCGGATCACCGCAATCGGAACCTTCCCCGGCTTGGCGGCCTTCGCGGGTTTCGCCGCCTTCGGTTTCGCCGCCTTCGGTTTCGCTGCCGGTTTCGCGGCCTTCGTCGCGCCAGGTTTGGCCGTGGCCTGTTTCTCGGCGCGCGTTCTCGCCGCCGGTTTCTTGGCGTCTTTCCCTGCTGGCTTAGGCTTCTTCTTCGTCGCCGGGGCCATCGCTCGCAGCATTACATCACGTCGCGATTGACCGCTGGGCGGTGACGCGCCCAAGATCGTCAGGTGGGCGAGGCGGAGGAGCCTGATGTCACCGAGCTATTGCGTGCGTGGGGCGCAGGCGATCTCGGTGCGCGCGATCGCGTCGTTCCCCGCATCTACGATGACCTCCATGCGCGCGCGGTCGCTTTCATCGCGCGCGAGCGCCGCGCGGCACTGCAACCGACCGAGCTCGTTCACGAGGCGTACCTCCGTTTGGTCGACCAACGCCGGATCGAGTGGAAGAATCGCGCGCAGTTCTTCGGCGTCGCAGCGGAAATGATGCGCCGGATCCTCGTCGATCGCGCGCGCGCCGATCGGGCGGAGAAACGATCGGGTCAGCTGACCCGCGTGACGCTCGATCCCGCCGTAGCGGTTGCGGCTGCGGTCGACGTCGACGTGCTCGATCTCGATGCCGCGCTGACCCGACTCGCCGCCCTCGATCCGCGCCGCAGCAAGATCGCGGAGCTGCGCTTCTTCAGCGGGCTATCCCTCGCAGAAGCCGCCGAGGTCATGGGGCTGTCGCTCGCAACTATCGAACGCGATTGGCAAGTTGCCCGCGCGTGGCTCCACGCCGAGCTCGGCGAAAAAAATCGCGACGGCGCGTGAGCAAAACCGCTCGCGGTTCTCGCGTCCCTCGATACGGCTGGAAAAGCCCGAGGAGCCCCGATGCGACGACCCCACTTGCTGGCTTTGCTCTGTTTTGTAGTTTCGACCGGTTGCGACCCCGACGAGCCCGAAGCGACCGTCGACGCCGGCAGACCGGATGCGTGCACGGAGCACACCTGGTACGCCGACTGCGACAACGACGGCATTGCCGCGCTCGGCGGTGAGACGCTGACCGGCTGTGACATCACGGCGCCGCCGGCCTGCGGAGGTGCATGGATCACAGCCATGCCGATCGCTGGCGCGGCCGACTGTAACGATACGCGCAAGGACGTCTATCCCGACGCACCGGAGATCTGCGACTCGGTCGACAACGACTGCGACGGTTCTGCGGACGAAGACGGGCTGACGACGTTCTACCAAGACTCCGACGGCGACGGTCACGGGAACTCCTCGTCGTCGATGACGACGTGCAATGCCCCGGCTGGCTACGTGACGAGTAGCGACGACTGCAACGACGCGCGCGCGGATGTCTACCCGGGCCACGCCGAGCTCTGCGACGGCGCCGACAACAACTGCAACCAGACCGTCGACGAAGGAGCGACGACGACCTACTACCGTGATCTCGACAGTGATGGCCACGGCAGCGCGAGCTCACCGATGCAGGCGTGCGCACCACCGACGGGTTACGTGACGAGCAGCGACGACTGCAACGATCTGCGGGCCGACGTCTATCCGGGCCACGCCGAGCTGTGCGACGGCGCCGACAACAACTGCAACCAGACGATCGACGAAGGCGTCAAGACGACCTATTACCGCGACTCCGACGGCGATGGTTACGGCGCCGCGGCGGTCACCACACAGGCGTGCAGCTCGCCGACCGGATACGTCACGAACAACACCGACTGCAACGACGCGCGCGCCGACGTGCGTCCCGGTGGAACCGAGGTCTGCGACGGCGCCGACAACAACTGTAGCGGTGTGATTGACGAGGGCGTGAAGACGACGTTCTACCGCGACGCCGACGGCGATAGTTACGGCGCCGCGGCGGTCACCACACAGGCGTGCAGCTCGCCGACCGGTTACGTCACGAACAACACGGACTGCAATGACAGCAGTGCGCTCATGTACCCCGGTCGCGCGGAGGTCTGCGACGGCCTCGATAACGACTGCGACACCACGGTCGACGATGGCGTGAAGGCCACGTACTACCTCGACGCCGACGGGGATGGCTATGGCAACCCGTCGGTGACAACGCAGGCGTGCTCGCGGCCGACTGGATACGCGTCGAACAGCACCGACTGCAACGACATCGTGAGCACGGTGCATCCGGGCGCTGCCGAGCGTTGCTTCAACGATGTCGATGATGACTGCGATACCGAGGAGGACGAGGCAGTCGAGTGCTCGATCGCGTGCGACTGGAGCGGCAACGCGCGCTGGCTCAGCCACGGCTACGACCAGGCGGGCATGGCCCAGGTCGGCGTATGGGCGAGCTGCATCGGTGGCAAGCTCAGCTATATGGATTCGGTGATCACGACGCCGCCGGGCGAAGCTATCTTCACGACCGGCTACACGGCGCAGGGTCTCAACGATAACGTCGTCGGCTGTGACTGGGCGAGCAGCACACGCTGGGCCTCGCAGGGGTATGACGACGCTAACGCATGGACGTATGGCGCCACCATCTCGTGCAACAGCAGCGGGCGCGTCACCGCGTTCAACTGGGACCTCAACGTGCTCACGCAGACCCAGATTCCAAACCCTGCGATACCCGGGCAACTCGGCTGTGACTGGGACGGCCCGCTGTTCTTGACGCACGGCTGGAACAATCAGTGTGCGTTCGAAACGGGCTTTGTCGTGACGTGCCGCAACGACCACATCACGAACTTCGAGTGGGTCGAAAACACGGCGCAATGCGCGAAACACCAGTAGCATGACGGCCATGGGGTTGATGGAGATCCGGGATGGCGTGCGCCTCTACGTCGACGATCGCGGGCGTGGTGGGCCGCCGGTCGTGTTCGTGCACGCGTGGTCGATGAGTCACCGGCTCTGGGAGAACCAGGTCGCGGCGCTGATGCCTCACCACCGCACGATCGCGTACGACCAACGTGGCCACGGCGCGTCGGACAAACCCGACGGCGATTACACGATGCTCGCGTACGCGCAGGATCTCGACGCGCTGCTCGACAAGCTCGCCGTCAAGGATGCAGTGCTCGTCGGCTGGTCGATGGGCGTGTGGGTCGTGACGACGTACATGCATCACTTCGCCGGGCGGCGAATCAAGAAGCTCGGTCTCGTCGGCGGTGTGCCGCTGCTCGTCAATCGCGACGGCTGGGAGCACGGTATGCCGCCCGAGGTGATGCAGCAATTGGCGATGCAGCTCGTCGCAGATCGCGCGCTCGCAACGCAGGCGTTCTACAAGCAGCTGCTGAACCAGAACGCGAGCCAGGCGATGCTCGACTGGATCGTACGCACGTCGCTCGACACGCCGCTCGCGGGCGCGATGGCGAGCTTTCAGAGCGTCGCGACCGACGATCTGCGACCGCTGCTCGGCTCGATCCGTGTGCCAACTGGCGTGTTCCACGGCGTGCAAGACGGTGTGCCGCTGAGCGGCGCGCGCGCAATGTGCGAGTTGATCGCGAACGCGAAGCTGTACACGTTCGAGCACAGCGGCCACTTTCCGCATCTCGAGGAATCGCAGGCATTCACCCAGGCGCTCGCGCGGTTCATCGCGGAATAGCGGCTCGCGCGTCCGCAGCCTCGGCCGCGAATCCCGCCTCGTCAAGCAGCGCGACGGCGCGCGCGGCGTCCATACGCGCCTGATCGACGGCGCCGCGCGTCGCGTTGAGCCGGGCGAGCGCAGCATGCACGCGGCCGGCGTAGACGCGCGCGCCCTGTGCCTCGGCGACGGCGAGCGCGGTGCGCAGCTCGCGCTCGGCGAGCTCGAGATCGCCGTCCGGACGGCGCAGCTCGGCTTCGGCGCGCAGCCGGCGAAACTCGGCCTCGTGCCGGCACTCGCCGCCGGCCTCGACGAGCTCGAGTGCGGCCGTGGTTGTCGAAGTCAGCTCGTCGAGCGCGCCATTCGCGAGTTGGGCGAGGGCGAGCGCGCGATAGGCCTCCGTGCGAAATGCGACATAGCCGATGGTCTTCCCCGTCGCGATCGCGCTTGCCGCCATCGCTGCGCCCTCGGTGGCATGCCCGCTGAGCGCGAGCCCACGGCTGTAGCTGTACAGGCCGAACAGCTCGGGCGCCGCGAGCCTCTGTTCTCGGGCGAGGTGAACTGCGAGCTCGCCGTGGGCCACCGTCGTTGCAATGTCGGGCGCCTCGACGAAGCCCCACCACATGTGACTGACGGCCACGCCATAGCGATTGCCGGTACGCTTCGCGGCCGCTTCACCACGCTCGAGCCACGCGACGGCCGAGGCGTATTCGCCAAGCGACGCGTGGGCGACACCGACCTCGCAGCACAGCGAGATGTACGGCGGATATGCTTGCCCGCACAACTCGTCGGTTGTGCCTTGCTGCTCGAGCATCGCGATGACAGGCAGTGCGATCTCGATCGCGCGCCGGGCCTCGCCGCACAATAGTCGCGAGCCGACCACGAGGTAGAGGACCGCTGCAACGCGCAGGTGATCGGCGGCGGCCCTTGCCTCTGCGAGCATTGGCTCGGCGGCGGCGAACAATTCGTCGTAGCGGGCACGCGCGAACAGCGGTACGAGCAGCGTGTCTTGCAGCTTCGCGAGTAGCGCCGGATCCTGCAGCTGCCGCGCGAACGGCATCGCCGTGCGCATGAGCTCGACGAGACCGGCGTCGGCTGCGCTATACAGTTGGAAGCGAGGACTGAACTGATCGAGGCGAAGCTCGACCTCCAGCCTCAGCACCTCAGACGACGGTTCGAGTCCCGCCAGGCTCGCGACTGCTTGCTGGAAGTGTTGGAGCGCATCGCCGAGCGCCGCCGTCCGCAGCGCGTGTTGCCCGGCAACGCGGCCGTAGCGCGCTGCCGCGAGCGGCTGTTGTCCATTTCGGAAGTGCGATGCGATCTCCGCGGCGCGCGCGTCGACGCCGTCACCGGCAGCTTGTACGAGCGCCTCGGCGGCCGCATGGTGGAGCTGGACGCGCGAATCCACCGCGATGAGGTCGTACGCGACCTCCCGTAGCTTGTCGTGTGTGAAGCGCAGCTCGCCTGCTTCGTGCTCGGCGAGGATCTGGCGGCGCATCGCCTTCACAAGCGATCGCGACAGTGCTTCTTCATCGAGGTCGGTCGCAATCGCGCCGAGCGTCGCCGGCTCGACCCCGCGGCCGCATACAGCGGCGATCTGCACAACGCGGAGATCCTCGGCCGACAACGCCGCGAGCCGCATGCCGACAAGTTGGCGCACGGAGGCTGGTGTCGGCAGCACGGCAAGCTCCTCGTCGGTGTGCGGTAGCTGCCAGCGCCCCGCGGAGCGAACGAGTACGCGTTCGTCGACGGCGAGCCGCAGATACTCCGACACGAAGAACGGATTGCCTTCGGAGTGGCGGAACAGGTACTCGCTGAACGTGCGAGGGACATCGTCGACGGCCAGCATGCCGGTAACAATCTGCGCCACCGAGGCGTGCGGAAGCCGCGATAGCTCGAAGCGTTCGATGGCGCGCTCCGCAAGCAGGGGCTCGAGTAGCTCGCCGACTTCCTCGCTGCGATAGGTGGCGAGCACGGTCAGCGGCACCGTTCGATAACGCTCGCCCGCCAGCAGCTTGAGCACTTCGATCGTGAGCTCGTCGGCCCATTGCAGATCATCGATGATCAGCAACACCGGTGCACGGTTTGCGAGCGCGGCGAGCGTATCGGCAGCTGCAGCACACGCGCGCTCGCGTGCCTCGCGCGGCGGCACTGCCGTCGGTGGTGGCTGGCGGTCT
>DATDCH010000498.1:0-12615 GCA_036524455.1 Kofleriaceae bacterium | reverse complement strand
TGCGGTCGACCTGCATCTCGGTGCGAGTGCCGCGATCGGGCGCCGCGTTGCCGCTGACACGGTGGCTGACATCCAACCGCACGGCGACGAGCGTCGCTACGCGATCGAGGCCGAAGCGCGCTACCGGCGCGTGCAGGCAATGGCCGAGCTCGTCTCGGTGTCACAGCAGATGCGCTCGAGCAAAGGCGCGACGCCGGAGCTGACCGGCAGGGGCGGCGCGCTCACGCTCATGGCCACGCTGCGTCCGAATCCATACCGCTGGTACACGTCGCCGCTGCTACGTTCCCCAGTTCGCAACGATCAACACGTCACCGGTCGGTACGCGAGTGGCCGCAATGTCGGCATCGCGGTCGAGGCAGGCATCGATGTCATGCGTGGCGACCTCGGGGCCGCCGAGCTGTCGACCACGAAACTGCGCACCGCCGGGCATTTCTTCATCGACGACTATAGAAAGTTGTCCTGCGCGTACGCGTACGAGACCGAGCGCCGCGATCACACCGTCATCGCGCGACTCCAGCTCGCGCTCTAGTGAGATCAGGACGGGTGTCGCGTGATCATCACGTGAGCGGTGATCCGATGGATCGCGTGCATACAGCGAGTTGCGCAGCTAGCTAACGCACGGTCCCGATGTCGTACACGTTCACGTCGACGCCGTGCATGGAGAGCTCGCTCTCGATGATCGGCTCGATCTCGTTCCAACGCCCGCCTGCGAGCCCGCAGCCGATTCGGGGCATGTGCACGCTCGCGCGTTCTGCCAACGCGTGACCCCGCACCTTCGCAAGCCCGCCGCGCACCGCCTCGTAGCGCACGGCTGGTTCGCCGCGGTGTTTCGACGCGAGTCCGCGCTGACCGACGAGGTTTGCGACCCAGAATGCTCGCTCGACCTCGACAAACTGAACTTCCCCAAGCGCGAAGGACCGCCCGGTCTCGCCGCGATACCACGCCTTGAACTGCTGCTCTGGCAACTTCCAGCGGCGCGAAATAGCAAGGACGAAGCCTTTGCCCCATTTGCCGACATCGTTGCAAACGTGGACGAGTACGCGCGGGCCGCTGCCGAGCGGCGCCGTTGCGTCGCCTGTCACGTACTGGATCGCCATCACCCGAGCGTCCCATTCCTCCGTGTCACACGGTTGTCAGTGATTCGCCCGCGGAGTGCCATGGCGAAGGCGCTCGCGGACTTCATCCGCCGCCACCCCGTGCGAGCTTGATCGGTCAACGCACGTCGGAAGACGCGCGCTCGGAACGATCGTGCTCGCGGTGAACGCGCGCAGTCGGCGTGACGGGCTGCTTGTCGCGCTCGTCGCGCACGTAGTCCGTCGTCTTCCTCGCGGCGGCGGCAGTGAGTTTCACGAGGAACACGAAGCCGATGAATGCCAAGATCGCCACGACTACCACGATCGTGATCACGTCACCGGTCGAGAGGAACTCCCACTTCTCGTTGTTGTCGGCCCACGCCGTGCGCGCACCGGTCACGATCCCGATGACAACGGCAGCGAAGGCGGCGCGATGCACGCGCAGACGCTCTCAATGAATCGCCACTCGGTCAAGGTTGATGTCGATGCGCGCGAAATGCAGCGCGTAGGTCGAGTGCACGTCGATGCACATCCGTTGTGATCTCCACCGCGGCCCGTCGATTCAGTGCTACGCATGCGGTTTGCGCGTCGGAGGGCGCCGTCCCCGAGTACACTTGGGGCGTGCGACCTCGACACTGGATGCTGGTCTTCGTACTCGCGGCATGCGGTCAGGACGGGCCCGCGACGCCCGACGCACCATGCGGCGCCGGCACCGATGCGGCATGCACCAGCGTCGGCATCGATGCGGCCTGCAGCGTTGGCGAATGGTGCGGCAACGATTGCGACCCGGCCAGTGACGCGTGTTGGGCATGCGGCGAGCTGCGCTATGACGCCGCGTGTAATTGTCGCCCGGTCACGTCGATGTGCTTTCGTCCCGACTGCTCCGCGCCAGGCCTCGGCGCGATCGGCGATTACTGCGGCACGTACTGGTGGTGCGATCGCGCGTGCGGCGAAGGCCTGCAGTGCCTGGACAAGCCCGATCGACCGGCCGCGACCTTCTTGCGCACGTGTCAGTAGGACCTCGGCTCGGATCCGGATGCGTGCGCCGCACCGACCACGCTGCAAATTTGTTTGTTGGCTGAGGTGATCGGGCGACGTGTCGCGATGCTCACTGCTGCTGGCAGCCTCACCCCGTCGCACGTTCGAATTGTTGGTTGATCTTTCGGGATCGCGATCGGTACGGTGGAATCGAGGTCTTGTGGCAAAGCTTGGCGGGATTGGTCTGGTGGTGCTGGCGGTGTTTGCCTCGTGTGGCGACGGTTCGGTTTCGGAGCACCGACAGCGACTGTCGTTCGAGGACGACGATCGCTGTGCAAGCCCGTTTCCGGTCGCCCATGCCTACGAGGGCGATGTGCTTCCGACTCAGTGGACGCCTCCGTTTACGATCGCGAGTGGCGGCACGAGCACCGTCGCGACGGCGTCGACGAGTGACGGTCTGTTCCGCCTCGTGTCGGGACCGACCTCGGTCGACGCGCTGTCGTATCAGCTCAATAACTCGAGCAGCTGGAACGGTCTCGGTGACAGCACGGTCGAGACGTCTTTGCGGATCGCCGGCGGTGGCGAGACGAGCACCGCACAGACCTTGCGCCTGCTCACCGGTGTGCGGGACATCCAGCTGCATTTCCGAACCACGGGCATCTCGCTGCAGGGCGGCTCGAGCTACTCGATCGACACGACCGTGTTTCACGTGTACCGCGTCGTCGTCCGCGCGGGCATCTTCGTCGAAGTGTACGTGGATGGCGGCCCGACTCCGGTGCTCACCCGCATCGAGACCGCAGGCACGACGCTGAACCGCCTGCGCTTCGGTGACGTCACCGCGAGTGGGTTCGGTGACGTGTACTGGGACTACATTCGGTGGACGAACACGGGCGCCTACGCACCGAACCCGCCTCCCTTTACACCGATCGTCGACGATGCGCTCGACGCGTTCGGCAGCACGAAGATCAACAACACGCGAGCGGGAGGCCGCGAATATGCGGCAACGTCGTGGTTCAACTGCACGCCGCGGGTCTTGCATTCGGGTGTGCGCGACCCGTTCGACGCCGAGGTAAAGGCACGCGGCAACGGCACACTCGCGATGGACGGACGAGGACTCGTCACGCTGAGCGGCGATTCGCCTCGGTTGTATGTCTACGATGAACCCGGCGAGCTGCCGCTCTGGAACAACGTCGAGGTCACGTACTACGCACGGCGCGTAAGCGAGTCGACCCCGGGGATCACGTTCCGCGGCTTCACGGTCGGTGCGCGCAGCGATCACCACCTGCAGAGCGACGTGTTGCCGGACCCGTGCACGCACACCTACTACGCCCGCGCGAAGCTCACCGGCGACGCGCAGTTTCTAAAGGAGTCGCGCCATCCCGACGGGTACTCGCAGCCGGTCGCGACGAACGACCTCGGTGAAGTGCCGGTCGGCCAATGGACCGGTTACAAATTCGTCCTCAAGAATATCAACGACGATCGCTTCGTGAAGATGGAGCTCTATCGCGACCTCACGATGGGCGCCGACGGTGGGACCTGGGAGCCGATCGCCGAATTCGTCGACGATGGCACCAACCTCGACACGAACGGCATCGCATGCGGATCCATGCTGACGTCGTTGTCGCCGCTGCTCGATCCGGGACACTCGGTGTTTCTGCGCGCGGATTTCATGACGGCCGATTACAGCCGCTTGACGATTCGAGAGATCGAGCCCGATCCCGACCAAGGCAAACCGTGCGTGCCGTGTCCCGACGGCGTCGCGGTTGCTCCATACAACGTGATGCTGTTGACGCTCGACGCCCGGCGGTCCTACCAGCCGACGGTTGCGCAGCCGGCGCAGCAGTGCGCGTGTCTGGTTAGAAACTTCGTGATTCCGAGCGAGCTCCACGTCACGGAGGGCAACGCGGGCAAGCACCACACCGACTTCACGTTCACCGATGCTTCGACGGGCGCAACCGCGACGTGCAAGTACAAAGGCGCCAGCAGCAAGATGCATCCCAGAGCGCTCGAGGACATCGACGCGGGCCTGCGTTACGAGCTCAGCGAATGCGACAACGGTCAACTCGCGGGCGAGGTCGCGCGCGCTTCGTACTTCCGGTTGTCGGTACAAGGCGGCAACCATGAGGCCGGACCGACGGCCGTGTCGTTGCCGTTGCCGCTGTTCAAATGATCACGAACTAGCCTCGTGCACGCCCGACTCGCGCCCGTGACGCCTGTCGCGTGAGTCGGCGGGTCTGCTCGGCCGAAGCTCGGAAGTCGGCGCGGGCCGCGTCGCGCGCGTCGCTGAACTGCGCAGCACGTTCCCGCGCTCTTGCTTCGTCGAGCCTCGCGTCGTGGTAGCGAATCGCCCACTTGCCCGCGTCCGCGGGGTGATCGGCGCGGACGGCATCGTCCCATCGCTTGCGGGCGATGTCGCGCGTGATGGTCGCGCTGACGATGTCGCGTTCGGCGATCGTCGTTGCTTGCGCGTAGTAACGCACGCGGTTCGAGGACTCGTGACTGCTCGCGATCGCGCCATCGAGGTCATCGTGGCTCGGAGGATCGGCGAACGTGATGGCCGGCATGAACAAGATCGCTGCGAGAATCTTGGTGTGCATGGTGATCCCTCACCATCAGGGAGAAGCATCACTCGTACCGAAGTGACCCTAGCGTTCTGGCGGGTCGTCATCAGGCCTCCGAGCGTGAGCGCCCCAGCGCGCGCCCGCTGACCTGACGTGCCGCACGAACCGTTCGTAGGGCCCAACGTGCCACTTGCAAATGGTTAACGTACGCGTTAACTATTACTCAAACGAGCAACTACTTGGAGACCGCCATGAAGCCCACACCGAAGAATTGGACCCGGATCTCGTCGGCGCTGTTCTACCAGGAAGGCGGCAAGGCCATCGATTGGCTCTGCAACGCGTTCGGCTTCGAGGTTCGGTTACGCATCGAAGGCGACAACGGCGTGATCGAGCACTCCGAGCTGACGTTCGGAGACGGCATCCTCATGGTCGCCGACGAGGACAACGCGAAGAAGCAGCGCGAGGGCATCCACAAGAGCCCGAAGTCGCTCGGCGGCGCGAACACGCAGAGCATCATGGTCTACGTCGACGACGTGAACGCGCACTGCGAGCGTGCGCGCAAGGCCGGCGCGAAGATCATCAGCGAGCCGAAGGACACCGACTACGGCGAGGAACACTGGAGCGATCGCGGCTACGAGTGCGAGGACCTCGAGGGCCACCGCTGGTGGTTCTGCCAGCGGCTCCGCGAGCCAAACACCTGACATGAGCCTCGACGGAACGCTCCTGGCACTCGCCGATCCCACTCGCCGCGGCGTGATCGATCTGCTTCGCAAGAAGCCGCGTCGCGCGAGCGATCTCGCAGATCAGCTCGGGCAGTCCCGACCGGCGATGAGCCGCCACCTTCGCGTGCTGCGAACATCCGGCTTGATCGAGCCCGCGAGCGATCTAGCCGATGCTCGCGCGCGCATCTACCGGCTACGTCCAGAGCCCTTCGATGCGTTGCGCAGCTGGCTCGATCAGGTCGAGCGGTTCTGGTCGCTCGAGCTCGCGGGCTTCAAGGCCTACGCGGAGAAGACACGAGGCAAGAAGCCGTGAGCGGCGACAAGGTTCGAGTGCAGACGTTCGTCGAGGTGCCGCTCGCTGAAGCATTCGACGTGTTCACGCTCGAGATCGATCGATGGTGGCGTCGCGGTCCCGCCTACAGGATCGCGGGGAAGCAACCGGGCACGCTTCACCTGGAGCCCAAGCTCGGCGGGCGCATCTTCGAACAGTCCGGAGACGGGCAGTCCGCGCTGCACGAGATGGGTCGCATCACGGTCTGGGAGCCGCCCCAGCACCTGGTCTTCGAGTGGCGGTCGGTCACGTTCCAGCCCGGCGAAACGACGACGGTCGAGTTGTGGTTCGAAGCGAGCGGTAGCGGCACGCGCGTGACCCTCGAGCATCGCGGCTGGACGACGATCCGCGACGACCACCCCGTACGTCATGGCGCGGACGTTCCCGCGTTCTTGCGCGACCTCGGCCTGTGGTGGGGGAAGTTGCTGACGAGCCTCCGCGAGCACGCCACACCCTGAACGAAGCGGTGGCAGCGAGTCCGCGCGGCTAAAGCTCGCGCTCTAGCTGCTCGATCTAGTTGAAGCTGACCACACCGCTCGTCATGATCGACGACACCAGCTGCAAGATTTGGTCGCCGCCCAACGACAGGCTGACGATCAGATCCGAGCCGTCGGCGATCACGTCGAGCTGATCGAAGTGACGACTGAGCTGCTTCGCGATGTCGCTCTCGTTCATCCTCTTCTGAATCTCGGCGACGAGCTTCGCGACGGCCTCGGGCGAGCCGAGTCGCAGGCCCGCGTCGAACGCGAGCGAGTCGGTCACGTTGAGCGACGCATACGTCGTACCGAGCTGGATCGATGTGTAAGGCGCGATCTCGGTGTTCGCCATGCGCATGAACGGCGAGCTCTCGGCGAGCAGCACCCAGAGCGAATCATCCGTGTTGATCACCTTCAGCGCGTTCGCGAACGTCGTCGAGCTTTGCAAACCACCACCGGTGCCAGCGGCGATTCGCAAGACGCCGTCCTTCGTCGCGGCCTCGGGGCCGATCACGACGAGCGCTGTGGTGTCGTCGATGAACGTGAACGCGACGTGGTCGTTGCTGGAGTCGGTCATCAGCACGACGTCGCCGTCGACCGCGACCTTCGTGCCTGCCTTCACGACCTCATCGACGCCTCGGCTGTCGAAGCAAGACATCGCTTTCGCGCGCTCGAAACCGTGGATGATCATCACGCCGCTGAGGCCGTCGCGATCGGCAAGCCCTTTGACGCCGAGCGAGATCGAGCCGAGCGACTCGAGCGGGTTGAAGCCGCACAGTGCCTCGAACTCGCGCACGCCATCCGTATTGATCAGCTTCGCACCGACAAAGCGCTGCCACAGCGCGCTCTGACGTAGCTGCGCGAAGTTGACGCCGATGACGGCTTCGGAATCCGCCGGCAACAGAGCCAGGTCGGCCTCGGCGACGGAACGCGACACGATCGCGCGCGGCGCGAACGACGGGCCGAGCGTCGGAGCGTGCGCGAGACCGAGCTTGCCACTGCCATATTGCAGTTTCGGCGCTGGCTTCGCCGCTGCGACCGGCGTGGAGTCCTTGTAGTGCGAGTGAAGCAGAAGAGCGGTGGCGCCGACAGCGACGACAGTCGATGTGGCGATAGCAAACTTGAGCATTGTCGATCCTTTCGTGGGAGAGGCATCGACACGGGAGGGCAACGTGATCGCGGTAATCGACGCGATCACGGCGGCAACGAGATCGCGACGCCGGCGTTCGCCTCGCAGCGAACGTTCGACGACGTCGGTCACGCTGTCGGCGAGATGGCGTCGCCCTCGCGACAACCGCTGCATGACGGTTGGCTCGCTGACGCCGAGCGTCGCGGCGATCTCGCGGATGGAGAGGTCCTCACGATAATAGAGGACCAGCACCTCGCGATATGCATCCGGGATTCGCGCAAGTGCTTCGCGCACGACCCGCTCGACATCGCCACGCGCAGCGATATCAAACGGGCTCGCACCCGAAGCGACTTGTTCGTCGGCATCGACGAGCGGCTCGCGACGCCTGCGCTTGCGCGCGGTACGTGCGAGATTGCGCGCGATGCCGCACAGCCACGGCCGAAGCCGCGCGCTGTTGCGAAGCCGAGCGAGCTGGCGCCACGCGGCGATGAAGGTCTCTTGCGCGACGTCTTCGCTGAGCACCTGATCGCCGGTGGAGCTGTACGAAACCGCGCAGACGACATCCTGATAGCGAGCGACGAGATCCCCAAAGGCCTCGTGCTCACCACGCAGGCTGGCTTCGACCAGCTCGATGTCGGTTCTCGCGATGACTCCCATGTCGGCCCTATGTAGTTCATCGCCACGAAAACCTGACACGAAATCGCGCGCAGGGATTTCACAGGCTTACTGATCAGGATGAGAAGAAGCGGCATGCCAGCACGCCGCTTTCCTCAGCGCGGCGACATGATGAGGCACGTCGTCGTGCCGTGCGCGCAGAGCTGGCCGCGGTCATCGAAGAGCTTGGCCTCGGCCGTCGCGACGCTGCTACCGGCGTGGATGAGGTTCGCTTCGCAACGCACGCGCTTGGTCTTCTCGGTGATCGCGCGGACCAGCGAGATCGAGAGGTCGACCGTCGAGTAGTACTTGCCGGCAGGCAACGTGCTGTGGACCGCGCAGCCGAGCGCCGAGTCGAGGATCGTCGCCGCCCAGCCGCCATGCACGCCGCCGAGCGGGTTGTATGCGAAGCGCTCGGGGATGCCTTCGAAGACGGCGCGGCCGTGCTCGAGCTCGACCGGGAAGAAGTTGAGCGTGGCGGAGATCGGAGCCGCGGGGAAATCGCCGCGCAGCACGCCGCGCAGGTAGTCGAGGCCGGGCATCGACAGCATGAGCGAGACGTCGGGTGTGCGGGCTTCGTATTCGTAGCTGCGTGCGAGCTTCATGGCAGTTCCTCGAGCTGACGATCGACTTCACGGACGAGATCGGACGCGGGGAGCGGAATGCCTTCACCCACGTAGTCGACGACGTCGCCGATGACCGCGGCGTCGCGCAGGACGCGGCGGTGACCGAGGCCATACGCCTCGCGGAGCTGCGCGGCAGGCCATTGCGCGGCGAGCGCTTCGCTGTGATCGAAGCCGACTTCACGATCTTCGCGATCATGAATGATGAGCAGGTCGTCGTCGCGCTTGTCGACGAGCGCCGGCAGCTGGAGTGCGTCGATCGACACGCCGGATTGGGCTGCGAGGCGCTGCTGCAACGCGACGCGGTCGGCGTCGTCGAGACCGACCATGCGCGCGAAGCGACGGACCGCATCCTCGACGATCACGTTCGGCGCGAGCATCACGTTGCGCGGTGCGCGGATGCCGTGACGCGTGAACGCGAGCAGCACGCCTGCTGCACCAAACGAATGCGCGATGATGCCGTGCAATGGGCCGATGCTCGCGGTGACGTCGGCGATGCAGTCCGCGAGATCAGTCAGGTAGAGCCGATGATCGGGCGAATTGCCGTGGCCCGGAGCGTCGAACGTGACGACCGACATGCCGGCGGCGACCAGCGGCGCGACAAACGCACCGAGCTGCGAGCCGCGCCCCTCCCAGCCGTGCACGAGCAAGACGGCAGGGCCCATGCCCCATCGCCACGTCGCGAGCGGAACCCGCGCGCCGTGCCAGCGCGGCGAACGCAGGGTCACATCGACCACGCCTTCGCGCGCAGTCAGCAGAACGTTGCGTTCGCGATCCGGGCGCGAATGTCGCCGCGGCGAAGTGAACAGTCGTTCGGCAAAGCTCGTCCCGAGATCCTCGGAGACGATGTACGCCGTTTGCAGCGCGGCGCGGGCCAAACGGACGGCATTTCTAGAACGAACGACCGTGCTATTTTTGGGCGCTGAAGAATGCTGCACTGGAACCTCCTTGATCTCGAGGGACTACGAACGAGAACGCGGGGTCGCCGCGCGCGACGCAGCGAGCAGGCGTTCGAATGCCTGTTTCGCGCGGTCGAGCGTCGTTGGCTCGCGTAGGAACCGATGGAACGTGTGCATGCCGAGCATCATGCCGTAGATCTCGAACGCGACTTGCTCGGGGTTTACGTCGGAGCGGAAGTGACGTTCGCTGACGGCGATGCGAACGGCTTTGGCAAGCTCGTCGACCCAATCCTTGATCGCGCGGACGAGCGCATCGCGCGGCGGGCCCGGTCGTTCGTCGAGCTCGGTGCTCGCACCGACGAAGAAACAGCCACCGGGGCGCTGTCCCCACCGGATCCAGTTGTCGAACAGCGCACGCAGTCGCGGCTCGCCACGGGGATGGCGGAGCGCCGGCACCATGACGTCTTGCACGAACTGGCGCGACGCTTCCTCGACCACGGCGACCTCGAGTGCTTCCTTCGAGCCGAAGTGCGCGAACAGACCGCTCTTGGACAGCCCGGTCTCTTCGGCGAGCCGCCCGATCGACAGGCCGGAAATGCCGTTGATCGTCGCGAGCTCGAACGCGCGAGCCAGAATCGCCTGCCTTGTCTGGTCGCCCTTGCTCACGAAACCAGAATAGTACGGTCGTTCTATTTGTCAAGCGCACGCACGACACGGACCTGGAACCTGTGGGATCCCTTGGGAATCGCCCGGCGACTCGGCTCATCGGCGACTCGGCTCACGGGCGACTCGGCTCTCGGTCGACTCGACTCTCGGTCGACTCGACTCACGGTCGACCCGACTCACGGTCGACTCGGCTCACGAAGGACTCAGCTCACGGGCGGTGGTCCATACGACAGTGCGAACCAGCGGCTCAGGTTCGGCGCGGTCCAGCCGACGCCGTACAACCGCGGATAGATCACGCGCGGTTCGTCGTCTTCGATCGCGTCCATGATCCGCGAGGCGAGCTCGCGCGCATCCCCAGTCGGCGCGAGCCTGCCGAACCAGCCACCGCCACCATAGTCCGCGCGCGCGCCGGCTTCGAGCGCCGACTTCACCGGCCCCGGATACACCGTCACGACGCGCACACCGTGCTGCGCAAGATCGGCGCGCGCGATCTCCGACGCCATCGCGAGCCCCGCCTTCGCTGCGCCGTAATAGGCGCAACCGCGCAGGGGAACCCGTCCCGCCATGCTCGCGACGTTGACGAGCACGCCCGAGCCGCGCTCCACCATGCCGCGCACGACGAGATCCTGCAGCCGCAACGGCGCGAGCAAGTCGATCGCGAGTAGCGCGCTCGCGTCGTCCCACTTCCACGACGCCACGTGCTGCACGCGCATGATGCCGGCGCAGTTGACGAGCCCATCGAGTGGCCCGGCTTGCTCCTCGATTCGCGCAATCACATCGGGCAGCGCATCGAGGTCACACAAGTCCACGACGTGCACGTGCGAGTCACCGAGCTCTGCACCGAGCGACTCGAGCGTCGCGCGCTCACGATCGAGAAGCGCGAGCGTCGCGTGGGGCCACTTCGTTCGCATCGCTCGCGCCAGCGCGGCACCGATTGCGCCGGAGGCACCGGTGATGAGGACGTGCGCAGGTGGGTTCATGACAGTCTCGAGTCGAGCGCGAACCACAACACGAGTGTCTTGTCGTTACCGCGCTTCCACATGGCAGGCCCGAGGAACAAGCCGGGCGCGACCTCGCGAATCTCGTCATGGACGTGTCGGATGTAGCCCGGGTTCACGTCGAGGTCGTAGTCGAGGATCAGCGTCGGCTTGCCATCGATCGCGGACGGACCGAACGCGGTGTCGAACGGGAACAGGTTCTGATGCCCGAACAAGCCGGGCACGAAGATGCGATTGTGACCTACGCCGGTCGTGTCGTTCGACGCTTGGAACGTCTTGCCTTCCCACAAGAACGAGCGCGACGCCGCCCAGTTGCGCAGCGGCTTTGCGACCGCGCCGGGCAAGCCGCGCACGGCGAGCATGCGGCCGACAAGCGCGCCGTCGGCGGCATGCATCGTCGTCGACGCGGTGGCAGCGCGATACAGCGCGTCGAGCTCCTCCGAGGTCTTGTGCGCAAGCGTATCGAGCGTATGGAGCGAGGTGCGTTGCGACGTAGTGGCGGTCGAAGTCTGGGTCGTCAGCATGGTCATCCTTTGGTTCGTGTCGTACGGCTGGAAACTGGTTTGCTCGCGGTCGTGCGTCGGTCGGTTGCCCGTGCAGCTCGCGGCACGGTCGCGCGTGCAGCTCGCGGCTCGGTCGCGCGTGCAGCTCGCGGCTCGGTCGCACGGGAAGCCTCGGGCGCGATCATTCGCCACGCGGCGGCGCCTGCCTGTTCGAGCTTGCGATCGTCGAGCGGCAAGTAACCGAGCCGGCTGGCCTTCACGAGTCCGACGAACGCACCCCACAAGAGCGCAATCGCGACGTCGACCGGAGGGCCCTGCATGGTTCGATCGCGTAGCCGCTTCCCGGCGAGCCAGAGTGGCGCGAGCACCGACAGCTCGAGCGCGCGACTCTTGGCATCGAGATACTCGACGTGATCCTGCATCTCGAGAAACCGAAACGCATCGGGCTCGGTGCGCGCGAAGCCGGCAAGCCGATGCCAAAGCTCGGCGAACCACGGCTCGGCGTTGTCGAGCTGGTACGCGTCGGGTGCAGCGAGACCATCAAGTAGCGCGGACTTCAGCCGTTGTTTCGCGTCGCGATACAGCTCGTTGACGAGCGCGTTCTTGTCCTCGAAGTAGCGATACAGCGTGCCGACGCCAACGCCGGCAGCGACAGCGACTTCCGGAACCGACGTTCCGTGATAGCCGCGCGCGGCGAACGTTCTCAGCGCGGCGTCGAGAATACGCCGGCGCTTGTCGTCGACGAGCGGACGTCCGCGACCGCGCTTAGTCTTCGGCGCGACCCGTTTGTCATTTGCGGAACGAACGTTCATTCCGTAATTTAATACCGCGGCGCCCTGTCGCGGTCAATGCAGATTCCGACGATGGCTCAGGCGGTCCGGAGCAACAACAAGTACTCGACGTTGCCGGCCGGCCCCGTGATCGGTGACTCGACGTCATCACCGGCGACGAAGCCGTTCGCATTGGCCCAGTCGCGAATCTTGTCGACCGCGCTGCGCCGGA
>DATDCH010000497.1:0-8108 GCA_036524455.1 Kofleriaceae bacterium | reverse complement strand
TGGCAGGTCTTGCACGTGACGTTGGCGAACTCCTTTTTGTCGAACTTCTGAAACAGAGGCTTCATGTGCGGCATGACCTTCTGCTTCATGAACTTGATCTTGTCTTCCTTCGACAGCTTCTCGAAGTCGAAGTCGCTCGCAGCGACGGCGGAGCCACTACCCGCGGCGCTTCCCGCTGCGGCGCTGCCGGCCGCCGAACCCGCGCTGCCCGCGGAGCCCGCGCTGCCTGCACTGCCCGCATTCGGATCCGGAGCAGCGGCATCCGCCTCGACCGCGGCCGCATCAGCGACGGCGGGTGGCGGTGGCGGCGAGGCGGGCGCGTCTTTATCTTTTTTCGAGCAGCCAACAGCGAGGATGAGAAAAACAACGGTACGCAGCATCGCGGGGCATCCTGCCGCAGCCGCGCCTGCTTATGCAAACGGCGACCGGGATCGGCCTCACAGAATCCTCACGGTTACGCCAGGAAAAACAGATTGTTCCCGGCCGTCGTACTGAGCGAAAACGCACAGAAGCTTGGTCGCCGGAAAGGATGTTGGTTTGAGGCCTTACACGTGCCGAAACCCGAGAAGGCCAAGCTGCGAAGAGTCCGGAGGTGGTGAGGGGTAGCTGAGGGGTATATGTCGTCTTTAAGCACCCTTGCGGACATGCAACCAAAAAATTCATGCTGGAAAACATGGGGCTTCTACGTCTCGCACCGAGTTTGCTTTTGGTCGTCGCCGCGGGCTGTTCGACGGATTTCACGCCGCAGCCTTGTGCATTGGATAGCGATTGCGGAACAGGACTCGTCTGCGAGAGCCGCAACGAACAACCTGTCTGCGTTCACGCTGAAGATGCGCCACTAATCATTGGCCACCACAGCGCGCTGTCGGGAACCAACCAACAGCTCGGCACGAACATGAAGATCGGGATCGATCTCGCGTTCAAAGAAAAGAACGAAGCCGGTGGCATCCGCGGCCGCCAGCTCGTCCTCGAGTTCCGAGACGACGCGTACGACCCGCCGAGCGCCGAAGCGGCCGCACGCGCGCTTGTGGACGTGCAGGTACAAGACGGCGTCGAGCCTCGTTGCGCCACGACGTTCGCAAACCCGCCTGTCGCGCCGGCGGTTTCGCAATTCGCGCTCAAGCGTGGCCCCAACGCGGTGCTCGCGATCATCGGTAACGTCGGTACGCCGACGATGGTGCGCGCTGCGCCGGTCGTGATCGAGACCGGCACCGTGTTCTTCGGCGCGTTCACCGGCGCGGAGAGCACGTTGCGCGACGACCGCGCAGGCGAGTGCAAGAAGTACATCTTCAACGTGCGCGCGAGCTACTACCAGGAAGCGCGCGCAACGCTCGAGCTCTACAGGCGAAGGTCGGTCGGTGGTGGCACGGCGAGCGCGACCCCAAAGATGAACCACGAGAATCTGGTCTCGTTCGACCAGAACGACGCGTTCGGTCAGGCCGGCTACGACGGCATCGTCAAGGCCTACAAGGACGTCTACGTCGACTTTCCGACCGGAGCCGACCCGACGACTCCGATCAAGAGGTTCCGCTACACGCGTAACGACGACTCGAGCGTGCCGGCACAAGCGGCGCTCGCGCAGACGTACCTCGCGCAGCTGCTCCAGCAGCAGACCGGCACGGTCAACGTCGGCATCTTCATGACTGACACGTACGGCGCGGCGACCGAGTTCATTACCCGCCTCAAGATCTGGCAGAACGCGAACGACTCCGAGCAGACGATGCTCATGAAGGCGACGCGCCTGAAGCTGCACTTCAGCAACGTGTCGTTCGTCGGTCCGAACGCGCTGGCCGACCGCCTGGCCG
Source organism: Kofleriaceae bacterium (assembly GCA_036524455.1). GTDB lineage: Bacteria > Myxococcota_A > Polyangia > Haliangiales > Haliangiaceae > JABFXX01. Next base: position 6,303 of record DATDCH010000497.1, on the reverse strand, counting down.
CCGTGCCCCCGTACACCCAGTTTGGAACCGGCTTGCAGCTCTCCCACGCCGATGGCGTCGTCGTCTCTCAGGTCGTGCCGAACTACCAGAACGACGTCAGCGACATCGTCGTCAAGTACAACCAGCTCATCGCGGAAGCCGGCCGCACGCCCGGCTTCACCTCGCTCGAGGGCTACATCATGACCCGCATCTTCCTGGCGGGCCTCGAGCGCCACAAGGGTCCCTTCACACCCGAGTCGCTGGTCACGGACTTCGAAGGCGTCGGCGATCTCGGCCTCGGCCTCGGCGCGGCATCCGGCTTCGGGCCGACGAACCACCAGTACCTCCAATCGCTGTGGGGCACACAGATCCAGGCGAACGGAACGTTCAAGAACCTCTACTTCTTCGCCGGCCTGAACAACTCGTTCTCGTTCTTCGAGTAGCCCCCGTCCTCCGCAGTAAAGAGGTTTACGTGAAGCTTGCCAGCATGACCGAGGACTCCGAGAAGCGGCATACCGTCACGGTAGGGCGCTATCTGCTGCACAGGCAGATCGCGCGCGGCGGTATGGCGACGATCCATATCGCTCGGCTCATGGGCGATGAAGGATTCAGCCGCATCGTCGCCGCCAAGCGTTTGCTGCCCGAGTTCGCCGAGGATACCGAGTTCGTCGCGATGTTCATGGACGAAGCGCGCATCGCGTCGAAGGTCCACCACCCGAACGTCGTGCCGGTGCTCGACCTGGTCACGACCACGGACGAGGTCATGCTCGTCCAGGAGTACGTGCATGGCGTGCCGCTGCACGTGCTGCTGCGCACCGCGCACGAAGCCAACCAGAAGATTCCGGTTCGCATCGCGGTCTGCATCGCGTCCCAAGTGCTCGCCGGTCTGCACGCGGCGCACAACACGCTCGACGAGATGGGCGCACCACTCAACATCGTGCACCGAGACGTCTCGCCGCAGAACGTGATGATCGCGGTCGACGGCTCGGCGCGCCTGCTCGACTTCGGCGTCGCGAAGGCAACGATGGCCGCGCACGTCACGCGCGACGGCACGTTCAAGGGCAAGCTCGCGTACTCGGCCCCCGAGCAGGTGCGTGGCAAGCCGGTGCAGCAGAGCGATATCTACGCGCTCTCCGTCGTGCTGTGGGAGCTGCTCGTCGGCCATCGCATGCACGGCCAGACCCAAGGCGAGGCCGAGCTGGTCGCCACGATCATGGGCGGCACGATGCCGACCATCACCGAGGCGCTCGCCAACGAAGCCGACTGGGGCGCGATCGACAGCGACGAATGGAAGATGCTGTCGTCGATCGAACCGATCGTCGCCAAGGGCCTCAACGTCGCGCTCGACAAGCGCTACAGGACCGCCGCCGAGATGGAGCGCGAGCTCGTCAGAGCGGTCTCGCCTGCGTCGACGTCGGAAGTTGCCGCCTGGGTGCGCTCGATCGGCAAGGACTTCATCGACGGACGCGACAAGATCATCGCCGCAGAAGAAGCGAGCTGGCGGCGCACGCACGCGAACATCGCGACGATGCCGGGTCGCCGCCTCACGCCACTGCCGGGCGAGCTGAGGCGCCCACAAACGCTCGATGGACATCAGGCCATGACGAACCTCCGATCGAAGAGTAGCGGCAAGGGCATCATCGCGGTGCTCGGTGCGCTCGTCGTGCTGCTCGGCATCGGCGTCGTGTTCGCGATGCAATCGGGTGAGGACAAGCCCGACCCATCGACGAAGGGAGCCGCGACCGAGCCACCGCCAACGCCGGCGGTGGAGCCCGCACCGGTCGAGACCAAGCCGGCACCGCCACCCATCGAGACCAAGCCGGCCGAACCGCCGCCGCCCGAGCCTACCCCGGCCGTGGCCGCCGAGCCCGAGCCCAAGCCGGCGGAGCCGCCGGTGACCGAGAAGACCGTCGCGCGCGAGCCGCCGGTCGTGAAGCGGCCGATCAACCGGCCGACGAACAAACAGCCCGTCGTCACGAAGAAGAAGGAGGAGCCGCCTCCGCCGACCCCCATTCCGAAAGTGCCGGAGGCAAAGCCTGCGGCAGCCGAGACGCCGAAGAACGACTGCAACCCGCCCTACTACTTCGAAGGCCAGAAGAAGGTCTTCAAACCGAACTGCCTCTAGGAGCGTCATGACCCGCCAGCTATTCATTGCGTTTGCGATTCTCGCGTCGAGCTCGGTCGCGATCGCCGACACGCTATCGAAGGAAGCCTGCGTCGATGCGCACAGTCGCGGTCAGGACGCGCGCGACCAAGGCAAGATCACGCTCGCACGCAAGCTGTTCTTGACGTGCGCGCAATCGGGTTGCCCCGCCGCCGTGCAAGGCGACTGCGCGCGGTTCGCCGACGACCTCAGCAATATCCAGCCGACGGTGAACTTCGTCGCGCGCGACGGTAACGGCAACGACTTGCCGAACACGTCGGTCTACGTCGACGGCATGCTCGTCGCGACGCAGATCGACGGCCGCCCGGTCGACATCGACCCGGGTAACCACACGGTCAAGTTCTCCAACAGCGGCAAAGACGAGATCGTCACCGTCGTGATCGGTAGCGGCGAAAAGGGCCGCGTCGTATCGGCCCGCTTCGGTTCGGCGACCACGGTGTCGAACAACGCGTCGTCGTCGACGGTCGCCCCGAAGAAGTCGGGCCCCAAGACGACACATCCGAAGGGCGCCATGCTCGTCGCGATCTCGGGCGGTGTGATCGCGCTCGCGGGCGGCGGCGTGTACTTCTACGGCCGCTCGCAGATGCCTTCGGTGTGCGACCTCGGCACCCATGAATGCGCCGCCCCTCCGGGTGACCCCGTGTTCGACGATGCCAGCAGCGCCGCGAGCACGATGAACCTCGGCATGATCACGGCCGGCGTGGGTGTCGCCGCGCTCGCGGGCGGCCTGGTCTGGTACTTCGCGGGCGCGAAGACCGAGAAGGAAAGCTCGGACGCACAGGCGATCGCGCCGTGGGTCAACAACCACGGTGGTGGCGTCTCCGTCCTGGGCCGCTTCTAGCCAGCGCCGATTCGAGCCGAGGAGCCGCGCACGTCGCGGCTCTTCGCGGTTTCGGTCACAGCGCCGCGAGGATCTGCGCGCCGGTCGCGTTGTCGCCCGGGCGATCGGACGCGTGGTGGTACTTGATCGCACCATCGGGGGCGACGACGAGCACGCCACCCTGCTGCCAGGCATCGCCTTGCGTGAGCCCTTGGCGCTGACCGCGCGCGAACGCACCGAACGCCTTGCCGAGCGAGCGCGGATCGAGCGTGCTCGTCACGCTGCGCTTGAGCTGCGCGGCCTTGAATACGGCGAGCGAGGGATCGGTGTAGATCGGGCCCTGATACTTCGTCTGGTCGCGAAAGCCCGCGATGAAGTTCGGTGTGCCGTTGCCGATGATGTAGACGTCGGCGCCGGCGGCGCGGAGCTTGTCGATGTCGCGGTGCAACTGCACCACGTGCTCGCGGCAGTGGATTCAACCGAAGTGGCGCGTGAACACGAGCACCGCGGTACGGTTGCTCCACAGCGTGCCGAGCTCGACGGTCTTGCCGTGCTCGTCGAGCACTGTCAGCTTCGCGAGGTCGTCGGCGCGATTCAGCATGCGGGCTATCGTACCCTACGCGCGATGGCGAACGAGTGCCCGTGTGGCTCCGGTGACCGACTCGATGGGTGCTGCGGCATGTTCCACGATGGCGTGCCCGCGCCGACCGCGCTCGCGTTGATGCGATCGCGCTATGCCGCGTTCGTGCGCGGTGCGATCGACTATCTGATCGAGACGCATGATGCAGCGACGCGCGGTTCGGTCGATCGCGGCGCGCTCGCGAAGTGGTCGCGCGATACACTGTGGATGGGTCTCGAGATCGTCGCGACCGAGCGCGGCGGCGAGGACGACGACGAAGGCATCGTCGAGTTCATCGCGCGCGGAGTGACGAACGGGCAACCGTTCGCGCAGCGTGAACGTTCGCGATTCCGTCGGCTAGACGGGCTTTGGTACTACGTCGACGGCAAGATCAGCGCCGCGCGGTAACGGCGGCGGCCAGCGGCGTGGAAGTGCGGCCTGGCGGATCGCGAGCCCGATCGCGAGCCCAACTGCAGCGCCGGGCCGCTGGATCGAGCGGGGCAGCTCTTGCTGCGGGATCCCCGTCTCTTCGTAGCGGCGCAGGATGTCGAGCACGATCTTCCACATCCACCAGCCCTGCCCGAGTGGATCTTCCGGCATGCCGAGCGCTTGGAAGTAATAAGGAGACAGCTCCTCGAGCACGTTCGTAGGCACGGGTCGGGACGGTATGCGGACGGTCTGACATGATGCGGGCCATGTCGCGCCTCGTCCTGGTCGTCTGCCTTGCCGCCGGTTGCAAAGACACCGGCAAGCCATCGGCGCCGAAGCCTGAGGCGACCAAGGTGGAACCAGCACCGGCCCCGACGGCCGATGCCGCAGCGACCGCGGAGCCAGCGGCGCCGAAGCAGAAGCTCGAAGGTTGGGAGCTGCCGACGGGTTGGCGTAGCGAGGTGATTCCGTTCCCGCTCGACTTCGCACCGACGCTCGCGCACACCGGCTACGAGGAGCTGCGGTTCCCGAAGGGGTTCTTCGATCCGGCGTCGCCGGAGTACTGGTCGTATGCGTTCGTGTGGCGCACCGATGATGCGGCCGAGCTCGACGCGAAGGCGCTCGGCGACGAGATCACGCTCTACTTCCGCGGGCTGATCGCGGCGGTCGACGAGAACAAGCGCATCACCGCGCGCGATCAGATCGTCGCTCGCGCCGAACGCGCGAAGGAACCGAACCGGTTCAACCTGACCGCGCACGTGTTCGACGCGTTCAAGACCGCGCAACCGATCGACCTCACCGGCTGGGCCGAGCGCAAGGCGTGCGCAAAAGGTGCGCTGTGGATCTTCGTGCTCGCGCCGGCGAAGACCAGTATCCGCGCGCAGCTCGATGCGGTGGCAAGCAGCGCCAAGTGCTGAGCCACGAGGCTCAGAGCGCGAGCGTGCCGGCTTGATAGTCCGCGAACGCCTGGCGCAGCTCGTCGTCGGTCGTCATCACGAACGGTCCACGGCGTGCGACCGGCTCTCGGATCGGCGTGCCCGACACGAGCAGGAATCGGCCACCACCCTCCGAGCTGGCAACGACCGCATCGCCGGAGCCGAGCACCGCGAGCTGGCCAGGGGTGAGCTGACGCTGGCCGATCGCGACGGTACCGTCGAGCACGTACGCGAACGCGGTGTCGCCGCCCGGGAGGGTGTGCCGAAACGTCGCGCGTGGCGCGAGCGTGGCGTCGAGCAGCGTCGGCTGGACGTCGATCCCGTCGACGGGACCGCGCTGCGAACCGATCCGCCCCGCGACGAGCCGGACCCGCGCGTCGGCCACGTCGAGCTCGGGGATCGTGGTCGCGGCCAGGTCCTGGTAGCGCGGCTTGATCATCTTGCGCGCGGCCGGCAGATTGACCCAGAGCTGGAGGCCCCACAGCTCGGGACCCTTGGTCTGGACCGGCATTTCCTCATGAATGATGCCGCGCCCGGCCGTCATCCACTGGGTCCCGCCGTCGGCGATCAGGCCCTGATTACCGACGCTGTCACGATGGGCGAACCCACCGCGAAGTACATACGAGACGGTCTCGAAGCCGCGGTGCGGGTGCTGGGGGAAACCCGCCGTGTAATCCGCGGGGTCGGCGCTGTGAATCTCGTCGAGCATGAGGAACGGGTCGAGCATCGGCAGGCCGCTCGAGCCGAGCGATCGACGCAGCGCGACGCCAGCGCCGTCACGCCCCGCCGCGGCGTTCACGACGTGGTCGACATCACGGATCGACGCGGTCTTGAGTGTGCGCTGGCACCCCAGCAATACCCCGGTGGCCGCCGCGCCTCTAAGGAATTCTCGTCGATCGAGCAACATCCGGCTAATCTTGAAGTGAACACATGAACGCTGCGCTGTCTAACCCATTCATGATCGGCAAGAAGAAGCCGATTGTCGTGGGTCATCGCGGCGTCCCGGCGCTCCATCAGGAAAACACGCTCGCCGGATTCAAGCGCGCTCTGCAGCTCGGTGTTCCCGCTGTCGAGCTCGACGTGCAGCTGACGAAAGATCGCCGCGCGGTCGTGTTTCACGACGCGCACCTGCGCAGGCTCACCGGCTCGCCGCGCAACGTCTGGGACCTGACGTGGGACGAGCTGCACAAGCTCCGCATCCGTCGCGATGTACCGATGGGTGTCGACGTGCACGGCCGCCGCACGGTCGCGAAGTACGAACGCGAAGAGCGGATTCCGTTGCTCGCCGAAGTGCTCGCCGAGCTCGCGGGCAAAGTCGCGGTCAACATCGAGCTCAAGCTCAACGTGTTCGGCTGGT
>DATDCH010000496.1:0-14711 GCA_036524455.1 Kofleriaceae bacterium | reverse complement strand
TCTGCGCCGGCGACAGATCCGCCGCCTCGGAGAGCGGGAGTCCCAGCGCTCCGATCAGGACCCACAGCATGAAGCTGAAGTCGAAGTGGAGGAAACACGCGAGGAGTGTCGTGCGTCGCTTCCAGATCTCGCTGCGCGATTCGGTCGGGCTCGTCATGCGCTCCACCATGACGAGCTGACGTTTCGTGAATGTTTCTCCAGCGCATCGGGTTGCGCGGTGCGTCAAAGCTGGCGTGCGCGTTGTTGTTTTCGCGCGAAAAAAATCAGCGTCAACCAGCGCGCGAGATCGGCGGGCTACTCGATCGTGGAATTGGTGACGGTAATCGGCGTGTCGTCATGCGCCGAGATCTGCGGGTACTGCGTGTACCAGGAGCCGCCCACGTTGCTCGTGATCGTCGACTGATCGATCACGATGTTGCCGGTGTGGTTGTTGCTCACGAAGAAGATCGCGCTGCCGTGCGTAGTGACGTCGTTGTTCCGAATCGCCACGCCACACAGCGAGAGCGTCATCTCGTTACCGTCGTTGTAGATCGCGCCGCCGCTGCCGCCGCCCGGTGTACCGCTACGCGGTGGGTTGCCGCCGTCGCCGATGGCGTGGTTGTGCGAGAACAGGCTGTTGTAGATCGACCACGACACGCCGATGCTCGATACACCGCCGCCGTTGGAGCACGTATTGCCAAAGCCCTCGGCGCCGCCGAACGTCGTGTTGACGACGTACACCGGCTGATCGTTGTACTGGTCGAACGCGCGAACTCCTGCGCCGCCGACGTCGGGGCCGCTATCCGCGCACACGCTGCCGAAGAACCGCGAGTTGACGATCTTCAGCCGACCGCCGCGCGACCAGATCGCACCGCCGCCGTCGTACATCGCTTCGCTCTTCGAGTTGCCGTCGACGAATGTGAGGTTCTGAATCGTGAGACGCGGATGGTCCTGGTTCTGGCACATCGAGGTCGTCCACTTCTGCGCCTCGTCGCAGGTGTTCATGTAGAGGATCCGCGTCGTGCCGCCGCCGCTGAGCGTGACCTTGCCGGCGCCATCGATCACGATCTCCGGCCCGGTGTCGTTGAAGATCTTCGCGGGGCGATCGAGCGTAATGGTGACCGGATCGGGTCCGCAGTCGAACGTGATCACGCCGCCTGCGGCGACAGCCGCGATGAACGCGTCGGCCGTGCAGCTTGCGGGCGTGCCGCTGCCCACCACGGTTCGCGGATTCGCCGTGTCGGCAAGGCCGGCTTCCGGGGGCACGCTGCACTGACCATCGGGATTGCCGGCAGGAGGACCATCCTCCGGATCGGTCAACGGGTTCGGGACATCGACGCCTTCGTCGCCACACGCCACGAGCACCCCCAGCAAGAACACGACGCGCATGACACCAGCATACGCCGATCACGCGCGTCCGTGCGACCTCTCTCCCGCAGCCGCAGTTGACGTCGACGCAGCGCGCGAGGCAACGTGATCACTCGTGGCGAAGTGGACACAGGAAGAGCTGCTGTGCGCGTTGATCGATCAGGCTCCCGACGCAGCGTTGCTGATCGAAGGCCCCGAGCTGCGGGCCACATATGCGAACGCGGTGATGCGCGAGCTGGTCGGCCGCCCGTTCCTCGGGCAGAGCCTCCGCGAGATCTTTGCGGGGACACCGGCGCTCGAGCTGATCGAGCGCGTCTTCGCGACCGGGCAGCCGGAGACGGTCAGCGAAGCCCCACTGCTGGTCCCAAACAGCAGTCAGCACGGGCGTTACTTCACTCGAACCTACACGCCGCTCAAGGATCGTGACGGGACGGTACGGGCCATTCTCGTGGTCGGGCGGGACGTCACCGCCGATGTGGAGGGCCGGCAGGAGCAGGAGCAACGCCGTGCGGAGCTCCAGTGGATGTTCGCGTTGTTCGAGGAAGCGCCCGTGATGCTCGGAGTCGTAGACGCGCCGGACTGGACCTACTCGATGGCGAACCGCGGTCTGCGCGAAGTAGCGGGCGAAACCATTCTCGTCGGCGCGAAACTACGCGAGCTGCTACCACCCGAAAACGCGACGCTCGCTGCGATCGAACGCGTGCTTGCAAGCGGGCGCGCCGAGACGTACGAGACGGTCGTCCAGCTCCCCGGCCTTGTCGGCCGTACATTCTCCGTGTCGTTGGTACCGGTTCGCAACAGCGACGGGGCCATTGGCGCGATCCTGTCCGCCGCCATCGAGATCACCGAACAGCGCCGCGCGCAAAACGAGCTCGAAGCCCAAGCAAAGCACCTCGAGCGCGCTCGCCAGGAAGCCGTCGCCGCCGGCCGCGCAAAGGATCAGTTTCTTGCGATGCTCGGTCACGAGCTCCGCAATCCGCTGCAGCCCATGCTCACCGCCGTACAGGTCATGCGCCTCGACGGCGACACGTCTCCTGCGCTGGACATGCTCGAGCGGGAGGTACGCGACATGACCCGACTCGTCGAGGACCTACTCGATGTTTCGCGGATCAGCCGCGGTGTGATCACCCTGAGGTTGGAACCGCTCGACATCCGTTCGATCGTCAATCGCGGCGTCGAGCTGGCGAGTCCACTGCTCGAACACCGCCGGCATCGCGTGAGCACGGATTTCGAGCTGCGTGGTCTCGGCATCTCCGGTGATCCGCAACGACTGGCGCAAGTCGTGTCAAATCTGATCCAGAACGCGGCGAAGTACAGCGCGCCCGGATCTCAGATCCGGATCGCGGCCACGCGCGTGAATGACCGCGTCGTGCTGAGGATCTCCGACGACGGCGTCGGCATCGCGCCGGAGATGCTCGGACGCGTGTTCGATGCGTTCGTGCAGGTCGACGAATCGCTCGCTCGCTCGAGCGGCGGCCTCGGCATTGGCCTCGCGATCGTCAAGAACATCGTCGAGGCACACGGCGGCATCGTCTCCGCTCACAGCGATGGCCTCGGCAAAGGCAGCACGTTTGTCGTCGATCTGCCGGCGATCGAGCTCGTTGCCGCGGACCGAGTATCGAGCACCGCGCCCCGCATTCAGCGGCGCGACCCGGCACTCGCGCCGGTCCGTATCCTGATCGTCGACGACAACATCGAAGCGACCAAGATCCTCCAGATGGGCCTCGGTGCACTCGGCCATCAGATTGCCGTCGCGCACGACGGCCCCGGTGCGCTCGAGCTCGCCCAAACCGCTCTGCCGCAGATCGCGCTGCTCGATATCGGACTCCCCGTCATGGACGGTTATCGGTTGGGCGAGCTGCTGCGTGCGGCGTATGGGATTCCGATCGTCGCGATCACCGGCTACGGGCAGTCCGTCGACCACGAGCGCTCTCGCGCTGCAGGGTTCGCAGCTCATCTGGTCAAGCCGGTCGATCTTGGAGAGCTCGCGAAGCTGATCGAAACGCTTGCCGGCGCCGGCACTTGATGAAGGTGAGCGCGGCGCCCACCGCTTTCCGTCACATCACCCGGCAGACTCTCTCACTGTTGCGCGTGATTCTCGCGGCGCGCACGCAATCGCAGTACCGTGGAACCGTGGCTTATCGACTGCTCGTCTTGATGGTCTCGGGCTGCGCGTCGAGTGCGGCGATCGGCGCCGGCGGAACGGCTGCGAGTGCGGGCGCCGGCGGCGGCTTCACGATCACGACGACCTCGGAGGTCGGGTTCCGCGTCGGGCAGAACATCGACATCGGCCTCACGTCCAACCTCAATCTCGGCAACTGGTCGCGCGCCGGCAACGCGTACGGCAAGCTCAACGAGTGGGCGGCCAGCGGCGCCGTCGAGTGCTGCGACAACGCCGGGCCGATCTTGACGGTGTTCAAGTACATCGGCATCGGCTTTGGCTACATGACCGCGTGGATGCTCGCGACCAACGCGATGATGGCCGGCCCGCGCCTGCGCTACTACGTACAGCCCTACGCACCAACGCTCTACTTCGATATGGGTGTCGGCCCGGCGGCGTTCCTCGGCACCGACGCCCTCGCTGGGATCGGCGGCACCGTTGCCGCGGGGTACATGTTCAGTCCGAACGCCGGCATCGAGTTGAGGGGAACGTGGGGCAACGTGAACGATCCGCAATGGGCGACGATCGGCGTGGGCCTCGTGCTCAAACCGAAGAAGCGATTCTTCGGCTTGTTCGGCAAGAACGATCTCGAGCGACCACCACCGCCGGCGCAACCGCAGCCGCCGCCGTATCCACAGCAAGGCTATCCACCGCCGCCGTATCCGCCGCCGCCGTATCCCTCGCCACCGCCACCTCTGCCGCCAGCGCAGCAGCAACCGCAGCCGCTGTCGCCCACGCAGCAACCGCAGCAACCGCAACCGCAGCAACCGCAACCGCAGCAACCGCAACCGCAACCGCAACCGCAACCGCAACCGGCTCCGCTCTCCGCGCAACCGCAGCCGCAACCCGCTCCGCCGCCACAGCAACCCGCTTCGCCGCCAGCGCAGCAACCCGCTTCGCCGCCGTAGTGTCGTGTCGCTTGCCGCGCGAGACCCGCCTCCCGCGGTTTACGATCGGGAAGCCGATCGGTTTCGCGCGTGTCCACTAAGTACACGCAAAAGTGGGGCTGAGCTCGATGGCTTGACTGCTGCACTGGGTGCAGCCAGCCAACCAGGGAGCCACCATGTCGAACGACAAGAAACTGGAATCGATCGCGCCAACTGACCTCGAGCTCACTGCCGGAGGCGTCCTTGGCGCGTTCGGCGTCTCCACGGGCAGCTGCGCCGCCGATGTCGCGCTCGGAGCTGCTGCGGGCGCGGTCGGGGGCACCGCACTTGGCGGGCCTGTCTTCGGCGTCGCCGGTGCGGCGAACTGGGGCGCCGCCACGTACATCACTTCCCCCGCCTGCAAGAAGAAGTAGCGGTCGCGGTCCTCGTCAGCGCTCGCGTACCGCGTGAACGTTCGCGCGCATCATATCGATCAATCCAGTGAGCGCATGGTGCCGAGCGGCAGCGCCGCCATCGCGTGCACGAGCCCGAGCAGGGTGGCGAGCTCGCGAGCAGCCGCCTGTGGCGACGGAATTCGGGCGGAGCCGTGCGCGAACATCCCCGTCACGAAGTAGCGATGCGGATGACCGGGCGGCAACAACGCGCGTAGCTCGGCCGCCTCGTGAAAGCAGACGACGGCATCGCTACGACCGTGTGCGATCACGACGGGTGCGATCAGGTTCGCGAGATCGCGACGCGGATCGAGAAACGTGCGGTGCCGGTCGGCACGAGCGAGCGCGTCGAGCAGCACCTCGCGCATCCCGGGCGCGACGCCGCAGCCTTGCAGGAACAGCTCGTGGAGCGCAGCCGGCACGCGCGCATGCGCCAGCTCGTGAGCGATCGGGCGAAGCGCCTCGACGCGCTTGAGCTCGTCGCGGTTCCACGTGCGGACACACATCTCTCGCCAGGCGAGGGACAGCGCCGCCTGCTCGACGTCGCTGACCCCGAGATACTCGACGATGTTCAAGAACACGCCCGGCGGGTTGGTCGGATCGAACGGCAGCCGAACCACGCTCCCCGCCGTTTCCCACTCGCCGAGCGCGGCGAACCGACACACGCGTGTGAAGTCGGCAAACCCACCGAACAGGTAGAGCCCGCGCACGCGTCGCGCATAGCGCGGATCGCCACACAGCCGGATCGCAGGATTCGATCCGAACGACGCGCTGAACACCGCTGGCGCTGGCAAGCCAAGCCCGGTCGCGATCCGCTCGAGCTCGTCAAACGCGACCATGAGATCGTCGGCCGCACTCGACGCCGCGCGAATCGCGAGGTGCTCGCGCACGAATGGGGCGAGCACGATGAATCCCGCCTCGGCGAGAATGCGTGCGATTCGCTCCATGCGCGGGTCCTCGGGACCACGTGGATGCAATCCAGGCGAGATCAGATACGCAGCGCGCGGCCTCCGTGGCCGGTACACAAACGCACGTAGGCGCCGATCGGCACCGAGCCACAGCTCCTCGCGCGTGCTCCCCGACGGGGTTCCGCGCGACCATGGTCCGAGCCAGCGGATCAGCGTGGATACTGGCGCGAGCATGCGGAGCGTAGCGTAGCGGGATTTACCTCGGGCGCGACGATCGATATGGTGGTTCGTGGCCGGGATGGAGGCTCGACGGGAACACTCGCGCGTGCGTCAGCTCGCGTCGTACGTCGTGTTTCCTGCGCTCGTGTTTGGCCCGTTGCTGGTGGCCCACGCCGCGCGGATGCACGGCCTTCCCGATCTGATCATCCTCGTCGGTTGCATCACGGCGTGCCTGTGCGTGCAGCGCGTGCTCGAGCGCGTGATGCCATACCGTCGCGAGTGGAACGACCGCACGCGTGCGCGCGACGACATCGCGTGCATGGCACTCAACGCGATCACCAAGCACGGCGTCGACCTGGTGCTCGGCGCGACCGTCTTCGTGATCACGGCGCACCTAACCTCGCTGTACAACCTCGCGCTGTGGCCGACGTCGTGGCCACTGCCGGTCCAGCTCGCCGCCGTGATCCTGCTCGCCGACCTCGGTCACTACATCGCCCATCGCGCGATGCACGACGTCCCATGGCTGTGGGCGTTTCACCGCATGCATCACAGCCCGAATAGTCTCGACTCGCTGAACTTCTTCCGCATGCACCCGCTCGATATCGTCCTCAAGACCGTCGCGAACTCGGTGCCGCTGATCGTGCTCGGCGTGCCCGATGACGTGCTGCTGTTATGGATGGTCCTGAGCGGTGTGGCGGCCGGTGCGCTGAACCACGCGAACATCGTGATGCGCACCGGCCTGTTCGACGGCATCCTCAGCACGCCGCGCCTGCATCGCTTCCACCACTCGCGCCGACACCCCGAGCAGCGCTGCAACGTCGGCAACATTACGGTCATCTACGACCGGCTGTTCGGCACGTACTGTTGTCCACGCGATCATGACGTCGGCGAAGTCGGCGAGCCGGGCGGTGCACGTCCACTCGTCAGCGAGCTGCTGCAACCGTTCACCGGAGCCGAGCGCCGGTGACGCGCTATCGCTTCGACTACCTCTATCGACCCGGTCGCACGCTGGCCGAGCCGGCTCTGCACGAGCTGAGTCGCGAGATCAGCGCGCTCGGTGCGCGGTGTCTCGAGCCGCTCCCCGACTACCAGGTGTTTCTCGGCACGCGCGACGCGTTCGCTGACAAGATCGTGACTACAGCGCGCGACTCCGACGGCACGCTCGTCGCGTTCTGCTCGTGCGTGCTCCTGCCCATGCAGGCCGGCGAGGTTCTGCACCTCGGCCTGACATGCGTGGCCCCGGAGCTGCGCGGATCGCGCCTGTCGAGCACGCTCGCCCAGCGGCTGATCACCCGCTACTACGTCACACAGAAGCTGTACCGCCGACTCTGGATGACCAGCGTCGCGTGTGTGCTCTCCGTGCTCGGCAACGTGGCGTGTAGGTTCCGCCGCGTCTATCCGACGCCGTGGCAGCTCCGCCCGTTCTCGAGTGACGTCGACGCGATCGCGAGCGAGTTCGATCGCAGGTTCCGACACGTCGCCTACGTGCGACCCGACGCCACGTTCGATCGCGAGACCTTCGTGTTCCGAGGCAGCGGCCGTGGCACCGCGTTCCAGAAGGAGGCCGAAGCTGTCGAGTTTCACCATCGCGACCCCGCGCTGAATGAGTTCTACAAGCGTCGCCTCCGCTTCGAGGACGGCGACGAGCTGCTGCAGATCGCTTGCTTCGATCTCTTGGACGTCGTGCGCTACCCGATCGATGACCTCCTCGCGATCGGTCGCCGGCGCGCGTCGCAACGCACGGGAGGGCACGCGTGATCGCGACGCTCGCATCCCCGCCGACGAGCGCGGACTTCTACCGAGACCACTGGGCGCCACGCGAACCGCTGATCGTCACCGGCGATCCCAGCTCCCTGGTCGCACGCCACGATCACTGGCGCACCGAAACGATCCTCGAGCGCATGCGTGCCGACGGCGCTGCCGTACACAATCTGATCTGGTTCGATACGCCGGAGGGCGTGCTCGCCGACCGCACCGACTTGCCGGCGTTCGTCGCCGATCACATCTACGGCGCGGCTCACGTGACCCGCGGCCGCCACTACCGGTTGTTTCTCCACGATCGCGGCCACATCACCGGCCTGCACTACGAAGGCAACTTGCTCGACGTCTACAGCTTCCAGTTGCGCGGAACCCGCCGGTGGAAACTGTTGCGGGGCGATCGCGCGCACAAGCTGCTGCCGTTCTACTTCGTCGAGAACCAGCTCTCCTACGCGCCGGTCGGCGACGAGCCGGCATGGACGTACGTGGTCGACCTCCAGCCGGGCGACCTCTTGTTCCTGCCCCGCGGCTGGTATCACCACGTCGAGTCGCTCTCCGACGACAACATCGCGCTGTCGCTCGTGTCGGCGCCGCGCGATCCGGGCGCGCTCGCCTGCCACACGCTGTCGACATATCGCGAGCAGCTGGCGCTGCAGTATCACCTGCGCGCGGTGCTGCCCCAGCGCTTCCGCCACAAGGTCGCCAGGTTCATCAGCGATGACGCCGCTGGGTTGGACTGGACTCGCCATTTCATCGCCGACGTTCCGTATGCAGCGCGATTGCGCCGGCTCGCGACCGACCTCGCGTTCGTGACGCCGCGCATGCTCGCAACGATGGCGTTCGACCGGCGGACGCGCGACTACATCGCGTACCTGGAGGCGCTCGGCGCGTCGCTCGAGCGCAAACTTCGGTCCTCTACGTAGCGCGGCTCGTCACTGCCTCACCACTGCACGCTGAGGCTGCTCGCGAGCGAGCGCATCACGCTGTCGACGTCGGTCGATGCGATGTTCGCGGCAGCGGCGAAGCGAGCCCGAGTCCCTTCGAGCAAGTGCGCTCGTGCATCACGTAGCCAGCGAAACGCGGTGACGCGGTGGATGCCATATAGACGCGCGAGGTCATCCGCGCCGGCATTCTCGACGAAGCAGAGGCGGAGCAGGGTGCGCTCGCGCTCGTCGAGCTCGGCGAACGCGGCACGGAACGCGGCGGCGAATGCATCCTTGTGGATTTGGCGCGTGCGCGCAAGCACCGGATCGGTGATCGCGAGGTCGACGAGGTCATCATCGCTGCGTTGATCGCGGCGCCCGGCTCGTTGCAGCATGAGCGCCTCGCGGATCGCCACGATCTGGATCCACGCGGCAAGCCGGCCGCGACCGCGATACTCGCTGATCCGCGGCGTCGGGTCGCCGACCAGCAGCTTGACGCGCACGCGCTGCAACGCCTCGGCGAGGAAATCTTCATCGCGGCCGAACCGGACGAGGGCGCCGCGGATGTCGGGGACGAGCTCGTTGTCGAAGCCGGCGAGCGCGCCTGGATCACCGGTCGCCAGCGCTGTCACCAGCGCGACATCGACGGCGTGCGCGGACGTCGGAGTGAGGCCTCGCTCATCGAGTGCGGCGGTGACGCGTTCGCGATCGAGCTGAACGTCGGGCCACCGCTGCAGCGCCGCAGCGATCACGGTCTCGACGGTCAGCGATGCGTCGCGAGCCACTGATCGATCTCCTTGACCGTATCAGCGTACCGCGTGTCGAGCTTTGCGAGTGCCTCGCGTGCATGTTCGGCAAGCTGGCGCGCCTGGATGCGGCGACCAGCGGTCCAGCGAAACTGCGCGAGCATGAAGCGCGCGAGGTGCGCATCGGGGACGTCCATGCCGCTCGCGTCCCACGCCGCAGCTGCGTGCTCGATCAGCTGGGCGGCTTCCTTGCGATCGGCGAGCACCTCCGCGAGTCGATACTCGGCGAGCGCGACGAGCGGATGATCTTCGCCGAGCCCGAGCGCGGCGGTACGTGCACGGCGATACAGCGCGATCGCTTCCGCTTCGTGGCCACGCGCGGCTTCACTGCGGCCAAGGCCCATCAACGGTTCGCTCAGGTTCGGATGGCCTGGGCCGAGCGACTTCTCCCAGATCGCGATCGTGCGCCGATGCAGCTGTGCTGCTTCGTCGTAGCGCTTCGCCTCGTAGGCGAGCGCCGCGAGCTGGTTGACGGCGAGCGCGGTGTTCGGGTGCTCCGGCCCGAGAGTTTGCTCGAACATCGCGAGCGCGCGACGCTGGAGGTCGGCGGCTTCACCCGCGCGGCCGAGCGCGTGCACGACCATGCCGAGGTTGTGCAGTGAGCCCGCCATCTCGGGATCCTTGCCGCCCCTGTCGGCGAACCGCTTGTCGTTGATCGCGACCGCCTCGCGGTACTTGCGTTCGGCTTCGTCGAACTTGCCGGCCGAGTACGCGATGCCAGCGAGGACGCTCGCGAGCCGCACCGCGCGCATCGCATCGAATGGCACCGCGAGCGCCGCGGCTTCGGCGACCTTCGCGAGCGCGAGCGCTTCGTCGATGCGACCGAGCTCGTCGTACGCCGTGAGCAACAGGATCATCGTGTTGACGCGCGCAATCGGATTGCTGCCGCGCTCGGCGATCGTCAGCGCTTCTTGCAGCACCGGCAGCGAGCCTGCGGTGTCACCGAGCCGGGACAGCACGTCGGCCTTGCGATAGAGCAGCTCGCCGCGCAGCGGTTCGTCCTCTGCGGGCACGCGCGCGAGCAACGCATCGAGCTTTACGAGCGCGGGGCGATACTGGCCGAGCCACGTCAGCGTGGTGACGTCGTCGAACTGCGCGACCGTGAGCTCGTGAAGAACCAGAGCTGCCGGCGCGAGGGCCGTGCGCTGCGGCGGTGGTGCCGCAACGCAGTCAGTCGCACGTGCGATCGCGAGCGAGTCGTCGATCAAGGTCGGGTCCTGCGTCGCTGCTGCGTGCTCGATGAGCGAGACGAGGCGCCGGCGCAGCGAACGCACGCACGCGATCGTCCCCGCTGTGGGGCGTTCGCACGCGGCGGTGGCGGCTGCTTGCCACGCGACCCACGCTCGATCGATCTCGCCGGCGAGCCGCGTCGCATCGTGGCCGATCTTCGACTGCATCGCGGTCTGCCACGCAGCGCGATTTGTCGGTGACCACGCCGCGTCGATCGTGATCGGCACCTCGCAGGTCGGCTTCGGTTGGCTCAGCTTGTAGGACGCAAGCCCGATGCCGGTGATCGCGATCACCGACGCCGCGCCGATGATCCAGCGCCGTGCGACGTGCCGCCGGCTTGCGCGGCGCAGCGCCTCGACGACTGCACGCATCGACGGATAGCGCGCGGCTGGATCGATCGCCATCGCGCGCTCGAGCACGGTCGCGGCCGCACCGCTGCCGCCGCCGTCGACGGGCCAGCGATCGAACAGCGTGCGCCACGCGGTAACCGCGAACGCGAACTGATCCGAGCGGGCATCGGCGTTGCTACCGGCCACGAGCTCGGGCGCGACGTAGCCGGGCGTGCCGCCTTTGCTCGGCGATTCGCCACCCGCAAGCGCCGCGAGCCCGAAGTCGGTCACGCGCGCCTGACCGTTCGCGATCAAGATGTTGGTTGGCTTGATATCGCGGTGCACGACACCGGCGTCGTGCGCGGCGGCGAGACCCTCGCCGAGGCCGAGCACGACGGCGAGCCGCTGTTGCGGTGTGGGCTCCTGCGCGAGCCACGTCTCGAGGTCGGGACCCGCGACGAATTCCATCGCGATCAACCGCTCCTCGCCGATCTCGACGAGGTCGTGGATCGCGACGACGTTCGGATGCGACAGCCGCGCCATCGCCTTCGCTTCGGCGAGCACGCGATCTCGCGCACGCTCCCAGCTCGCATCGTCGCGCATCCGCCGCACGACCTTGAGCGCGACGGTTCGCTCGAGCTTGGCGTCGAAGGCTTCGAGCACGACGCCCATCCCGCCGACGCCGACCGCGCCGCGTACGACGAACCGGCCGAGCGTGGTCCCGGGCGCGACGAGCTCGGGAACGATGCCGACCGGATCGCCGCTTGCCGTCGGCGCGTTGCCGAGCACGCCCGCGCGACCGATCATCGCAGCGACGGCGCGACACTCGTCGCACTGATCGAGGTGGTGCTCGAGCTCCGGGTTGCTGCCCAGCGCGAACCAGTCGTCAGGGCTCGGGCAGCTGGCCATCCTCGACGAGTCTAGCGCTTCAACCGCAGGATCTGCCCGGTCCCGGCGCCGAGCCCGCGGTTTGCCCAATAGATGTAGTTGGCGTCGACTGCGATGTCCGCCGGCTCGGCTTGGTCCTTCGCGAGCTCCTTCTTGGTGCCGGTGATCGGGTCGATCTCGAGGATCGTGCCGGTAGACCCGGTCGGGTTGATGACGCCCTGGTTCGTCGCCACGAACAGCTTGCCGTCTACGCTCTTCACTGCCCATGGCCGGTTGTCTGCGACGAGCGCCACCATCGCTGCTGTGCCGCCGCTTCGCGCCACACGCATGATCCGGTTTGCCTCGAGCCACACCACGTTCGACCCGACGATCGTGAGATCGCGAATCAGTGTGGTGCCGGTGTAGAGCGTCGTCACCGATCCACCCGTGCGCGGCACCGACGCGACGATCCACGCGCCCGACGTCGTGCGTGCACCGAACACGACACCCGTTGCGTCGGCATCGATCGCGAGCACGCCGTTGCCGAAACCGCTAGCGAGCGTCGTCAATGTCGACGTGTTCGTCAGGTCCTTGCTCATCACCGCGCCGCGCGTGCCGACGAACACGCGGTTACCATCGAGCGTCAGGCAATACACGTTGTCGTTGGCGTTCACCGCGCTCAGCGGAGGCGCACCGCTCGTCGCGATCTGCCGGACCTGACCGAGGAGCGAATTGAGCGCCCAGAACGCGGTGTCATCGATAAAGCCGGGCCCGACGTCGATCGAGACCGGATGATCCTCTTGCGCGGCAAGCGTCTGGGGCTGGCCACCCGGCGTGACCTTCTGGACCTGCCCCTTACCGGTGAACGGATCGGTCGTCCAGTAGACATCGCCCATGTGGACGTCGATCGAATTCAGATCCGACTGGTTGATCACGACCAGCTCGGGCCCGTCGGGCACGGTGATCCCGTCTGGCATCGGTGAAGCGTCGATTGGCTGGTCGACGTCGCCATCGACCACCGGCGGGTTCTGAGTGGACTCTCCGCCGCACGCGATCACGAGCGGCAACAAGCATCGGATGAAGGTCTGCACGCAGACCGATGCAGGCCCCCCAAGGTTGTTGCATCGATTTTTTAGCGAGGCGCACGCGCGGGTTAGCTCGGGCACGCTACAGCGGGAAGCGGCCGTGGAGGCCCATCGTGAAGACCACGCCCTGCTCGCCGTCGTCGCACTCGATGCAGCCGCTCTCCATGTCGGGCTCGGCGAGCTGGCTCACCGGCGAGACCGAGAAACGGAACGCGACCGGTCCCAGCGAGACCTCACCACCAAACTCGCCGCGCACCCACAATGCACGGTCCCAGTGACGAGACACAAACGTGTCGGTGCCGCCGCAGAAGTCGATGAAGCCCGATGCCGTACAACCGTTCTCCGCGCTGTGCTCACCGGTGATCATGCCGATGCCGGCGAACACGGCGCCATGCTTGAACGCCTTCTTCGCGCGTGCGGTCGCGGTCACGAGCCAAGCGTCGGACTCTTCGGCGCCGACCTTGTGGCGGATCGCGCCGGCCTCGAGCTCGAGGTAGCGCAGCGGAGCGGCTTGCACGGCGAACCCGAATTCGCTCGCGCCGGCGAAGCCGTTCGTCAGCTCGACGCTCGCCCCGATGTACTTCTCGTAACGGAGGCCGGCCGGTTGTTCACCCTCGGCGTAGGCGGTGCCGGTGGCGATCAGCGTCGCGAGCAGCATCCAGGGCGTTTTCATGCGACCGAGTAAAGCGAGGCGCGTGCCCGCCGCTAACTCGTCGATGTGACTCGCGCCGGCTGTCCACAACCTGTCACGACACATCACGTCATGCCGGCGGCTCCCCGGCGCATACACGCCTACTTGGGCTCTCGACGACCACCCACCTGGTGGATCAATGGCTCGCCACGCTCGAACGCAGTCACGCTCGCGAGCGTGGTGTTCGCGATCGCGGCGAGCGCCTCGCGCGTGAAGAAGCCTTGGTGCGACGTAACGATCACGTTGGGAAACGTAAGCAAGCGGGCGAGCACGTCGTCCTGCAACACCTGGCTCGACAGGTCTTCGAAGAACACGCCTTCTTCTTCTTCGTAGACATCGAGTCCGGCCGAACCGATGTGACCGCGCTTGAGCGCGGCGATCAACGCGCGGCTATCGATGAGCGCGCCGCGGCTCGTGTTGATCAACATGACGCCCGGCTTCATGCGTGCGAGCGCAGCCTCGCCGATCATGTGGTGCGTCGCCGGCGTTAGCGGGATGTGGAGCGAAATGATGTCCGACTGCGCGTAGACCACATCGAGCTGTGCGTACTCGACACCGAGCGCGACGACCTCCGGCTGTGGTTGCAGATCATGTGCGAGCACGCGACAGCCGAAGCCGCGGAAGATCCGAGCTGCGACGCGACCGATCCGGCCGGTGCCCACGATGCCGACGGTCTTGCCGTGGAGGTCCATGCCGAGCAGGCCGTCGAGCGAGAAGTTCCCTTCGCGGACGCGAGCGTGTGCGCGGTGGATCTTGCGGTCGAGCGCGAGCACGAGCGCGATCGCGTGCTCGGCGACCGCGTACGGTGAGTACTCGGGAACACGCACGACGCGCACGCCGAGTGCGGTCGCCGCCTCGAGGTCGACGTGGTTGAAGCCCGCCGATCGGAGTGCGACGAGGCGAACCCCGCCGGCCGCGAGTCGCTCGAGCGTCTCGCGATCGAGGCGATCGTTGACGAACGAGCACACCACGTCGAAGCCAGCTGCGAGGGTCGCCGTCTGCATGGTCAGACGCGGCTCGAAGTACGTCAGCTCGTGGCGGAATTGCGCGTTGGCCTCGTCGAGCGATG
>DATDCH010000495.1:0-10120 GCA_036524455.1 Kofleriaceae bacterium | reverse complement strand
GACTTCGTCGCCGCGGCGACGCCCGCGACCGATTCGCCTGGCTACGCGGCGCTGTCTTGCAGCAGCGACCAGCTGCACGGCGTCAACGACATCGAGATCTCCGCGCTCGGCACGCCGATCGAATACGTCGAGCCCGGTGGCTCGCTCGTGCTCGAGCGCATCTTGATCACTGCCGGCGGCGGCGATGGTCCGTCGTTCGCGATCGACGAGGCGCTGCAGCTGCGCGCGCAAGAGTTCGGCGAGCGCACGCAGTCAGTGACCGGCCGCATCGTCGCCGGCGGGCTGCCGTTTGGCGGCGACGTGCGCCGCGCGTCGATCGTCGTGCGCGAAGGCGATCGGCCGCTCACCGCCACGGTGCCATATGAAGACGGCACGTTCAGCGCGATCGTCGCATCGAACGGCGAGCTAACGACCGAAGTGTGGTCGTTCGGTCGCAAGGTCGCGGAGGTCACCGGCACGAACCTCGGCGACATCGATGTGCCCGAGCCCGCGACCGTGCAGCTCAGCGTCGTGCGCGACTTGCCGAACGGTCCGCGCGAGGCGGCGTGGGCGATCGCGGTGTTCGTGCCCGACGACGAGCCGACGCGTGCCGACGTCACCGGCACGTTTCACGGCCGGCTCGACGCGTGTGCGCCGTGGCTCGGGCCGCCGAACGGTGCGTCGCCCGCGTGCAACCACGTCATCGTCGATCCGCAGGGCACCGACGTCGAAGTGCCCGCCGGCAAGTACCTCGTGATCGCGACCGCAGGGCCCGAGCACACGGTCGACATCGAGCACGTGCAGCTCCAGCCCGGCGAGATCGTGACGGTCGCGATCGACATCCAGAAGCTCGATCTCGCGTCGGCGACCGGCATGGACTGGATGTCAGCGGACTTTCACGTCCACGGCCGCGCGAGCTTCGACTCCGGGATTCCCGACGAAGATCGCGTGAAGACGTTCGTCGCAGCCGGCGTCGACGTGATCGCGGCAACCGATCACGACGTGATCGGCGACTACACCGACGTCGTCGAGCTGCTCGGTCTCGCCGATCGCGTCACCGTGATGGGCGGCCTCGAGGCGACGCAACTGATCCCGTGGCTCGACGTCGAGGGCGAGGATCTGCCGCGCGTGATCGGTCACTTCAACTTCTGGCCGCTCGAGCGCGACCTCGCCGCGCCGCGCGCCGGTGCGCCGTGGGACGAGCTGATCGAGCCCGGCACATTGTTCGATCGAATGGCGCCGCTCGTCGGCCCGGGCGGCATGATGATGCTCAACCATCCGTGGGGCGATCCATTGTTCGGGCGCGACACCGGTTACCTGCGTGCGATCAAGTTCGATCCGCGTGTGCCCGTCGCCAAGCAACCGATGCTGACGCGCAAACCGAGCGGTGCGCACAGCAACATGGACTGGACGGCGATCGAGATCATCAACGGCGCTGACATGAGCGAGATGATGCAGGCGCGCACGCTGTGGCACTCGCTGCTCGCGCAGGGCTTCCTCGTCACCGGCCTCGGCAACAGCGACTCGCACGGCATGACCGACGACCACCTCGGCTGGGCGCGAAACTGGGTGCCCGCGGGCCCCGATTCGCCGGGCGACATCAACTTCATGGTCCGCAACGGATTCAGCAGCGCCGGCAACGGCGTGATCGTCACGCGGCGCGCCGTGAACGCTGCGAGCGTGATTTCGAGCTTCGTGGTTCCCGTCCCACTCGATCACGTCCTCGAGATTCAGGTGCTCGCCGCGTCGTGGATCCCCGTCGATGAAGTCCGCATCGTCACGTCGCGCGGCACGCGTGTGATCGCGTCGGGCGCGCAGCTGCAGCAGCCCACGAATCCGTTCGGCACCGAGCTCTTGCGCTACTCGGCCAGCATTCCGATCAGCGAGCTCGTCGATCGCGACGACTTCATCATCGTCGAGGCGGGCCTCGCGTATCCGCTCGCCGCCGATCTCGACAACGATGGCGTGGTCGACACCAGCGACAACAACGGCGACGGTGTCGTCGATCAAGCCGACGTCGATCCCGACGAGGACGTCGGTCCGCTCCGCGCGCCACCCGATCCGACCGATCCAAGCGATCGGCGATTCCTCATCACGCGGATCGCGCGGGGTGCGTGGCCCGAAGGCTTCGCAAATCCGATCATCGTCGACTTCGGTGGCGACGGCATGTGGACGCCGCCGGGGTTGGCGCCATGACGTCGTGCATGCGCGTGCCGCTCGCGCTCGTCTTCCTCGCCACGCCGGCGCTCGCGCTTGCCGACGAGCGCGCCGACGATCCGTGCATCGCCACCGTGATCGATCCGATCGTCACGCCCGTGCGCGACGTCGACCTCGACGCGCAGCGTTCGGCATGCCTGCGTCAGGAGCTCGAGGCCGGCCTGCTCGCGCACGCGCTGATCGACACGCCGGGCTTCTACGGCTCGCTCGGTGGCGATCTCGCGCTCGGCGGACGCGTCGTCATCCGCGAGGCGCACGAGCTGTCGGCACAGCTGCGCGTCGTCGACTTCTCGTTCGTGCAGAACGCGGTCAACAAGGTCACGCACGCGGGCTTCGGGCCGCTCGTGATCGGCGCGGCGGCGGGCGGCTTCATCGGCGTGGGTGCACGCGGCGCGCTCGTCGCGCAGCTCGAGCTGCCGTTCACGCGCAACGACATGGATACGGTCCACATCAGTGGCCAGCTCGGCGGTGTCGTCACCGGCCGCATCGCACCACGGTTCGTGCTGCACGCGCGGCTCGGCGCACTCGGCATGCGGGCTTCGTCGGTCGCCGGTGCCACCAACCGGCTCGCGTTTCGCGCCGGCAGCGACGTCGTCTGGCACCTGCGCACCCGGCTTGCGCTCCTGGCCGGCGCCGACCTCTCGGCGGGCTGGTACCACGGCTTCGATCACGTGCTGCTCCGCCTTGGCGTGCACTGGCGCGTGACCCGCGACAACGACTGGCGGCTGCGTGCGGGCATCGGTGCGCCCGTCGGCGGTGACGAGCGCGCGAACGCCGTCCTCGACCTCGCGGTCGTACACGGCCTGTAACCCAGCGTTAGCCGATCTCACCCATGACAGCCGGAAGCACGCGATCCCCAGCGTGCTACGATCGAGCGCATGTCGGCCGACGCCACCGCTCGCTTGACCGCGCTCGTCCAGAGCGTAGATAGCGATCCGAGCTCGCTCGATCGCGCAGCGGGCGACGCGCTCGCCGACGAGATCGGTGGCGAGCTCGCGCTGCGCTGGCGGATGGGCGTCGTCAAGGCGTTGATGGCGGCGCCGCCCGATCCCGATTCCGTGCGCGAGGCGTATGGCGAGCTGATCGATCGGTATCGCGACGACGAAGCCGCGCTCGCGGTAATCAGGCCGCTCGGCGACGAGATCAAGCGCCGCGAATCCGATGGCTCGCTGCCGAGCACGATGGTCGCGCGCAGCAATCGCCGCAAGATCACGAAGCAGGGATTCTAGCTTCACCCGCTTCGGGGGCCTCGGACCGCCGGGCGGGTTGTGCTAAGCATTCGCCGCTCGCATGAGTCTGGTCGTCCTCGACGAAGTCACGCTGTTCTTCGGCGATCGGATGATCTTCGATGCGGTCAGCCTGCGGCTCGGCCAAGCCGACCGCATCGGTCTGATCGGCCCGAACGGTTCGGGCAAGACGACGCTGCTCAAGGTGATCGCCGGCGAGCAGGAGGTCGACGACGGCTCGATGACGCGCGCGAACGGCGTACGCGTCGGCTGGCTGCCGCAGGACCTGGCGATCGCGGGCGGTCGCTCACTGATCGACATGATCTTGTCGAGCGTGCCCGGTCGCAAAGAGCTCGACGAGCGGCTCGCGCGCACCGAGGCCGCGCTCGAGCAGGCGACGAAGGATCATGTCGACGAGGACCAGCTGCTCGAGCTCGCGGGCGAGGTCGGCGAGCTGCACGAGCGCATCGATCACTTCGATCGATTTTTCGGCGAGCACGAGGCGCTCGCGATCCTTGCGGGCTTGGGCTTTCAGCCCGGCGACGAGACGCGCGACCTGGCGGAGTTCTCGGGCGGCTGGAAGATGCGTGGCGTACTCGCGGGTCTGTTGTTCCAGCGACCCGACGTGCTGCTGCTCGACGAGCCGACGAACCACCTCGACTTGCCGTCGGTCGCGTGGTTCGGGGACTTCCTGAAGAAGTGGAACCGCTGCTTCATTTTGATCAGCCACGACCGCGACTTCTTGAACGATCAGATCGCCCGCGTCGTCAGCCTCGAGCTCGAGGGCGTGCGCAGCTACCCGGGCAACTACGACAAGTACGTGGCGGCGCGTGCCGAAGAAGAAACGATCCTCGCGGGCAAGGCGAAGAACTTGGCGCGCGAGCGCGAGCGGCTGACGAAGTTCATCGATCGGTTCCGCGCGCAGGCGAACAAGGCGAAGGCGGTGCAGTCGCGCATCAAGTGGCTCGAGAAGATGGAGTCGGTCGAGCAGTACGAGAAGCGCGGCACGATGCGGTTCTCGTTTCCGCCGTCGCAGCGCACGGTGTCCGAGCCGGTGCGCATCGACAAGCTGAAGAAGGCGTATGGCGAGCACATCGTGTTCCCGGGCATCGATCTGACCGTCAAGCGCGGCGAAAAGATCGGCATCATCGGCGTCAACGGCGCAGGCAAGACCACACTGCTGCGCATGATCGCCGACGAAATTCCGCACGACGAGGGCACGATCAAGATCGGCAACGGCGTGCAGGTCGGCTACTACGCGCAGCACCACGCCGAGACGCTCGACATGACGGCGACGATCTATGAGGTGCTGCAGCGCGCGGCGCCCGACGCACAGCCCGCGCGCGTGCGCTCGATGGCCGGCGCGTTCATGTTCTCGGGCGACGACATCGACAAGCCGGTCAAGGTGCTATCGGGCGGCGAGCGTGCGCGCGTTGCGCTCGCGCGGCTGTGCCTCGCGCCCGGCAACTTGCTGCTGATGGACGAGCCGACGAACCACCTCGACCTCGCGTCGAGCGAGAGCCTCGCGCAGTCGCTGACGACGTACGACGGCACGCTCGTGTTCGTCAGCCACAACCGCAGCTTGATCCGCCAGCTCGCGACCCGGATCTGGAACGTCGAGGACGGCCGCGTCGAGACCTATCCGGGCACGCTCGACGAGTACATGTACTCGATGACGCAGCGCCGCCAGGCGATCGCGGCAACCGATGGTGCGGAGCTGACGAAGTCGGCGCCCGCCGCGCCAGTGCCCAAGGTGAGCCGCGAGGACGACAAGGCGCGCAAGCGACGCGAGGCCGAGGCGCGCCAGAAGCGCACGGCCAAGCTCGGCCCGCTCGAGAAGCAGGTGGCCCAGCTCGAGGAGCGGATCGGCGTGCTCGAAGCCGAGCAGAAGGTGAGGTCGGCCGAGCTGGCGGATCCGAGCGTCTACGACGATGCCGCACGCCGCAATAAGCTGCTCGCCGACTACCAGGGCGCTTCTGACAAGCTCGAGGAGCTGACCGTTCGGTGGGAGGCGGCGATGGCCGCGCTCGAAGTCGCAAAGGCTAGCCTAGACTGAATGAGAAGCGACTTAAGCTGTTCCCGATGCCGACAACTGGCGCGATACTCTGATCGTGCAGCCCGGTGGGCAGCTGATCGACGGCAAGTACCAGCTCGTGGAAGTCGCGGGCGAGGGCGGCATGGCGACCGTTTACAAGGCCGTGCAAAAAGGTGCGGCTGGCTTTCAGCGCACCGTCGCGATCAAGCACATCAAGCCCGAGTACCGCGCGCTCAAGAACTACGTCGACATGTTCATCGAGGAGGCGCGCGTCGGCAGCGAGCTCGCGCATCCGAACATCGTCCAGGTGCACGACTTCCTCGCGGAGGAAGGCTCGTACTACCTCGTGATGGAGTGGGTGGAGGGCATCGACCTCGGTCACTTCATTCGCGCGCATCGCGAGGCCGGTATCCACGTCGAGTGGCCGCTCGTCGTCGCGATCGGTATCGGCACGCTGCGTGGGCTCGGCGCCGCGCACGATCGCCGTGGACCCGACGGCTCACCCTCGCCGGTGATCCACCGCGATGTCACGCCGCACAACGTGCTGCTCGGCGTCAACGGCGTCGTCAAGCTCACCGACTTCGGGCTCGCACGTGCGCGCGATCGCGTTGCGAGCATGACCGCGCCGGGCACCGTGAAAGGCAAGCTGAGCTACCTCGCGCCCGAGGTCTCGTTCGGCAAGTCGAACACGCCGCAGAGCGATCTGTTCGGCGTTGGTAGCGTGCTGTGGGAGACGCTGTCGGGGGAGCGGTTGTTCGACGGCAAGAACGACGTCGAGATTTTCAAGAAGATCCGCGCGTGCAAGGTGCCGCCGATCGCGGACCGCCGGCCCGACATGCCGTCGTCGCTCGCGGCCGTGCTCGACGTCGCGCTCGCCGCGGATCCGGCGAATCGGTTCGCGTCGGCGACGGCGTTCGCGCATGCGCTGTCGCAGGTGATGAAGCAGGCCGTCGGTATCGATCCACAGACCGCGCTCGGCGAGGCGGTGCGCGAGCTGAAGGCTCGTAGTGCCGACGGCAGCGACGATCAAGTGATCGAGCTGACCACGCCCAAAAAGCCAAGCTCGTAGCTTCGCGTCAAAAGTGCCGGGATCGCGGTTTGCCGCGGTGCTACGTTCCCGCGCGATGCGGAACTACGGACTCGTTCTTGTGGTGGTGCTGGCGTTTGGCTGCGGTGGCAAAGCCGCGAAGGGAGACCTGACCGTCACCGGCACGCCGACCGGCGCAGTCGAAGGTCAGGTTCGCGTGATCCTCGCGTTCGGTCGACCGATGGTCGGCAAGGATCAAGTCAACCTGCCGAACGCGAAGGCAACGGTGAAGTTCGCGCCCGACGTGCCGACCGAGGCGCACTGGAGCGACGACAAGACACTCGTCCTGGTGCCGACCGCGAGCTTGCCGGTGTCGACGAAGTTCACCGTCACTGTGCCAGGCAGCACGAAGGCCGTCGACGGCAGCGTGCTCGGCACGCCGTACACCTTCGAGTTCTTCACCGAGCGGTTGACCGGCTCGCTCGACGTGCTCGGCATGAAGGAGCGCGCGAAACGCGATCAGGTGATCAAGCTGGTGTTCAACCACGAGGTCGCGTTCGCGGAGCTCGACAAGAACTGCAGCTTCACCGGCAAGGGCGGCAGCCAGAAGATCAAGAACGCCGATGCGGTCGCGGGGCCTTCGAAGGCGTACTCGATCGCGCCCGCCGCGCCGCTCGCGCTCGACACCGACTACACGATCATGTGCAAGGCAGGACTCAAGGGCGTCGTCGGCAATCTCGGGATCGAGAAGCCGCTCGAGGACAAGCTGCACACGTACGGCCCGCTCAAGTTCGTCGCGATGGAGCCGAGCGGCCAGGACATCGTCCCCGACGAGGCGCTACGCCTGAAGCTCGCGTTCACGAATCCGCTCGCCGAGCCGTTCAAGCTCACGATCTCGCCGCCGGTGCCGGGCTTCCCGCAGGGCTGCCATGCGCTCGCCGACACGCCGCCGGGCGTGAGCTGCTCGGGTCAGTTCGAAGCGCGCACCGACTACACGCTGACGGTCGACAGCGCGCAGACCGACGTATTCGGCCAGAAGCTCGACAAACCGCAGGTGCTGTCGTTCCGCACCACCGATGCGAAGCCGACGATCTCGATGGAGTCGGGCTACTTCGTCGCCGAGCTCAAGCGACCGGTCGTGCCGCTGTGGACGCGTAACGTCTCCGAGGTCCAGGTCACCGCGGTGGAGGTCACGCAGGCGAACTTCCACGAGCTGTCGCCGCTGATCGAATGGTGGGAGAGCAAGCCGATCGACTTCAAGAAGACGCGGCTGAGGCCCAAGGACAAGAAGATCGCGATCGCGGGTACGAAGAACAAGTGGGGCCAGAACTCGATCGATCCGTCGACGATCTTCGGCGGCCAGCCCGGTCCGGGCATGTACTACCTCGAGGTCGGCTCCGCTGAAGTCGAGAAGGGCGCGTTCGCCGACGGCGGCCGCCAGAAGGTGCTCGTCAACTTCACCGACATCGGCGTGGTGAGCAAGCTGTCACCGACGCGCGGTCTCGTGTGGGCGACGAAGCTATCGACCGGCAAGCCGTTGCCGGGCGCGACCGTGTCGGTGCGCGACGCAGCGGGCAAGGTGACGTTCACGGGAACCACCGATGCCGAAGGCGTCGCGGTGCTACCTGGCACCGGCAAGCTCGGCGCGGCGGGCGGCGGTGGGGGCGGCGACGACGAAGACGACGAGAGCGAAGGCGACTCGATGGGCGGGCTGCGCGTCTACGTGCAGCAGGGCAACGACTGGACGATGGTCAACCCGAACGCGAGCGGCGGCTTGTCGACGTGGGCGTTCAACATCGCGGTCGATCGCGAATCCGGCCCGACGAAGCTGCGCGGCTTCATGCATACGGACCGCGGCCTGTATCGGCCGGGCGATACCGTGCACGTCAAAGGCATCGCGCGCGTCACCAAGCTCGGCGAGCCGCTGTCGCTGCCGAACGCCGGCAAGAAGGTCTCGGTCGAGGTGATGGGCCCGCAGGGCAAGACGGTGACCACCACGGATGCGCGCCTCTCCGCGTTCGGTGGGTTCTGGTTCGACGTCGAGCTGCCCGGCGACGCGCGCCTCGGCGACTACACGGTCTCTGCGAAGCTCGACCACGGCACGTTTACGCGCACGTTCTCCGTCGAGGAATTCCGCGCGGCGACGTTCGAGGTCTCTGGCAAGACCAAGGAGAGCCTGCTCGTGCGCCGCGGTGACGTGAAGGCGACGATCTCGGCGAACTACTTCTACGGCGCACCGGTGCGCACCGGGCAGGTCGATGTCGCGGTGCATAGCCGCAAGCGTCGCGTGCGCTTCGATCAGCACAAGGAGTTCGATTTCTCCGACGACCGCCAGTACGAGTACTACTCGTATTACGAGTCCGAGGAGGCGCAGAACCTCGTCGGTGAAGACCACGTCGCGCTCGACAACAAGGGCAACGCGACGTTCGCGTTCTCGGTCGGGCCGAACGACATCTACAGCGATGCCGATCTATTGATTCGCGCGAACGTGACGTCGCCGTCGAACGAGGTGATCAGCAAGACATTCACGATCCCGTATTTCCGCGCGCGCAAGTACTACGGCATCAAGGCACCGGGTTACTTCCTCGACGTCAAGAAGCCGGCGAAGTTCCAGCTCGTCAGCGTGGGCGCCGACGGCAAGCTCACCGACAGCACCGCGAAGGTGAAGGTGACGCGGCGCGACTACAACTGCGTGTGGGAAGACTGGGGCTATCGCGGCTCGTACGCGTGCAAGGACATCACGCAGGTCATCCTCGACAAGACGATGCCGTTCACCGGCGGGAAGGCGGAGATCGAATTCACGCCGGCGAGCGGCGGTGACTACCTCGTCGTCGTCGAAGGCGAGAACGACAAGCAAGAGGCCGCACCGGCGGCGCAGCGGCTCTACGCGTGGGGTGACGGCGGTGGTTCGTGGCGCAGCGACGACACGCTGTCGTTCGACATCGCGGCCGACAAGAAGGAATACAAAGCCGGCGACACAGCGACGCTGATCCTCAAGACCGATCT
Organism: Kofleriaceae bacterium; assembly: GCA_036524455.1. GTDB lineage: Bacteria > Myxococcota_A > Polyangia > Haliangiales > Haliangiaceae > JABFXX01. Next base: position 630 of record DATDCH010000495.1, on the reverse strand, counting down.
CGCACAGGCGACCGGCCTCGTCACGATCGAGCGCGACGGCGTGATCGAGAAGCGGCTGATCGAGATCACGCCGAAGCTGAAGCACCTGACCGTGCCGATCACGGCAGCGATGGCGCCGAACGTCTATGTCTCGGTCGCGCTCGTGCAGGGACGCACGGGCGATGGCTCGCGCGGCAAACCGCGCATGCGCATGGGCATCGTCAACTTGCCGGTGCGTCCCGAGGACAACCGGCTCAATGTCAGTGTCGAGACCGACCAGAAGGAGTATCGGCCGGGCGCGCCCGTCACGGCGACGGTGAAGGTCACCGATGCGGCGGGCAAGCCGGTCTCTGCGGAGGTCTCGATCACCGCCGCCGACGAAGGCGTGCTGTCATTGATCGGCTATCAGACGCCGGATCCGGTGCCGAGCTTCTTCGCGCCGTGGGGACTCGGCGTGACGAGCGCGACGCAGCTCGAGTACATCCGCGACATCCCGGCGCCGAACGTGGAGCGGCCGGCGAGCGGCGGCGATGCGGCAGGCTCGTTGCGTTCGCGGTTCGTTGCGAGTGCGGTGTGGGTGCCCGGTGCGGTGACGAACGCCGCCGGCATCGCGACTGTCGAGTTCAAGGCGCCAGACAACCTGACCGCGTT
>DATDCH010000494.1:0-30223 GCA_036524455.1 Kofleriaceae bacterium | reverse complement strand
AAGAGATGTCGGCCGGGCTCGGTCGCGTCGCCGGCGATTCGCGCCAGGTCAACGACCGCATCAGCGCGATCGCGACCGGCCTCGGCGCGGTGACAACGGGCCTCGAAGCGGTCGCACGTGACGCGACCGAGACCGCAACGTCAGTCGAAGAGACCTCGGCAACCGCCGAGGAGCTGGCACGATCGATCCGCGGCGTCGCCGATCTTGCACAGGGCCTCGAGCAAACATCGATCGAGAACGCGAGCGCGACCGCCGAGATCGCCGCATCGGTCGAAGAGGTCGCAGTCACCGCCGAGAAGAACGCGGCCGTCGTCGACGGCAACGTCGCTGCGATCGAACAGGTGACCCGCTCGGCGTCGATGGTCGGCCAATCGGCGAGCCAGGTCGCACAGCTGGCCCAGACGAATGCCTCTGCGAGCACCCAGCTCGACAGCGCGACGCGCAAGATCATCTCGCTCGTCGACGCGACGAGGTTGACGTCGGATCGCGTGACCGCATCGGCGCAGTCCGGCGGCGCGACCGTCGGCCGCACGATCGCAGGCCTCATCAAGATCCGCCAGGCAATGACCGAGAGCTCGGTCGTCATGAAGGACATGGGCAAGCGCGCCGAGGAGATCGGCGACATCGTGCAGACGATCAACCTGATCGCCGACCGCACGAATCTGTTGTCGCTCAACGCGAGCATCGAAGCTGCGCGAGCGGGCGAGCATGGCCGCGGGTTCGCGGTGATCGCCGAGGAGGTTCGCGCGCTCGCGGAGCGTGCAGCCACAGCGGCCGGCGACGTCGCCAAGATCGTGCGCGGCCTGCAGGGCACCGCACGCGAGGCGGTGCAGGCGAACGCAGAGGGGCTGCGGCTTGCTGACGAAGGCGCGCAGCTCTCCGAAGACGCCCGCGGCGGCTTGCAGACGATTCTCGACGGCGTCGTCAGCGTCGACCGTGCGATCCGCGACATCAGCACCGCGAGCGCCGAACAGGCGCAGGCCGTGCAAACCGTGGTGCAGTCAACGGCGAGGCTCAGCGACGAGAGTCGCGCGATCGCGCGCGCGGGCGAGGAACAGACGCAGGCGACGCAGTCGCTCGCACGTGCCGCGAACGAGATGCGCACGATGGCGAAGCAGACGCGCGATGCCACCACCGAACAAGCACGCGCGTTGCGCGACATGGTCAAGACGAATAACGGGCTCAGCGAGAACGTCGTGAAGGTCAGCCGCGCGACGACCGAGCAGGCAACCGCAGCCTCGCAGCTCGCGAAAGCGGCCGCGCAAATGCGCAGCGCGACGGTGCGCACCACCTCTTCAATGGCCGAGCAGCTGCGCGGGGTTGCCACGATGACGAGCCAGGCGCAGGAAGTCGCGACCGCGACGCAGCGCACGGTCACCGCGATCAACGAGCAGGCGAAAGGCGCGAGTGACATCGCACGCGCGATGGAGTCGGCTCGCAAGCAAGCAGCGCAGAATGCAAAGGCGGTCGGCGAACAGGCGCGCGCGGCCAAGGAAGTCGAACAAGGCGCGCGCGAAGTCGCTCGGCTCTCGGTGACCGTCACGACGGCGACGACCGAGCAGACGCAAGCCGTGGCCGCACTCGCGACCGAAGGCGACGAGGTCCGCCGCGTCGCGCGTCAGACCGCTCGGGCGGTCGGCGAGCAAGCCGATGCGCTCGCGAGCTTGGCGGCGAGCTCGGCGCGCCAAACCTCGATGGTGCAGACCATCGCGCGCGCCTCGGCCGAGCAAGCGATTGCAGCCGAACAGGTCGCCGTTGCGATGCGCGATATTCGCGTGCGTACGCGCGAGATCGCGACGACGTTTAACGATCAGGTCAAGGCGACCACACAGACTGCCAAGGACATCACGCTGATCGCGCAAGAGATCGGCCAGGTGCGTCGCGCGAACGTCGAGCAAGCGGACCTGATGACCTCGCTGGGCAACACGCTCGGGATCGAAGGGAACGGCGCGACAACGGAGGGAAAGCTTGAGTCGTCGTAGTCACGCGATCACCGACGCGGAACGCGCGCGCATCGAGCATGTCGATCGCCTGGTTGCCGTTGGCGACCGCGGCGTCCGCGAGCTGTTGGGCCTGCTCGGCGATCCGAGCTGGACCGTGCGGCGCGCGGTCGTTGCGGGTCTCGCCGCGCTGGGCGATGACGCTGCGACGCCGCTCGCAAACTGGCTGCGCGACGAGCGCACCGATGAAGCCGCGATCGCGGCGGCCGTCGATGCACTTGCCGGCTCGCTCGGCACCAAGGTCACGAACGAGGTATTCCGCCTCGCGAAACACGACAACCCGCAGGTCGTCGCCGACGCCGCGCAGATCCTCGGCCGCCGGCGCATTCCGACCGCGGTGCCGATCCTCGCGCAGCTGGTCGAGCACGCGAACGACAACGTGTCGGTCTCTGCGATCGAAGCGCTCGGCATGATCGGCGGCACGTCGGCCGTCGAGGCGCTGATCCGCGTGATCGAGAGCCGCCGCTTCTTCCGCACGTTCCCGGCGATCCAGGTGCTGTCGCGCACCGGTGACCCGCGCAGCGTGCCACCGCTCGCCACGCTACTGGCCGACGAGACGTACCGGCTCGAAGTCGTACGTGCGCTCGGTCGCACTGGCATGTCCTCGGCGATCGCACCGATCACGTCGCTGTTCCAGAACCCAAGCGATGCGATCGTCCGGCTCGTCGCGCTCTCACTCGCCGAGCTGATGGCGCGCGCCGAGTGGACGGGGACGGCCGAACACGTGACCGAGGTGCTGCGACCGGCTATCGCGCCTTGGCTCGGCCGCATCGCCGCCGCGGTGCGCGGCGCGGATCCTGGCGAACGCACGGCGATCGCGAACCTGCTCGGCCGCGCCGGTGATGCCACGGTGCTGTCGGCGATCACGGCGATGCTCGACGACGCCACCACCGCAAACGCCGCGACGGACGCGTTGCAACAGCTCGGCCGCGAGTCCGACCATGCGTTGATCTCGGCACTCGGCACAGCCGATCCGACGCAGCGTGCCGCGATCCTGCCGCTCGTGCGCAGCCGCGAGGCTGCGGCGGCCGTGCGCCCGCTACTCGGCGATGAAGACGCGGAGGTGCGCGCGCGGTCATGTGAAGCACTCGCGCGCATCGGCGATACGGCGAGTGTGCCGCAGCTGTTCGAAGCGCTCGGTGATGCGAGCGCACGCGTCGCGCATGCAGCGGTATCTGCGATCCTGACGCTCGGCAGCAACGATACCGAAGCACTCGCGCTCGCTGCCGTGCGATCCGAGCGCTCCTCGGTGCGGCGCCACGCGATCCGGCTGCTCGGCGCGTTTGGCTACGCGTCGGGCTTCGAGCCGCTGCGCCAAGCGATCGATGATTCGGATCGCCGGATCACCGAGCTCGCGATCGCCGGCCTCGGCACGGTCGATGATCCGCGCGCCGACGACCTGCTCGTCAAGCTGGCGTCTTCCCCCGACGATGCGCTCCGCTCCGCGGTGATGCGCGCCGCTTCGACGCGTGGTGGCGGCACAGCGGTCAAGCTGCTCAGCAAGGGCATCGCCGACAGCGCCGCCTGGGTGCGCTATTACGCGGCACAAGGGTTTGGCCGGCTCGGCGCGAAAGACGCCCGCGCTTCCGAGCTCCTGATCGAGCGGCTGCGCGACCCGGCGCCGCAGGTGCGCATCGCCGCGATCGAGGCGCTGTCCCGGCTCGGCTCGCCCGAAGCCTGGGACGCGGTGCGCAAGGCCGCGTCGTCGACGGATCCCGATGAACGCCGCGCCGGCCTGGTCGGCGTCGGCATGCACGCGCGCGAGGGCGCGACGACGATCCTGATCGAGGCCGCACGGTCGACCGATCCGGCGACTCGCCTCGTGGCCGTTTCTGGGCTTGCCCGGCTCGACGAACCGCGCGCACTCGTCGCGCTCGAAGAGGCGGTCGCCGATTCGACGCCGGAGGTTCGCGATGCTGCGCTGTCACTGCTCGTCGAGCGCAAGGACGAAGCGGCCGCGCACGTGCTGGTCGACTACGCGCTGCGTAGCGAGCCGGACCATCCGGTACAGCGCGCGCTGTCGCAGCCAGGTGCAGCTCGCATCACCGCGATCCGCAGCCGGCTCAAGAGCGCCGATGACCGCATGGCACCGATCCTCGTCGCCGCGCTGACCCGCATGCACGTCGAGACGGCGACGAAGGCCTTGTTCGACGCGCTCGCGCTCACCAATCCGGCGGCGCGCGCCGCGGCGGCAAGTGCGCTTATCGCGGCGAACGCCGCGGGCGCGCTGCAAGCCGTCGCGGTCCTCGCCCACAACGATCCGGATCCGGAGGTCCGGCGGGTTTGTTCGGCCGCCTTGGGGAACCACTGATGCCGTCGATGACGATGTCGCCCCAGCTGTTCGTGTTGTTCACCTCGCTTGTCGAGGAAGTGTCGGGGGTTTCGTATGGCGTCAACGACAACGAGCTGTTCGCGAGCAAGGTCACGGACCACGCGCTCGAGCTCGGTTATGCGTCGCTGCTCGACTACTACTATCGGCTGCGCTACGACGACCGCGACGGTTACGAGATCCGGCGGCTGATCGAGGTCCTGCTCGTGCACGAGACGTACTTCTTCCGCGAGCTGCCGCCGCTTGTCGAGCTGGTCGATGGTCACCTCGCGCAAGCCGTCAAGGAGCGCGGGCGTGCTCGCGTGTGGTCCGCCGCGTGCGCATCTGGCGAAGAGCCGTTCACACTCGCGATGCTACTCGACGACCGCAACCTGCTCGACAAGGTCGAGATCGTCGCGACCGATATCAGCTCGCCGGTCCTCGCGCGAGCGGAGAGCGGGCGTCACAGCCGCCGCGCACTGCGCGAGGGGCACCCGGTCGCGCTCGCGCAGCGCTATCTCGAGGTCTCGCCGCAGGGCGTGATCGTCGCGCCGCGGATCCGTTCGTCCGTGAAGTTCGAACGCGTCAACCTCATCGACGCAACCGGCATCGGCAAGCTCGGCACGTTCGACGCGATCCTGTGCCGCAACGTGCTCATCTACTTCAAGGAGTCTCGCGTGCTGTCTGTCGTCGAGCGGGTCGCGAGTGCGCTCAAGCCGGGCGGCTTGCTCGCGGTCGGCATCTCCGAGTCGCTGATGCGATTCGGCACCTCGCTCGTGTGTGAAGAGCGCGGTGGCTCGTTCTTCTACCGGAGGGCGAGCTCGTGAAACAGCCGCGCGTGCTCGTCGTCGACGACTCCGCGTTCGCGCGCACCGTGCTGTCGCGCGTGCTCAAGGCCAGCGGCAGTATCGATGTGATCGGTACCGCCCGCGACGGCGACGACGCGCTCGCGCAGATCGCCGAGAAGGATCCTGACCTCGTCACGCTCGATCTGACGATGCCCGGCACGGGTGGGCTCGACGTGTTGCGCGCACTGCAGGGCAAGAAGCGGCCGCGCGTGTTGGTGGTCAGCGTGTCGACGATCGACAGCGCACCTGGCGTCGAGGCGCTCGCACTCGGCGCGATCGACATCGTATCGAAGCCCACCGCGCTCGCGAGCGATCGGCTGTACGAGCTCGGCGCCGAGCTGGTCGAGAAGGTGATCGCGGCAACGGCCTTCCATGAAGTCGCGCGCGTCACGCCCACGCCAGTCGCGCCCGCCCTGCGCGGCGCAGCCGAGCTCGTCATGATCGGCACGTCGACGGGTGGTCCGCAGGCACTCACCCGCGTGCTCGCGGCACTACCCGCGAACCTCGAGGCCGCGGTGGCCGTCGTGTTGCACATCCCGGTTGGCTATACCGAAGCCCTGGCAAAGCGCCTGAACGATTCTTCGCCGCTCGAAGTCGTCGAAGCCAGCGAAGGCATCGAGCTCAAGCGCGGTCGCGTGGTGCTCGCAAAAGCCGGCCACCACCTCAAGCTTCGGCGCAACGGCGAGCGCCTGACCGCGCACCTCGACGTGCTGCCGATTCGCGCGCACACGCCCGCTGTCGACGAGTTGTTCCTGAGCGGCGCGGAGACGATGGGCGCCAAGTGCCTCGGCGTCGTGCTCACCGGCATGGGCGACGACGGCCTCGTTGGTGCGCGAGCGATCGCTGCAGCCGGCGGTTCACTGCTCACCGAATCTGCTGCGACCTCCGTCGTCTATGGCATGCCGCGCGTGGTGTTCGAGGCTGGCCTCGGCGCCCGGCAAACTTCGTTGGACCTCATTCCAAGCGAGATCACCTATTATGTCCCTTCCCGTCGGTAATCGTCCCCCACGTAGACCGCTCGTCTGGATCGCAGACGACAGTCCCGTCGAGGCGCAGTTCACCGAACGCGCACTCGGCCCCGAGTTTGACTACGAGCTGTTCCCCGATGGCTCGATCGTCGTCGAGCGACTGACAGCCGGCAGCCGCCAGCCCGACGTGCTGTTGCTCGACTGGGTGATGCCGATGATGACGGGCGACGAAGTCGTGCGGTTTCTGCGCACGCACCCGAACACGGCCGAGCTGCCCGTCATCCTGGTAACCGCGTCGCGCATCGAGACGCGCGACGTCGTCGAGGGCCTGTCGATCGGGGCGAATGACTACGTCGCGCGCCCGTTCGTGCCCGAGGAGCTGCGCGCCCGCGTCGACGCGGTGATTCGCGCCAAGCGCCTACGCGAGCTCGCAACCCGCGAGCGCAACCGGCTCGCCGCCGTCGGCAAGCTCGGCCGCGCGTTCATCGAGATCGGCACGCGTGTCGAAGGCGTGATCGCTTCACTGGTCACGTCCCTCGTCGACGGGCTTTGCGATGGTTGCGCGATCACCGTGCTCCCCGGGGCGACGCAGGGGATCTCGATCGCACGCCATCGCTCGCGCCAGCACGAGAATCTGTTCACCGCGTTCGCCGCGATCACCGATCCGTGCGTGCACAACTTCGCGTCGTCCCTGCAAGCTCGCGCAGCGTTGCCTCCGGCATATCACCCGGTCATCGACCAACTCGGCATGAGCTCGCTCGCCGTGATCGAGTTCCCGAGCCGGAGCCCGATCACGGGCGTCGTGACCGTCATGCGCGACGGTCACTCCGAGCCATTCGAGCCCGAAGATCTCGCAACGATCAAGATGTGTATCGAGTACGCCGCGATGGCGTTCGACAACGGCCTGCGCATGGACGCCGAGCGCGCGACGCGCACGCAGCTGCAGACCATCGTCGAGCAGCTGCCGATCAGCATCCTCGTCGCCGATCCGCAAGGCCAGCTCACGCACATCAATCAGTCGGCGCTCGAGCTCGTGCCCGGGTTCATGCGCGCGCGTACCGTCGAGGATCTACGCGCGCACACCGTGGTCCGAGACAAGGACGGCAACATCGTCGAGACCGCGGCCAGCCCGCTGGCACGCGCGCTGCGCGGCGAGACGGTGCGCGGCGTCGAGCTGTCGGTCGAGCCGCACGGCGAGCCGATTCGCTACGTGCGTGCCTCGGCGGTGCCGCTCAAGGACGCCCGCGGTCAGGTCGCGTCGGCGGTCGTCGCGCTCGACGACGTCACGAGCGAGCATGCGGTGGCCGCCGAGCGCGAAGCATCGGCGGAGTTCCATCAATACGTGCTCGGCATCGTCAGCCACGATCTGCGCACGCCGATCCAAACGGTGCGGATGGGCATCGAGGGCATCAAGTTCCACGCCGCCGACAACGCGAAGGTGCAGCACCTCACCGGCCTGATGGATTCGACGACCCGGCGGATGAAAGCGATCATCGATCAGCTGCTCGACGTCACTCGCGCGCGGCTCGGCGGCGGCATCCCGGTGGAGCCCACCGTGACCGACCTCGACGGGGTGGTGTCGTCGGTGATCGAGGAGCTATCGCTCGCCTACCCGAGCGCAAAAATCGAGCCGAGGCTCGCGCACGTGCGCGGCCTCTGGGATCCGGACCGCATCGCGCAGGTGGTGTCGAACCTCGTCAACAACGCGATCCAGCACGGGCCTCCGGCCTCGCCCGTCGAGGTCGAAACCGATCGCGACGGCGACGACGCCTTGCTGCGGGTCCGCAACAAGACCAAGAGCGGCATCGCGCTGACGGACGAGCAGATGGCGAAGTTCTTCTCGCCGTTCTCGACGAATCGCAACACCTCGGGCGCCGGCCTGGGGCTCGGGCTCTACATCACGAGCGAGATCCTGCGCGCGCATAACGGCGCCATCTCGATCGAGAGCGATCCGAGCACGACGACGTTTGTGGTGCGCTTGCCGATCGCGGCGCATTAGCGCGGCAACGTGCGGCACCGCACCCACGTCGCTACGTAGGCGCACGCAGATCGAGCCACTTGCCGCTGGTACGTGCCTTGCTGAGTTGCTCGACACCAGCGGCAAGCGGGAAGTCTTCTCCGCCGCGGGACAACCACGCCGCAACTCGCGGAGAGGAATCGTCATGCGTTTGCAGAAAGCCTTCATTGCCATCCTTGTCGCGATCGCGCCCGTCGCGGCGTTCGCGCAAACGGCCGAGCCTGGTGCCCCAGCCCCGACCCCGGCACCCGTCGAGGATCCGGCCCCGGGCACCCACACGCCCGAAGCAACCGCTCCCCCGACGCCGACGAATCAGCTGCCGCCCGCGCAATCGGATGCGGATCCGGCCCCGCCGGTCCCGACGCCGGTCGTCCCCGGCCTGTCCGGCGACGTCGTCGATCAAGCGGGCGTCGGTGGCACGGTCGGCTACGGCCGCGCCGGCGTCCTCGAGCTCGGTGGCGCAGCCGGTCTCACGATCGCCCAAGACATTCGTGCGGTGAACTTCTCGCCGTCGATCGGTTGGTTCCTCGTCGACAACATCGAGCTATCCGCGATCCTCGACGTGACGAACCTCAAGGCGGGCAGCCAGTCGGCGACGCTGTGGTCCGCGCTGCTCGAGCCGTCGATCCACATCCCGTTCAACCGCATGATGTTCGGCTTCATCGGTATGGGCGTTGGCGCCGCGTACGTCACCGACGTCGGTACGGGTCTCGCCGTCGCACCGCGCATCGGTCTGGACTTCCTGGTCGGTCGCTCGGGCATCCTGCGCCCGTCGCTTGCGTACGAGTACACCACGCACGAGGCGATGGGCTCGGTCGATGGCGAGGGCAACGCGAACCTGACGCTCGTCGCCATCTCGAGCACGCTGCGCTTCAACATCGGCTACTCGACGATGTGGTGATCAGGGCGGAAGCGTGGCGAGCACGTCCCGAGCTGGTTTGAGCTCGGTCGGGGTCTTGCCCGCTTTGGTGCCGATCGCGAGCGCGCGCTCGACGAGCGGCTTGGCGACGGCGCGGTCGCCTGCCCCGATCCGCGCCTTCGCGAGTGTGACGAGCGGTGCGACGAGCTCCGAGTTCTCCATGCCGCCCGCGCGCTCGAACGCCGCGATCGCTTGCTCGGCGAACATCGCGGCATCGGCCCACGCTCTCTGGCGCAGCTCGAGCTCGGCACGCGCCGCGAGCGTGATCGGTAGCGTCTCCGACGACAGCCGCCGCTCGCGCGCGAGCAGCTCGTCGAACAGCTTGCGCGCTTCGACGATCTTGCCCGAGCCGCCGACGATCTCGGCGTGGGACGTCGCCACCGTGTGCGACAGCGGATGATCGGGGCCGGGTGCGATTTTCGCGATGTCCATCGCGCGATCGATCATCGCCTGCGCCGCCGGCCAGTCCTCCTGCATGCGCAGCAGGTCGGCATAGTTGTTGAGCGTGGTGATCAGCAGTGGGTTCCTCTTGCCGTACGCCTTCTCGCGGATCGCGAGCGCACGGTCGTACGCGGCCTTCGCCTTCCCGCGCTCGCCGAGGTGGCTGTAGGCGACGCCGGCCATCGTCAGCATCACAGCGATGTCGGCGTGATCCGAACCTACGATCTTTTCGCGCACCGACATCGCATGCTCGAAGTGCTTCACCGCGCGGGTATAGAGCTGCGCTTTGAGCAAGGTCGTCGCGAGCATGACCTCGTCGCCCCACACCGCGGCGTCATCGGGGCCCGCGATGCGCTGTGCAGCGGCCAGCGCCTTCTCATGCGCGGCGACCGCGGCTTCGTTATCTCCGCGCTTGGCCGCGACGAGGCCGGCGACGGTGTGTCGCTTCTGCTCGAGCACGCTGCTCAGGCCTGCGCGAGCGGCCGCAGCGTCGCCGAGATCGACGAAGATCTGCGCTTCGGTTGGATTGCCGAGCACATCGGAGGTGATCATCGCGCTCATGTATGCGGCCGCTGCCGCGAGGTCGTCGCGCTTGCCGCGCAGTGCAGCCCAGCTCGCGTTCTGATAGGCGCTCACCGCTTCTGCCGCATTGCCGGTCGAGATCATGCCGGCGCCGCGAACGAGCTCCGCCTCTGCCACCGCGGATTCGAGTCCTACTTGCTTCGCGAGATCGAGCGCCTTCTGCGCGCCGACGAGCGTCGGCAGATAGCGGCCGATGATCATGTTCGCCTTCGCGTCTGCGATGTGCTTGTTGATGACTGCGAGCTTCGGGCGCTGCGCGGCGGTCGGCACGCCGGGCGCGCGCAACACCGCGACGTTCGAGCACGACGCGAGCGGCTCGAGCTGGCCGCCGATCTTCTCTGCCTTGTCGACGATACCGCCATCGGATTCGGCGAGCAGCTGCGTTACCGCGCGCAGCTCGTCGAGCCGCTGATCGAGGCAGCTCTGGCGCAGCGACAACACGTCCTCGGTCTGATCGCGCCGCACGCGCGTCGCACGGCAGCTCTCGGTCGAGGTGGCGACCCATTCTTTCGCGTAGCCATCGAACGAGCGCTCGAGCGCGGCGAACGCCTGCGTCGCGTAGGGCTTCTTCGTCGCGCTGAACGCGGCACTGATCTTCTTCTTCACGCCGGCATCCCACACGCCCGCGAGCCGCTGATCGATGCCTTGGCACGGCTCGAGCGACGGCGGCGTGAGCAGCAGCACTGCCGCGACGCCGGCACCAGCTAGCGCGAGGACGCCAGTCCCGATCAAGATGCGCCGCCTGCCGGCGTTCGGATCGACGCCGAGCTCGGCGAGCAGCGTCGCCATCGACGGAAACCGTTGCGCCGGATCGATGGACAACGCGCGCAGCACGATGCGCTGCAGCTTCGCCGGCACGTTACCGGCGTCGACCTGTTTTGGCTTTGGCACCTCGGCACGCGGCGGCATCAACTGCTCTTTCGTGAACGGACGCGTGCGATAGAGCGCTTCGAACAGCATGACGCCGAACGAGAACTGATCGCTTGCAGCATCCGCCGCGTTGCCGTCGTAGAGCTCCGGCGCCATGTATGCGGGCGTGCCGACCACGGTGCCGGCGACGGTCAGCGACTCGGCAAGCGGGCTCCTCGCGTCGATCGATAGCTCCGATGCCGAGGTGCGCGGCACCGGGCCCGAGTCCGGATCGTGGCTCACCTTCGCGAGCCCGAAGTCCATCACGCGCACGCGGCCGTCATTTCCGACGAGAACATTGTCGGGCTTGACGTCGCGATGCACGAGCCCGGCGGCGTGAGCGGCGGCGAGCCCCTGCCCCGCTGCGATCATCACCGGCAGCACATCGCGCCACGACCGCGCTTCTGACTTCACCCATTTGCGCAGCGTGAGCCCATCGACGAGCTCCATCGCGACGAACACGCGATCGCCGGGCAGCGTGCCGACGTCGTGCACGTTGACCACGTTCGGATGTGCGAGTCGTGCGAGCGCCTGCGCTTCGCGCAGCAGCCACGCCTGGTCGCCCATCGACGTCGAGCCACCGGTCTTGCCTTGCAACAGCTTGATCGCGACCTTGCGATCGAGCTCGGGATCGAACGCGCTGTACACGACGCCCATGCCGCCTTCGCCGAGCCGATCGAGCACGACATAGCGACCGATCGGATCGCCGCGATCGAGGTACATCGGTGGCGGATTGCGTTGGCCCGTGGGCGTGCGCTCCGACGCGTGACCCTCCCGCTTGGTCACGTCGGTCGCAGGAACGTCATGTTCCGTCGCGTCGTCGCTCATTCCGCGCTCGTTCCCCCGCTCGTCAGACCATCTTCGCACATCACTTCGTGCGGGCGTGGAGAGTGCGCAGCTCGGCGAGGTGGTAGTCGCCAATACCTGCGTTCTCTGCGATAGCAAGTGCACGCTCGACGACTACCTTGGCCGCTGCGCGATCCCCCAGACCGAGCTTCGCTGCGGCGAGCGCGAACAGCGGCCGCCACAGCTCGGGATTCTCGCCGCTGTGCTCCTCGAAGATCTTGATCGCTTCCTCGGCGAACCGGGCGGCGTCCGCCCATGCGCGCTGCGCGAGCTCGAGCTCGGCGCGCACGGTCAACGTCCCCGGGAGGGTCACCGACTTTACGCGGCGCTCGATCGCAAACGTGTCCTCACTGACCTTGCGCCCTTCGGCCGCGCGGCCCGCGCGCCACAGCACGTCGATGTACGTCGTCGCCCCTTCGTGATAGGTGGGATGCTCGACGCCGGGCAGCTGCTTCGCGAGCACGAGCGCGCGCTCGATCATCGGTAGCGCGGTAGCAGGATCTGATTTCGCGATGAGCTCGGCGAAATTGATCAGCGTGCCGACGATCAACGGCGATTGCTTGCCGTAGGTCTTCTCGCGAATCGCGAGTGCTCGCTCGTACACCTCGCGTGCCTTCTTGTAGTCGCCGAGGTGCATGTAGCAAATGCCGGAGTTCGACAACGTCAGCGCGATATCGGGATGATCGGGACCGACCATCTTCTCGCGCACCGCTCGCGCGTGCTCGTAATGTGGCAGCGCCCGCGCGTACGCGAGTCCCCGCGTCAGCGTCGTCGCGAGCAGCAGCTCGTCGGCCCACAGCGCTGGGTTGTCCTTGCCGAACTGGCGTTCGGCGGCTGCGAACGACTTCTCGTGCTGCGCGATCGCGGTCGGGTAATCGCCGGCCAGCGCCGCGACGAGGCCGCGCACCATGCCGAACCGCGCTCCCATCACCCGTTCGAGGCCGACGCGACGCGCGCTGGCTTCGCCGAGCTCGAGCCAGATCATCGCCTCGCTTGGCTTGCCCCGCGCTTCGGCGGCGAGCATCGCGTTCGCGAGCGCTGCGCCGGCGACGACATCATCGCGCTTGCCGCGCATGCCCGTCCACACGGCCTGCGTATATGCGGTCGCCCCGTCGACGAAGTTGCCGGTCGACACGAGTGCCGCACCGCGAATCGCCGATGCCTCCGCGAGCAGCGGCAAGTAGTTCAGCTTCACCGCCGTATCGACAGCTTTCTGCGAGCTGACGAGCGCCGGCAGGTACTTGCCTGCGATCAGCTGCGCCTTCGCTTCAGCAAGCTGTTTGCTCGGGCCTTCGATCTGAGCGCGCTGCTCGGGTGTCGGCTGATCTGGTGCGCGCAGTGCAGCGACGTTCGAGCACGCTGCGAGCGGCTCGAGCTCACGCGCGAGCTTGTCTGCCTTGTCGAGGATCAACGGGTGCGGATCGACGAGCGCCTGCGCGAGTGCACCGAGCTCGGCGAGGCGTTGATCGAGACACAGCTGGCGCAGCGACAACACCTCCTCGGTTTGATCGCGGCGCACGCGCGTGGCGCGACAGCTGTCAGTCGCAGTCGCGACCCACTCTTGCGCGTACGCGTCGAACGAGCGCTCGACTTGCGCGAACGCCTGCGCCGCATACGAGCGCTTCGTCGCCATGAAGCCGGCGCGGACCTTCTGCTTCAACGCTGGATCCCACACGCCGGCGAGCCGCTGATCGATGCCTTTGCACGGCTCGGGCGCCGCCCGAGTCACCGCGATGTACACGCCACCACCGCCGGCAAGCACGACCGCGCCGAGCCCGAGCGCGAGCACCGTGCGACGCCTCGCAGCGTTTGGATCGTTGCCGAGCTCGTCGAGCAGAGCGGCCATCGATGGGAATCGTTGCGCCGGATCGATCGCGATCGCCCGCAGCACCGTGCGTTGGATGCGCGCGGGCACCTTCGTGCCGTCGGGAAGCTTCGGCTTCGGCGGCTCGGGACGCGTCGGCACGAGCTGCTCCTTGACAAACGGCCGCGCGCCGAACAGTGCTTCGAACAGCGCAACGCCGAACGAAAACTGATCGCTCGCCGCATCCGCGGTCCCGCCGGCGTAGAGCTCGGGTGCCATGTACGCCGGCGTGCCGAGCACCGTGCCGGCGACAGTCAGCGAGTCGGTGAGCGGGCTCTTCGCTTCGATGTTGAGCTCCGACGCCGAGATCCGCGGCACCGGACCGGAGTCGATACCGGGCCGCACCTTCGCGAGGCCGAAGTCCATCACGCGCACGCGCCCGTCATGACCGACCAGCACGTTGTCGGGCTTGAAGTCGCGATGCACGAGGCCGGCGGCGTGCGCGGCGGCGAGCCCCTGCCCGGCCGCGATCATCACGGGCAGCACGTCGCGCCAAGGCCGGACTTCCGCCTTCATCCACTTGCGCAACGTGACGCCATCGACCAGCTCCATCGCGACGAACACGCGATCGCCGGGAAGCGTGCCGACATCGTGAACGCTGACTACGTTCGGATGCGACAGCCGCGCGAGTGCCTGCGCTTCGCGCAACAGCCACGCCTGATCGCCGCTCACCTGCGAAGCGTCGCCACCCGACTTGCCCTGCAGCAGCTTCACCGCGACCTTACGATCGAGCTCGGGATCGAACGCGCTGTACACGACGCCCATGCCCCCTTCGCCGAGCCGTTCGAGCACGACGTAGCGGCCGATCGGCGTGCCCCGGTCCAGGTAGGCCGGCATCACGTCATGACGCGCGCTCTTCTCACCCCCCTCGCGCTTGGTGACATCCGTCGCGCCCGCCTCGGTGTCGGTCGGATCGCTCATGACAGCCCATGATCATCTTCGCACACCATCGCGACGGCGGTTGTGGCAACGGGATATGATGGAATCGTGGCTGCGAAGGAGCTGGGGGTCTTCGACCCGTCCGGCCGCCTGGTCGAGGACCTCGCGGAGGCAGCGGAGCGCGCGAACGCCGTGCTCGAACCTCTCGCGAGCGCCGACGCGCCGACGAACGGCTACGCCGCACTGTTGGTCGCGCCCGCGGTAGCGAGTGATCTCGGTCCGCCGGTCGCGGGCGCAGCGCCGCGCTGGATCGTCGGCGACGGTGCAAACGCTGCGCGCGTCGCCGGAGCGGCCGCGAGCGCGAGCGCGACCGGCGTGTTGCTCACACCGGTGAGCGGTGATGCGCTCGTCGCGATCGCATATGCAGATTCTGGCTCGCCGGGGGTGCACGACTTCGATCTCGCCCGCGCGCGTGGCCTGATCGCGACCTCGCTCGTCGATCTCACGGGCGCGGCCGGCGAGACGCTCAAAGCAGTCGCCGATGGGTTCACCGCGCACGATTGCATCGTGTGGTGGAAAGACGGCTCGCAGATGACGCCAACCGCGTCGCGCACGCCACCGGTCGAAGGCTATCGCCAGTCGATCGCCGCGGCATCGCGCATCGCCGCCGCATCGGGTGGCACGGTGATCGTCGGCGGCGCGCATCCGCGGTCCGTGATCGCCGACGCGTTGCGCTCGGGCCCGACCGAGGTCGCCGGCCTCGTCGCCATTGTTTCCGATACCGGGCGCAGGTTCTCGCCTGCCGAGCGCACCGACCTCAAAGCGATCGCCGCGCGACTCACACGCGAGCTGTCGTGGCTGACCAGCCACCGGCGCATCGTTGCCGAAGGCGAACGCTTGCTCGCATCGTCGCTGCACGATCCGCTGAGCGGCGCGATGACGCGCGGCGCGTTCGAACAAACGATCACGCACGAAGTCGCCGCCGCCGGCCGCCGCAACGAGAAGCTGACGCTCGCGCTGTTCGACGTCGTCGGGCTCCGCCGCATCAACCTCGCGCACGGTCACCGCGCCGGCGACGAAGTACTCGCGCAGATCGCAGGCCGCGTGCGCGCCACCGTGCGCGGCAACGACGTGCTCGGCCGCCCCGGCGGTGACGAGCTCGCCGTGCTGCTCGTCGGTGCAAACCACGAGCAAGCAGCGCTCGTCGCGCGCAAGCTGATCTTCAAAGTGCAGAGCGAGCCGATCAAGATCGACGACATCACCTCGCTCGGCGTCCAGGTCCGCGGCGTGCTTACCGAGATCGGCCTCGGCGAGCGCAGCGGCGAAGCGGCGCTGTCCCGCTGCTACAACTCGCTGCGCGCTTCGCCGATCGGCGACGTGCGTATCGTCGCGACCGACGATCGCGGCCAGGACGCCGACCTGCACGCCGACACCGGCTCGCTATCCGCGGGCACCACGGTCGGCGGCACGTATCGCGTCGTCCACGAGCTGTCGCGCGGCGCGATGGGCGTGGTCTATCGCGGCGAAGATCTCGGCCTCGGCCGCCCCGTCGCGATCAAAGTGTTGCGCTCCGACCTCGCCTCCGACCGCGACCTCGTCGATCGATTCCGCGCTGAAGCCGGCATCCTCGCCGCGCTCCATCACAAGAACCTCGTCCAGGTCTACGCGCTCGGCGAGCATGCGGGCGACGTCTACTTCGTGATGGAGCTCGTCGAAGGCCAGCCGCTCTCCGAGGTGCTGCGCGCCACGCTCGAGCGCCGCGAGTGGTTTCCCGTCGAAGCGGTCGCCCAGATCGCGCTCGAAATCGGCGACGCGCTCGATGCGATGCATCACCTCGGCCTGATCCATCGCGACGTCAAGCCGGCCAACATCCTGCTCGATCGCGAGCGCGATCGAGCCGTGCTCGTCGACGTCGGCGTCGCCGTCAAAGCCGGCAACCAGTCCGACGCCGCCGGCACGCCCGGCTTCGCCGCACCCGAGTCGTTCCTCGAGCAAGAAGGCGGGCCGCAGACCGATGTCTACGGGCTCGCATCGACCATGTATTGCGCGCTCACGGGTCGCCCGCCATTCGGCTCGGGCCCCGCACCTCAAGTGGTGCAGCGCCAGCTCAACGATCAGATGATGCCGCCGTCGCACATGCGCGCCGGCCTGTCGGAAGCCGTCGACGTCGTGTTTCGCAAGGCGCTGCAGCCGAACCCGAAGAAGCGATGGGCGTCGGCATCGACGTTTGCGATCGCGCTCGGCCGCGCACTCGAGCGCATGAGCGGAGAGATTCGTGTTGCCATTCCGTCGGACTCCGACGTCGCGGTGCTGCAAGCCGAAAGCGTGCTCGGACTGACCGAAGGCATCGACGAAGCTTCCGGCGTCGTGCCGCTCTCGTCGCTACGCCCGGCAGTGAGCGGCCGCGTGCGTGCCGCGCACCTGCGCGTGCTCTCGAAGATCCTCCAACATCACATCGGCGAGTCCGGCATCGCAAAGATGAAGAACGAGCGCCCCGATCTCGCGAATGTGCTCGCGTCGACGCTCGCACCGCTCGCGTGGGTCGAGCTCGCGGAGCTGATCGCCGTGCTCGACCTCGCGCGCATGGTGCTGCCGAACGCGCTGGTGCCGCGCAAGGTCGGCCGCGGCACGATGAGCGCGACGTTCGCTCGCCTGTTCGGCGCCGACCCATCGTCGCTGTCTCCGGAAACCGTGATGGCCGCGCTGCCGACGTTCTGGGAGCGCTATCACGAGTGGGGCAACGTCGTCGTCGCGGTCAAGCCGAACCACGCCGACGTCACGCTCACCGGGTTCGCCGGATCGACGGAGATGTGCGCGCTCGTCGGCGCCGAGCTCGAGCGCATCATCGAGCTGACCGGCGCGACCGAGGTCGCCTCGACGCACCCGCGGTGCCGCTGCACCGGTAACGAACAGTGCGAGTTCACGCTTACGTGGAGTGCGTAGCGCACGGCGTTCGCGGTACACCACGCGCATGCGTACTCCGTTCGTGGTCGGCAACTGGAAGCTCAACAAGACGATCAACGAAGCGCTCGCGCTGGTCACCGAGCTCAAGAATCAGCTCGGCGCGGTCAAAGGCGTCGCGGTCGGTGTCGCGCCGCCGTTCACGGCACTGAGCGCGGTCGCCAAGCGGCTCGAAGGCTCGTCGATCGCGACCTGTGCGCAGAATTGCTTCTGGGAGTCGAGCGGCGCATTCACCGGTGAGCTGTCCGCACCGCTGCTCGCCGACGCCGGCGTCACGTGGTCGATCGTCGGGCACAGCGAGCGCCGCCAGTTCTTCGGCGATACAAATGAATCGGTCGGCCGCAAGGCGCGCGCGGTGCTCGCGGGCGGGCTCGGCGCGATCGTGTGCGTGGGCGAAATGCTGAACGAACGCGATGCAGGTCGTACGCTCGACATCGTCGACGGTCAGCTCGCAGGTGGGCTCGAAGGCATCGACGCATCGGTCGCCGCGCAGCGAGTCGTGATCGCGTACGAGCCGGTCTGGGCGATCGGCACCGGCCGCACGGCGACGCCGGCGCAGGCCCAAGAAGTTCACGCGCACATCCGCAAACGGCTCGGCGAACGGTTCGGCGGGCCGACCGCCGCGGCCATCCGCATCCAGTACGGCGGCTCGGTCAAACCGAGCAACGCGGAGGCCCTCATGGCGGAGGCGGATATCGATGGCGCCCTCGTCGGCGGCGCATCGCTCGAAGCCGCTGATTTCGTTGCGATCGTGAAGGCCTCACGACCCGTTTAGCCAGCTTGCGCCGGTTTGGCCGGTGGGTTAGAAGCTAGGCTCGCATGTCGACCCTCGTCATGATTCTGCACGTCATCGTGTGCCTGTTCCTGATGCTCACGGTGCTCCTGCAGTCCGGCAAAGGTGGCGGCATGGGTGGCGCATTCGGCGGTAGCAACGCGGGCACCGTATTCGGTGGCTCCGGTGCATCGACGTTCCTGCGCAAGGTCACCGCGACCTCCGCGTTCATCTTCATGGCGACGTCGATGGTGCTCGCGTTCATCGCGAGCCGCGACTCGAGCGACGCGCTCGAAAAGTTCGGCGCCGAGCAAGCCGAGGAAGCGCGCAAGAAGGAAGAGGCGAAGGAGAAGGCCCTGCTCGAGCAGGGTTCGGCGGGCAGCGCCGGCTCCGCAGCGCCGTCGATGATGCTGACGCCGACTGGCAGCAATGCGCTGATGCCGGACCCGCCCGCAGGTGCAGCAGCGCCGACGGGCAGCGCGACGACGCCCGAAGCTCCCGCCGCGGGAAGCGCGTCCGTGCTGCCGCCTCCGCCGGCGAGCACCACGCCCGCCGGTACCGCGACGCCCGCGCCCGCCGGTAGCGCCGCGCAAGGCGTGAAGCCCGGCGAAGCGGAGAAGCCGCAGCCGAAGACGCCGGTGGTATCGCCGCCCGCGAAGAAGCCCGCAGCACCGGCAGCGCCGATCACGGCGC
Source organism: Kofleriaceae bacterium (assembly GCA_036524455.1). GTDB lineage: Bacteria > Myxococcota_A > Polyangia > Haliangiales > Haliangiaceae > JABFXX01. The sequence continues at coordinate 11,216 of DATDCH010000494.1, read as the reverse complement.
CCGCGCCGAAGCCGACGGCGCCCGCGCCAAAGCCGGCCGAGCCCGCGAAGCAGCCGGCGCAACCGACGGAAGCGAAACCAGCCGAATCGTCGCCGAACGCGCCGAAGCCGAACTGATCGACGTGGCAGTGCGTGCGCTCGACGAGTCGTAGCTATCCTGCCCGTGGCACGTCGCTCGCGATCTCATGCGAGGGAGGCACAGAGACTGTCGGCGAAACGCGTCTCGGCCGCGAAGTCCTCGATGAGTCGCGTCAGCCCTTGCTCTAGAGTCACGCGCGCACGCCAGCCGAGCAGCTGCTCCGCGCGCCGTGGGTCGCCCCAAAACCGCGCTACGTCGAACGACCGCGGTGGTGCCTCCACGAGCGGCGAGCGTGAACCCGCGATGCTGACCGCGGCCCGCGCCAGCTCACCAAGCGTTGTCGGTCGGCCCGTGACGAAGTGGATCGGCGGCGGCGGTGCCTCGACGTCCAGGAGCTCGATCAGTGACGCGAGGCCGCGTACCGTGTCGTCGAGGTGAGTGAAGTCGAACGTGTTCGCGGACCCCTCGACGCGCAGTGACTCGCCACGTGCGGCAGCGGCGGCGAACGCCGGAACCACTCGGTCGGCGTGATCGCTTGTCGTGCCGTAGACGTTCGACAGCCGTACCACCGACGCCCGTACGCCTGCCGAGCGCGCGACGTCCACCCACTCTTCGCCCGCGGCCTTCGAGCGTCCGTAGATATTGACGGGCCGGAGCGGGGCATGCTCGCGCACGGGAAGCTCGTCGGGTTGACCGTAGACCTCGCGACTGCTGGCATAGATGACCCACGGACGATCCGGTGACGCCGCGGCTGCGTCGAGGACATTTCGAGTGCCCTCGGCGTTGGTGCGCCAGCACAGCGCGGGCTCGCGCTGTCCCCACACGACGCGCGACACGGCCGCGAGATGGACGATGCCGCGACATCCACGCACGGCCTTGGCCAACGCATCCGCGTCGCAGATATCGCCTCGCTTCGACGCGCGCAGATCGAAGGGAACTACCCGCTCCCCGCGTTGCGTCAGCAGCTCATCGAGCCCCGTTCCTACCAGACCCTCGGAACCCGTGATCAGGATCGTTCCCGGCATCGCTAGCACCTCCACAATTACGTCGGTTGATGGGTTGGCTCTGCAACGCGCACACCCGCTAGCCGTCCATTAACAAGCAATGTGCCGAGCCCCGTGCACGCCGGACCGACAACGAATCGCGCAGATATCGCGACGGACGCCAGGCGGCGTCGACGTGCTGGTGCCACCTCGCGCCTGCAGTTGAGGGCGCGGTAAGGCACCTGCCGCATCATCGCGCCTGCAGGCCGAGACACGCACCTTGCTGCCGGCCCCAGCCTGCAGTGCGATCGCATTGCGCACGGAGGTTCTCGGCATGCATTTGCGAACAGCAGCTTCGACCGCTGGCATCGGTCTTGATGAAGGGACGGCGGCCACGAGGAGAGGTGAAGCGCATGTTGAGCAGCCGATCAACCAAGAGCACGTTGCTAGGTGTCGCGCTCGTGCTCGCTCAAGGGTGCGCGGACGAGCAGCTCGAGCAGGCTAGGCAACCGGTGCAGACATCGGTTCCGTTCGGAAATGCGCCTGGGCTCGGGCTCAACGCGGCGGGACTCGGGCTCAACGCCTCGGGGCTCGGCCTCAACGCAGCGGGGCTCGGCCTCAACGCAGCGGGACTCGGGCTCAACAGCTGGCATGCGTTCGGGCCTGTAGCCCGCCAGCTCGTGCAGGACATGCGGAGGCCCGGATACGACTACGAGAGCATCCCGTCCTATGTCGTGACCAACGAGCTCACACCGATCCTTCGGCCCACCGCGGTTCCGGTATTCGATTTCTGCGCTGCGAGGCCGTTCACCCGCACCACCGCCACGGGGGTGCCGATCCGCAACTGGCGATTCGCTCGGACCTACAAGCAATCGGGACGGGCGAGCTGTGATACCGGCTCGAGCGCGAACTTCTATACATCGGACATCGAGATCGAGGTCTCGCCCAGTAACTGGATCAAACTGCCAGAGGGTGAGTCCTTTCAGCTTCCAGCGCAGCTGACCTCGATCGGTGCACCCGCTAACACGGCTGTCGACGTCGTGGTTTCGATCGCAAATAAGCGAGAGAGCTACTACGCCTGCTCGCCTGACTACCGCGTATGGATGTACGACATCATGCTTTCGGTCGCGCAGGGCGGCGCATGTAACGAGTGGATCGGGGGCGGAGGGGAGTTGAACGCCACCACGTTCATCCCTGCAGTTCGCAGCATTGTCCCGCGCCACATCAACGGACAAGCGAGCATCGAAGCTGGCCTGGCTCCGATGGGCGACCAGTGGGCCATACTCGTGAGCGCAAGCGTCGAGTCGGCTGCGTTCAAAGCAGTGCACTACTCGCGAGTGATGCTCGACTTCGGCAACGTGGTCGACCCCGCTCGCCCGGCCTGGCAGTATCGGTACGCGACGGGCAGCCTGCATTGCGATCACCCTGCGAGCGTCTGCTTCGACGGCGCGAGCATCGTCATGGCCTACACGCTGGCGCTGACGAACCTGATCCCGTTCCGGCTCGACCTTCCCGGTGGTGGTTCGATCGTGGCCGGGCACCCGGGCACGATCACGGGCCAGTCGGTCTACGTATCGGTGACACGCGATGGTGGTTGGCTGCGCAAACCGTACGTCGAGGACCCGACCCCCAACGTGATCGATGCCAGTGACTTCACGACCCCTCTGGCGCCGGGCTCGGCGGAGCGAGCCGCCCCCTATATGTACGACGCCGCCTTCGGACCCGGCGAAGCGGGGCGCGTGACCATTCTGGATACGGTTCGAGTTGGAGCTGGAGGTGCCATGTTGCGATTCAATAACATGTGGAACGCATCGCCGAATCCATTCGAGTCGACTTTCCGTAACAAGGCAATCACGTCGCACTACGAAACCGTGTCGACTCCGGGAAACGTTCAATCGCCTTCTACCATCACGTCGCTATCGACTGCGCTGTTCGGAACCTTTGTCGCGAGTGCCATGCCGGTTCCCAATCAGCCGCTGACGTGCAGCCAAGATCCCAAGCGAGTAGAGGTTCCGGTGGTGCGGCCGTTCGAGCTCTGTCCACCGCGGCCCCCACCACCACCGCCGGGCACGGGCTCCGGCTCGAACTAGAACGATGCCGCGGTGCCCGCGCTGCTTTCGTCGTCTGTCCGCCGATGCGATCTGCATCGAAGACGGGCAGAAGGCGCCAGCGCGCGCGACACCGCCACTGGCGTTGCCCACGCCCGAGCTCGCGGGGTACGCGCTCGGCCCTCGGCTGGGCATCGGTGGATTCTCGTCGGTCTACGCTGCCACGCAGCTCGCCGGTGGAGCGCTGGTCGCCATCAAGGTCGCGCACGATGCCTTCGCGCGGGCGCGATTCGAGATCGAAGCAGAGGCGCTTGCGCTCGTCGGGCCGCCGTTCGCACCGCAGCTGTTCGCCAGCTGCACGCTCGCCGACGGTCGGCCCGTTCTCGTCATGGAGCACATCGCTGGGCAAACCCTCGCCGAACGTCTGGCTGCCGCAGAGAGTCCACTCGCGCTCGACGACGCGTTGCAGCTGGCCGGTCACGTCCTCGATGCAGTCGAAGTGGCACATGCACGCGGGCTCGTGCATCGGGACCTCAAGCCCGAGAACGTGATGCTCGCGCCGGACGGGGTCGCGCGGCTCGTCGACTTCGGACTCGCGACGAGAACAGATCGACGTGCGAACCAATCGCGGATCACCCGAACGGGCACGATCGTCGGCACCGCGGAGTACATGGCGCCCGAGCAGCTTCGCGGCGAGCCCGCCACGACCGCCGCCGATATCTACTCGTTCGGAGCGATGTTGTTCGAGCTCATGACGTCGCGTCCTCCGTTCGTCGGCGATCGAGCTTCGGTCGAGCACGGCCATCTCACCCTCCGCCCGCCGTCGCCGTCCGCGCTTCGCCGCGTTCCCGTCGCGCTGGAGCAGGCGGTCCTCGCGTGCCTCTCGAAAGCGCCGGAGCGGCGGCCCGATATCTCGAGCTTGCGCGCGCTCCTCCACGGGGCGCCCGTTGCTCCGACGAGCGCGCCCGTAGACACTCCGCACACTGCGCTGGCAACCGACGGGCTCAGGCCCGTCGTCCTCGTATGGATCTCGGGAGAGCTGACCGTTCGCGAGATCTACGCGCTGGCTCGACGCCATGGCGCGGTGATCTGTCACGGTCAACGCACGGAATACGTCCTCGGGCTCGTCGGATCCGAGGACGACAATCCTCTGCACGCGGCCGTCGTGCTCGCGCGTGAGGTCGCGTCGCGAGGGGGGCGTGCACTCGCGCACTTGGGGCGAGCCCTCGTGCGCAGAGCTCGTGGTGAAGTCCGGCTCTACGGTCGCGACGTCGAGCGGCCAGACACGTGGCTGCCGCCGGGTGGGTGGCGAGGAGCTCTGCTCAGCCCCCGAGCGGCTGCCGCGCTGGGCCTCTGCAAAGATGAAGATGCGAACGGATTCCTTCCGGTCTCGGCTGTAGACGCGACGCCGAGCGTCGATTGCCCCACCCTGCTCGTCGGACGAGACTCCGCGACGGAGCGCGTGTGCTCGCTCGTCGCGCGAGCGTTCGTGGCGAAGACGCCGCACGTTTGCGCGATCGTCGGCGCTGCTGGTAGTGGAAAGTCCACGCTTGCTGCACACGTTGCGACCACCATCGAGCGCGCACATCCGGCGGTCGATGTGCTCCAGCTCTCGTGCCGCCGCACGCTCGACAGCGATCGCGAGCGGGTGCATGCAGTGCTGTTCGGCCGGCTCCCACGCGAGGTAGCGCCAGCGGGAAGGGACGTCGTGCGCGACGCCGTTCGCGCGTTGCGGCAGCGGGCAAACCGTCGCCCGCTGCTGATCATCGCCGATGACGCGCACTTCGCCGACGAGCTGACGCTGGAGGTGCTGCACCGTGCATGCGACGAACCAGATGTTTCGCTGTGCGTGGTGCTTACCGCGGGCCCCTCCTTTGTCGCGTCACGCGCGATCGCACATGCGCACCTCGTCGAGCTCGCGCCGCTCGGCGAGGCCGAGGCTGCGGATCTGGCGACCCGCCTGCTCCCACCACGCACGGCTGTGTCTCGCGACGTGCTCCACCGGCTAGCGCGGTGGTCGGCGGGCAATCCGTCGGTGTTGGTCGATCTGATCCAGCTGCTGCTTCGCGAAGGAATCGTTCGCTGCCACGAAGGTACGACCGCATGGTTCCTTGCCGCCGACGAGCTCGACCGGATGCCTGCTTCGCCAGCGGCGCAATGGCTCGCAGCCCGCGAGCTCGATTCCCTTGCCCCTGAGCTCGCCGACTGCGCTCGCATCTGCGCCGTGCTCGGGCCCGACGTTCACGCGGACGAAGTCGACACCGTCGAGCGAGCGCTCGAGCGCGCTGGCTTCGATCGCCCGCTGGTCGACGCGGCGGCGGGCCTCGCGCAACTTGCGCGCGCGGGTCTCCTCGAAGCAAACGGGCACGGTGGATTCATGTTTCGCCGGCCGGCAACGCACGAGGCGATCTACGCGCTCGTCCCCGCGCCATTTCGCCTCGCCGTTCATCAAGCGGCGTACCACTTCTGGCGAGCACGGTGCGGCACCGCCGGTTTCGATCGTCTCATTCGGGTCGCGCATCATGGCGCCGGCGCCGGCTATACGAGAGATGCGCAAGTCCACTACGCGGCGCTCGCAGCTCGGGCCAAGGCGCGGCACGCATATCGCGAGGCCGAGCGCATGTTGACCGCGGCCCTCGAGCTGTGCCAGCCAAGCGATCGCGCGGTTCGCCTCGACCTCCACGCAGAGCGCGGATCGGTACGGCGCTTCCTCACCCGCTACGAGGAGGCGCGGGAGGACTTCGCGACCGCTCGCGCGCTTGCCGAAGAGACCCAGGACCGGCAACGGCTGGTCTCGGTGCTCATCGACGAAGCGGCCGTTTGCGACTTTGTCGAGGACTGGGTCGCGCAAGCCCGCCTCATGGAGCAGGCGGAGGCCCTGGCCGGCGCGGGCTTACTTCCACAGATCGAAGCGCGATACCGGAACTGGCTCGGTGTCACGCGCGCGCGACAGGGAAAGCTCGGCGAGGCCGTCGAGCTGCTCGAGAGCGCGGTCGCGCTCGGTGCTGCCCTCGAGCAACACGAGACGCGCGTGGGCTCGTTGCTCCTCCTTGGCTATCTCCGGCTCGGTGAGAAGCCCGACGAGGGCAAACGCTTGCTCGACGAGGCGATCGCCCTCTCCGAGGAGCATGGTGACGACTACCATCTCGTGATCGGGCTGCTCAACCGCATCTACTACTGGCAGACCGTCGGACCCTCGAGTCGCGCGGAGGCGGACTGTCGGCGCGCCGTGAAGCTCGCGTGCGAGCTCGGCTTCCACCAGCTCGAGATCTACGGGCTGCATGCGCTGTCCATCACGCGCTGGTGCACTGGTGACTTTGCGGGTGCGCTCGAGGCAGCGCGCACCGCGCACGACCGATCGGTCGAGCGGTTCGGCTCCAGCTCGAGTTATCGCGAGCGCCTGCAGTACGCGATGCTGCTCGCGGCCCACGGCCGGATCGATGAAGCACGCGACGTCCTCGATCACGTGCGCGAGCAAGACATCGAGGAGAAGTCGATCGACTCGGTCTCGTATCGTGCGATTCGCCTCGCGATGCAGGATTCGTCCGAGCAGCGCTGGCAGGAAGTCGTGGACCGCACTCGAGAGCTCGGCGAGCAGCGCGACGTCGTCGAGGTGCTGTGGTTGCGCGCTCGCACCGCGGCTCGCGCAGGACACAAGGCCACCGCAGCGGCCGCACTCGATGCAGCACATGCCGAAGCGGCGCGCTGCCGGGCGCCGCTCGTCGAGATGCTTGTCGCGGAGCGACAGCGACTAGCGGCGGCGATGTGAACGTGATGATGGCTCGTGCCACTCGTGATCGGCTCGCTCGCAGCGAGCGACTACGACTCGGGATCGCACTCTGCTTTGCGCCGGCATTCCGCCACCTGCTCGGCGGTGGGCGGACCGAGATCGCAATACTCCGCCGTGGTCGGGCCCGGCGGGTCATCGCTGCCCTTTCCGGGCTCGGGCCATGTCACGTCGTCGGGCGGCGTCACCGGGCACGGAGGGTTCTTGTCGCCCGGCTCGGCACCCGGCGGCAGCTGACCGGGCAGGTAACCACGCTTTGCACACTCCAGGAACAGCTGGTTCTTGCACATGGTGTAGTCGCTGTCCTTCATCTGCAGCTTGTTGCAGTTCTTACATTCCTTGATGTCTCCGCCGAAGCCGAAGCAGATCGGTCGCCCGGGTTTCCACTGGTTGCGACCTTGGTCGTCCACCATCCAATTATGGTCGTCGCACTTGGGCGCGAGCGTCGAGTTGCTCATCTCGTCGTACGCGGGACAGCTATGGGGCCAGTCGATTCCCTCGCATTCCGCTGCGGTGATCGTGGCCTCGCCGGTAGCGAGCTCGTCGTATGGCCCCGGCTCGCAGCCGGACGCGACGAACATCGAGATCATGAACGCGAGGGTGAGTTGTTCTGTGCGCATTGGGTTCCTTTCCGTTGGCTAGGTTTCGTCGTCGCAACCCCCGCAGTCGCCGCAGCAGCTGTGCCGACTCTCCATCGCACCGCACCTGCCGTCGCCGCAGTAGTTCCCGCTGTCGTCGGGCTGACAGCGCCCGTCGACGTTCTTGAGGCCCGTGCAGCACGGCTTCTTGGTGCTGGGTGCCAAGCCCTTCCCCGTGCAACAGCCGTAGCCGGTGGCAGTGCAACAAGTGTGGCGATCGCGCGGCGGTTCCGGCGACGGCTTGATCTTGCGACGCTCGCACTCGCACATGTCCGTGACGACTTCGGGCGGCGTCTTCGAGTAGTCGATGCAGGCCTCCTGTCTGTCGCACGTGTTATTCGCGCAACACGCGCTCTGGCCGCACCCCTCCCCGCCTTGGAACGTGCACCTCCACCCGCACGCGACCGCGTCGTCATGACACTGGCGGCACTCCGCCGGGCAGTCGTCGCCCGCCTCCTGGCACGCGTAGACGTGACCGTACGGCGCGGGGCAGGTCGGCTCCATGCGCGGGTTGGTGGCGGTGCCGCGGTTCACCTCGCGCGCGATGCACGCATCGTGCGTATCGCAGCAGCGACCTGCGTTGCCGCAGCTATCGATCGGGCTACCCGGATCGCAACCCGCGCGATTGTACGGAACGAGGTCATCACCGACGAAGTCCTCGGGGACCGGTTCCTCGTCGCTGGACTTCTGCGCGTTGCACGCGACCGCCATGACGGCGAGCGCGACCAGCAAGATCGAGAGCGTTCGTGTCGAGGTGCGGTTACACATGAACGTCGGCCCCGTGCAACCCGCGATCCGTTTGTCGTCGCGCTAAACAGCCTGGTTACAGATCGCCGAGACGGGATTGCAGGCTCGCGACTCCGCGATTGCAGGCGCGGGCCGGCAGTTGGGACACTCGTGCAGCACTACGCGCGCGCGGTGAGTGGCATTTCAGGATCAGGCTGAGGCACGTGTATTGCTTCCACGTGCCCGGTGTATCGGAATATGCGCTCTTCGACGCTATTGTGCTGTGTCAGCATGATTGCGTGTCAGGGTTCTTTACCCGATCGCGCTACAGACTTCGCGACGACGACAATCGGCACGACCGGCATCTCGCAGCCGATTTCCTTCACCGTGCCCGAGCTCACCCGTTCGCTGACGGTCGTGGCAATCGGCGACCCACGCAATCTTTACGCGTTGGCATCGTTCAAGACAGCTGACGGCCGCGAGCACGTGAGCATCGATCCAGGCACGGATGTAAGAACTGCGATGGAGCGGCGCTATGGAGAGGAACGCAGCGCGCGGATGCCTGGCGCGTTATGGCAGACGATCCGGCTCGGCACGTTCACGCACGTCTATCCGTACACGCTCGGGCAACGGCTTCCCGCGGGAGAGTCCGAGCTGCGCATCGCCAGTAATGCCGCGGACGGCACAGTCCTCGTGATGCTGATCTTCGCTCCCGAGAACGGCGCGAACGTGCTGCACGTGAACCTCATCGCCGTTTCAGATTCGTTCTCGATGCCGGCGCAACCGGGCTTCTTGCCCGAGGTGCGGCGCATCTTCGATCAGGCGGGGATCGAGATCGTCGTCGACGATGTCTATGACCTCACGGGCAGTCCGTTCGATCGGATGACCGACTTCCCCGCACCGGAGGCGGCACCGGATAGCCAGTTCGCCGAGCTCGCGCGGCTTGCCTCCAGGAGGGAACCCTCGGATGCATTGAATGTCTTCTTCGTCGATGCGCTGCCCGGCGGACTCGCAGGTCTCAGCCTCGGCAGACCCGGGCCACCCGTGAGCACCAGCTACTACTATGGGGTGATCGTGCGCCGCGCCGCGCTCGACGATGTGCAAGCTCACCTCGTGGCGCACGAGATCGCGCATTTTCTCGGCTTGCAGCACATCGTCAACGTCACCGAAGCCGGCCGGATCGACAAAGATCCGATCCTCGACACGACACTCGACGAACCCAACCTCATGGATCTGGGGACGAGCCTGACTCCCGGTCAAGTGTTTGCTCTGTCGCGGAGCGCCATGCTGACCACGCGCGGCGAAGAATAACCGCCGCAGGCGCCGGACCCAGATCGATGGCGCCAGCTAGCAGCAGCTACCACACACCGCCACGCACGCGCGGCAAACACCCTGAACGCAATGCGATCGAGAGTGGCACATACGCTGCAGCTTGCGCAAACGCGCGAGGTTACAGTCATTCAAGACTGCCAATCTGATCCGCGCAGAGGAAGGAAGAAGGATCATGATCACAAGACGATTTTTGCACCACAGACTCATCGCTATTGTAGCGTGCCTGGGCGTCACGCTGGCAGGGTGCTCGCACTCTGAGGAAACACCCGACGGTGACGGCGCGATCGAGGAGACCGAGAGTCCGAACCAGAACCTCGTCGCCGGCTATCGCGTGCACGCACGTTTCCCCGACGGTGCGCAGGTCTTTTACAACGTCAGCGGCAGCACCGCGTATGGCTACCATTCGACCCCCGGGTCATTACCGACGGCCTTCTCGCAACAGCACGACGGAAGCTCTTGGCGATACTTCTCGAGCAATCCGCTGCGCTACCAAGCTCTCGATCCAGGAGGCGTCCCGGCCGACCTCTACCTGACTAAGGTGGGTCAGACGGCCACCACGTGCACGTATGCGGTAGCGGGTGCACTCGGCGCCTCGGGTGCCGTTGTCGAGGTCACGGGATGCACGGTGATGGCGGGACTACCGACCGCTGCCCTACCGATCGTATATCCCATCATCATCGGCGGCAGTATCGCGGGATGTCTTGCCTATGTTGCTTATTGCAACAGAGGTTGTCAAAACGCAAAGCAGGCATGTCTGGACGCTGGTAAATGCTATAAGGGATCTTGCAAGGGGACTATGGGAAACATTAGTCTCTGGCCTCCGGGCGTTGGCGTCTGCGAGTGTAACGACAGCTCGGAATGTTATGACTGTGACGAGTCGTAACGTGAGCTCGCAATAGGCGCGACCCGGCGGCCGCTGCGCGTGGCACGTCGACAGATTTCGCCACGGCAACGCGGGAGGTGCATGCATGTCTGCGGTCGCGACGCGGTGCAAAGCCGCCATGACGTCCATGACACGGCCCCTCCTCCTCCCGATGCTGTTCCCGTTCACCGTCGTGCTCTGCGCACCGCGCTGGGAGCTCGTAGCGGTGGCGGCCGCCTGGTCGTTGCTCATGGTGCCGGGCCTGCTCGCGCTGTGGTTCTGCTTGGACCGCAGCTCCGGCGGCAGCGGTGTGGTTCGCCACCCGCTCGCCGCGTTGCCCGGCCGCGTCGCCGCCGGCTCGCTGCTCGGACTGTTTCCGTTCGCGCTCGCCGGGTGGGTCGCGCACCACGCGCACCTGACGCTGACCACGATGTTGGTCTGCTACGCGGTTCTCACCGTCGCCGGCCTGGTGCTCGTGCACCGCTGTACGCGCGCTCGCATCCACGGCGAGAGCCTCGCGCGTGCGTCCACGAGCAAGTCGGCGCGCGCCGCCGGCGAGCTTGCAGATGCAGGCTCCGCTTCGACACGCACACGCGAGCTCGCGAAGGCGATCCTGCTCTGCGCGAGCATCGCCGGCGTCGTCGCCGGCCTGCTGTGGTCGCGCGGCTTCATCCACACCAACGCGTTTGTCGCCATCCGCGAAGAGCTGGGCTGGCTGCGCGGCGTGGCGGTTGCGCCCACCACCGTTCCCTGGTGGTACGG
>DATDCH010000493.1:0-5310 GCA_036524455.1 Kofleriaceae bacterium | reverse complement strand
CAGTTCGGGCAAGGTCCCGACCTGATCTACAACACCCCCGACGACACGACATCGATCTGTGTCACGTATCGGTACGACGCGACGAAGAACAACACCGAGCGCACGTACTCGAGCAACGCGGGGCCCGATACGATGTTCTGCACGATGGACGACGTGCCGACCGTCAACACGGTCTACGCGTACACGGGTACCGCGATGACCGGTTGGGTCTATTACACGAACCCCGGTACCGACGCGGCGTGGCGCACGCCCGACGATCGCTGCAGTACGTACTGGGATTACGAATACGACACGGGGACAGGGCTCAAGAAGCGCGACATCCGACGCACGTGTGGTACCGACTCGCTACCGCGCACCGCCGACGACACGACAGCGTTTACCTGGTACCACGAGTACGAGTACGACTCGAGCGGCAATCTGACGAAGCAGACATGGCGTGACGGCCCGGGCCCCGATGGGATGTGGCTGACGACGGACGACGCCTACCGGCTGTTTCCGGGCGAGAGCCCCGTGGTGCGCACGACGTATGAGAACAACCTGCCGACCACCGTGCTCTCGTCGACGAGCGCAGGGCCCGACCTGATCTTCGGCACCAACGACGACCCCGGCACGCGCACGTCGACCACGTACAACGCGATGAAGCTGCCGAGCGAAATCGCGCTCTACACGATCGGCGCCGACAATCAGTGGAACACCGCCGACGACGTGATGACGCAGTACACCGTGATCACGTACGACGCGAACGCGAACAAGACTGATCAGAAGTCGTACAACCTCGGCGGCGATGGCATGCCGAAGACACCCGACGACAAAGTCCTCCTGGATCTCGACTTCGACGCTTCGCGCTAGCTTGGTGGTTCGAGCTCGCCGGCGTCGCGTTCGTCGTCGACGATCAGCTTGAGGCCGGCGGGCAGCGTGTCGCCGAGCGCGACGCGTTCTTCGCGTGCTTCGAGCGCGACGACCTGTTCGACGAGTACCGCCGCGCGCTCGCCGCCGGGCAGCAGGCGCAGCATCTCGGCGAGCTGCGTGCGCGTCGCGTCATCGAGATCGCGCGTGCGATCGCCGGTGCGGCGGCCGAGCTGTGCGAGCGGGAACGCGGCCTTGTCGGGCTCGGGCCAGTCCCACTTGAGGAGCGTCGTCAGCCAGTCCTTGACCTTGCTCGGCGGCACGACCGCGTTGAGCGGACCGTAGAGCGGCACGCGCGCACCGAGCCGCGACAGCGCCCACAGGTGCACCGAGTCCTCGCGACCCTTGCGCGAGTCCATGCGATGGAGAAGCTCGTCGCCGAACTTCAGTTTGTGCGGAATGGGCAAGCGCTCCATGCTCGCGACCGCGCGCCACATCTCGGCGAGCTCCTGCTTGCTCGGCTTGGCCTCGGCGAGCTTCTTCGCTTGCTTCGTGCTCGGCAGCAACAGCTGCGCGAGCCGATCGTAGATCTGATCCTGCTGGCCCTTCGCGAGCCCACCGGCGATCCGCCGCCACACGATCCACCACGCGAGCTTGCCGGGCTCGCTCTTGGGGTGCGCGAGGTTCTCGTTGAACACACCCCACATCACGCGCGAGCGCCACGCGTCGAGCGGTGCGCCGGTGCCGGGACGCAGCAAGAAGCCGGCGAGGTTGAGCCAGCGTTGCTCGTGGTCGGCGGTCTTCTTACGATCGGCGGCGACCTCGACGAGCGCATCGAACAGCGCGCGCGTCGTCATCATCGACCATTCATCGCGGCGCGCTTCGAGCAGCGTCTCGAGATCGCGGGTCAGCGTCTGTAGACCCGCGCTCGTCGTGAACGCGGCCTTGAGCTTGGCCTTCGCCTCGTCGGTCTTCGGATGCGGCGAGGCGTCGGCGACATCCTCGCTGGCAGTGGACGCGCCACCCGAGCGCATGTCGAACGCGAGCTTCCAGGTTTCGTTCGGCGGTTCGGTGTCGACGCAATAGATCTCGAGCGCGCCGAGTGCGGTGATGTGCACGGCTAGTCGCACGGTGACCTCGCCGCGGCCGCGAGCGCGCAGCACGGTGACGATCGGCGGTAGCTCGAGCAAGTCGCTGCCGTCTTCGAGCGTCTCGGCCTTGCCGTCGCCGATCGGCACGAGCGCGCCCGGCTGATCGGCGCGCGTGCTCGACGAGTAGAGCCGAAAACTGACCGGGCGATTCGTGACGAGCTTGAAGTCGCGCTGGAGCTCGACGCGTGCGCCGTCGTCGAGTCCCGATGGTGCGAGGCAGACGGCGTAGCGGGCCGGCTCGGTCGCGGTGCCGGCTTCCGTGGTCGGGACGCGGCGCCGCATGCCGCTCGCGTCGACGCCGATGTAGAACGCGCGCGGCGTGCCGCCCTTGATTCGCGTCGCCAGCCCGCGCCGCACGAGGCCGTAGTACGCGGCACCTTGGGCGACCGCCATCTCGGGCATCGCCGCGGGCAGCTCGCGTGCTGGCGAGCCTTGCCACTGCGCGATCTGATCGAGCACGCGTTGGCGCAGCGACGCCGGTGTCATCGCGCCGCCGTTGAACAGCACCGCATCGACGCGATCCGCATGGTGGCGCTGCAAGAACGCCGCGAGCTGGCGCGTCACTGCGGGGTCGGCCGCGTACGGCAACCCGAACTCTTGCAGACCGCTGCGACCACGCGCCAGCTGTGCGTCCTTGGCGACGAGCGGGAAGAAGCCGTCGAACAGGATCTTGTCGAGCTCGGCGCGCGAGACTTCGTCGCGGAGCGTGCCGCCGATCAGCTTCGCGCCGCGCGCCTGCACGACGATCGGGGCTGATTCCGGCGGGTCGTCGCCAAGCAGCGTTTCCTTCGCGAGCCGGCACGCGTGCACGAGGCCGTGCCACTGCAGCGCATCGAGCTTCTTGTTCGTGCGTGCGACGACGCGCTGCTCGACGATCTTCGCGAGCGTCAAATCCAGATTGTCGCCACCGAGCAGCAAGTGATCGCCGACGGCGGTGCGCGTGAACCCGTCGCCGTTCGGATCGACCTCGATCAGCGTGAAGTCGGTGGTGCCGCCGCCGACGTCGAACACGAGCACGCGCTCGCCGGGACCGAGCTTGCTGCGCGCATTGTCCGCAGGGGACGCGCTCGGCCTAAGGAGCCCGCCATCCTCGCTTCGCTCGGACGGCGGGGCGATCCCTTGGCCTCGCTTGTCGATCCACGCGTAGAACGCGGCTTGCGGCTCCTCGAGCAGCACGACCGGCGGAAAGCCGGCGGCGGTCGCGGCCTGCAGCGTGAGCTCGCGCGCGGCTTCGTCGAACGATGCCGGCACCGTGACGAGCACCTCTTGGTCTTCGAATGGCGCGTCGTCGTGCTCGTGATCCCATGCCTCGCGGATGTGGCGGAGCACTTGCGCCTGCGCGTTGATCGGCGACAGCTTCGGACCATCGCTGTCGCCCCACGGCAGGATCGCCGCGCCGCGATCGACACCGGGGTGACACAGCCACGATTTCGCCGACGCGATCATGCGCGACGCCATGCGCGCACCCTGGTTGCGTGCGAGCTCGCCGACGATTGCTCGCACTGCTGTGGTCGGCGCATTGGCGCGCCACGGCAGCGCGGTCTCGTGCGGTGCGAGATCGATGTCGCTCGCCATGTACACGAACGAAGGCAGCTGGCGGCGGGGCGCGACCTCGCCGGGCGCGACCAGCTGTGGCACTTCGAACACGCGCACGCGCGGGTCAGCTGCCTTGGTATCGACGTAGGCAACAGCGGAGTTGGTCGTGCCTAGATCGATGCCGATCAGGTAACGCGCGGGCACCGCCGGTTCTTACCACGCAAGCCGAGGCCGACTCAGTGCGCAACAGGCCCCGTTTCGTTCCGCAACGCGCGAGTAAGCGTCAGGTCACGGTGCGCAACTTGGGACCCGGCTTTGCCGGACTTACCGGTGGCGCGCGATGGCGCCGTCGTTGCAAAACGCCGCGCGTATGAAAGCGTGTTGGTTGGTCCTTGCCATGGTTTCGGGCTGCGCGTTCGCGGGTGGGGACGATGCCGAGAATGAGTCGTTTGTCGTCGGTGGCCAGCCGGAGAGCGGCTATCCGCCGGTCGGCTACCTCCACAACAAGGCGTATGCGACCTACAAGACCTGGTGCGGGGTCACGCTGATCGCGCCGAAGGTCGTGGTCACGGCGGCGCACTGCGTGGACAACATCACCGCGCAAAACCTCGAGGTCGGGTTCGGCATCGTCGGCACGTCGCCGAAGGTCCAGGTCACCGCGATCCACAAGCACACCGGCTACGTCTATCGCAGCGAAGGTGACTACCTGCCGTGGAACGACATCGCGATCCTCGAGCTCGCGACCGACGTGACCGCGATGCCGCCGGCGACTCTCGCGCGCGCGGCGACCGCCACGTGCACGAACCGCTACGTCGGCTACGGCCGCAACGTGCCCGGCGATGGCTTCGCGACGAGCGGCTACGACGGCGAGCGCAAGAGCGCGCAGATCTGCATCGACGCCGAGAACCCGAACGAGCTCTACATTCACGGCGCCGACGGCGGCTTGTGCTGGGGCGATAGCGGTGGGCCGCTGCTCGCCGAAGGCACGACGAGCGTGTTCGGCGTGCTGTCGCGCCACGCGCCGCGCGCGAATTCCGATTACTCGTGCGAGAACGGCAACCGCATGGTGTTCACGGCGGTCGCGACGTATCGCGACTTCATCACGCCGTTCGCGCCCAACGCATTCGAGCCCGAACCGACGACGACGCAGTCCGTCGGTTGGTGCAACGTGCAATGGCCGGAAGCGGTCAACGCGCGGCGCTACACGACGACGGCTGCGATCTACGGCCGTGTGTGGGTCAACGGCGTGACAGGCGGGCGCGGTCAGGGCGGCGGCGTGCTCGCCGAGGTCGGGTTCGGACCGAGCGACTCGGCGCCCGACAGCGCGGCGGGCTGGATCTGGTACGGCGCCCGCTACAACGTCGACGTCGATGGCCTGTCGTCGGGCGACCTCGCGAACGACGAATACATGGGCAGCGTGTTCCCCTACGCCGCCGGCACGTACTCGCTCGCGTATCGATTCTCGGTCGATCGTGGCAAGACCTGGAAGACCTGCAGCAGTAACTCGAAGCTGACCGTCACGCCGTGATAGCAAGGAGGAGTGCGTGGCGCGCTCCTCGTCTTGATGTTGTTCGCGCGGCCCGTCGCTGCGCAGCCCGAAGCGCCGGTCGCTGCCCAGCCCGAGGCGCCGGTCGCCGCCCAACCCGAGGCGCCGGTCGCTGCGGAGGCCGCGCCGGTTGCGAGCGGGTGCGATGCCGCCGAGGCCGCCGAGCTGCGCGCGCATCTCGAAGCCGAAGCGAGTCGCGCACGGAAGTGGAACCTCGCGTGGGCGGGCATC
>DATDCH010000492.1:0-2272 GCA_036524455.1 Kofleriaceae bacterium | reverse complement strand
CGGCGGGCGAGGTCAAACAGTACGGCATCAAGCAGCGGCGACGAGCCCCACGCCGTTAGCTCGACCGTCAGAAACCGCGACATCCTCGTCAGGATCGAACCGGCAGGCTTCGATCAACCTCCCGCAACTCCGCTGTTTTTCAAATGGTCGGACCTGGCACCGTGGCTGCAATCACAGCGGACCCATGAAACGAGCTTGTCTTGTGTTTGCCGTCGCCGGCTGCGCTTCGGAGCCGCCCGACACCATCAACTACACCGGCGAGACGCGCCGCTTCGCGATCGACCAGATCAACGTCGCGCGCACCAACACCGAAGCGCGCGCGTTTGGCACCGACCTCAACGGCGATCGCACGGTCGACAACCAGCTCGGCATGGTGATCTCCACGCAGTCGAGCTTCGGCAACATTACCGACCACGGACCCGACATGATCGCGTCGGCCGCGATCGCATCGTCGGTCGAGCTCGTGTTCGATGATCCCGTGAGCGACGAGACAGTCGCGCTGCGCTACTTCGGCAACGAGCTCGACGAACCGAAGCTCGTCGGCGGAACGTTCAGCAACGGCACGTTCGAGACGCGCTCGGCCGGTGCCGCAGCGGTATCGCTGCCGGTGTTTGTCGACGCCGATCCGGTGGTGCTTCCACTGTTGCACGCGCGCGCAAAGCTCACCCCCGACGGCCGCGGCGGCTACGAAGGCTGGATCTACGGTGCCGTCGTGCCCGAGCTCGCCCTCGAGGCGGCGTTCGCAGGCGTGCACCAGATGATCGAGGCGCGTCCGGGCGATCACCTCGTGTTCCACCGCATGATCGACACCACGCCGCGCGACTACATGCTCACGCAGGAGGAGTTCAACAAGAACTCGTTGATCCAATCGCTGTTCTCGCCCGACGTCACGATCGACGGCGATAAGATGCTGTCGATCGGGTTTCGCGTCCACCTATCGCCGTGCGCCGATGGCCAGTGCACCGCGGCACCTCCCGCCGCGCCGTGCTTCGATCGCGTGCGCGACGGTGACGAGACCGATATCGATTGCGGCGGATCGTGTGGCGCGTGCGCGAGCGGGCTCACGTGTGCGGACGCGAGCGATTGCCAGAGCGGTTCCTGCAACGGCACGTGCGCGGAAGCGTCGTGTTTCAACGGCGTGCGCGATGGCTACGAGACCGATATCGATTGCGGCAGCCTGTGCGGCGGCTGCGCCACCGGCGCCGACTGCATCAGCAATGCGGACTGCGCGAGCGGCCAGTGCGGACTTCCGTGCAGCGGCACGTTCTGCGGCGAGTATTCGTTCGACACCTGTCGCAGCTGACAGGGGTGAGGCGCGGTCCGCCGTCCCCGCTGCGGACCGGCGCCTCTATAAAGGAAGCGGATCAGCGCGGATTCTTGCGGGGGCGACCGCGCCGGCGCGGCTGGTCGCTCTGGCCAAAGTCGAGCTCCTCGGCGAAGCGCTCCTCGACCAGATCGTCGACCGATGTGTGGAGGGAATCCAGCCGACGCAGCTCCTCGCGCTCGAACTCGGCGAACGAAGTATAAACACGTGGAATTCCAGCAGACATTTGCGCTCCTTCAAGGACATGCCCACATGTCCTACATCTGCGTACAAGGTACGCTGAGCGCGATCGAAGGGCCAAATTTTTGGATCGTCATAGCCGCGTGATACGGCGTGAACATGTCCCGCATCGTCGCGGTCGCGAACCAGAAGGGGGGCGTCGGGAAGACGACGACGTCGATTAACCTCGCGGCGTCGATCGCATCGCGCGGGTATCGCGTGCTGCTCGTCGACTTCGACCCCCAAGGCAATGCATCCAGTGGCGTCGGCTATCCGCGCGACAAAGTCGAGCTCACGATCTACGACGTGCTCGTCGGTGACGTGACGCTCGAAGATGTCATACGGCCCACCGATATCACCACGCTGTTCGTCGCGCCGGCGACCACCGATCTCGTCGGTGCGGAGATCGAGCTGATCGGCGCCGAACATCGCGAACGCTACCTGGCGAACGCGCTGGCGCCGATCGCGGCCGAGTACGACTACATCGTGATCGACTGCCCGCCGTCGCTCGGCATGCTCACGCTCAACGCGCTGGTCGCGGCCGACGGCATCGTAGTGCCGATGCAGGCCGAGTACTTCGCGCTCGAAGGCCTGTCGGCGCTGACTGCGACGATCGAGAAAGTGAAGGCGGCATACAACCCGCACCTCACGATCGACGGCGTATTGTTCACGATGTTCGACGGCCGCATGAACCTCGCGAACCAGGTGCGCGCGGACGTCGCGACGCAC
>DATDCH010000491.1:0-12164 GCA_036524455.1 Kofleriaceae bacterium | reverse complement strand
CGCGCACCGATCAGTTCGCGTTCTGCGTCACCGCGTGGCAAGCGCTGACCGGCGAGCGGCCGTTCAAAGGCGGGTCGCTCGACGAGATGCGCAAGTCGGTCGGCGCGGGCGTCACCGGAGTCGTCGCGAAGCTGCCGCGCGACGTGCGCGCGGTACTGACGCGCGGACTCGATCCGGCGGCGAGCGAGCGCTGGCCGTCGATGGACGCCTTGCTCGACGAGCTCGAGCGCGCCGGCAAGCAGCCTGAGCGGCGCAAGCGCATGTTCGTCACGCTGACGGCGATCGCGGGATCGATCGTGGCACTCGTGGTCGTGCTCGTGATGAGCCGCACGAGCGAGCGCGCGAAGACCGGCTGCGACGACCCAGAGGGCCAGTTCGCGGAAGCGTGGTCGGCTCCGGTACGGAGCGCGCTCGCGCGCAAGACCGCGCCGGCGAACGTCACGCGGATCAGCGACCAGCTCGATCGCTACAGCGAGCGTTGGGCCGAGAGCTACGCGAAGGCGTGTCGCGCGCGGCCGGCGAAGCTGTCGCGCCAGCGCATCGCATGTCTCGAGGGCATTCGCGATCGCGTGAGCGCGATCACCGGCATCATGACCGAGGCGCCGCCGCAGGTGCTCGACGTGTTCGACCCGCGTGACGCGATGCCGCCGGTCGCGAGCTGCGAGACCGCGTCGCCGCTCGCGATGCCGAGCGTGCCGGTCGATCAGCCACGGCGGGGCAAGATCTTGAAGATGATCGGCCGCAGCTTCGCCCTGCGCGGCGTGCCGACCGAACAGCTCGGCGCCGCGATCGACGCGCTGCTCGCCGAGACCAAACCGCTCGCATGGGCTCCGCTCGATTCGATCGTGCTGGTGGCGGGCGCGAACGAATATCTGCGCACGCGCCAGCCGGCGCTCGCGCGCGACACGTTCAAGCGCGCGATCGACCGCTTGCCGAAGCACGCCGAGCTGCGCGACGTGCGCCTCGAGGGCGCCGCGTATATCGGCATGCTCGAGACGTCGCTGCGCGAGCTCGAGAATCCGCGCGCGTCGCCACCGCCCGGTCTCGCCGATCCGAAGGCGAAGGTCCCGTTGCACGGCGAGCTCGGGCTCCGCATCACGAAAGCGACGAACGCCGCGGTCGGCGACCCGATGCTGCTCGCGCAGCGCTCGCTGATCGCGGCCATCGCCTACGCGCAGGCGGCGCAGTGGAATCGTTACGAGTCCGGGTACACCGAAGCGCTGTCGTTGATCGCCGAGGCGCGCAAGCAGTTCGACGAGATCGGCGACGTCGACCGCGCGGCGAAGGCGGCCGCGATCGAAGCGTGGGTGTACCTGCTCCGCGGCGATGACCGCGCGCTCGACGACGCGCTGTTCGCGGCGCGCCGCGCCCAGGACGCACTCGAGGCGGCGAAGCTGCGCCCGAACCCCGAGCTCGATCGGGTGCGCGCGCATGTGGCATTCGCTCGGCGCGACTACACCGAGCTGGATCGCATCCTGAGCGCGGAGGGTTCGAACGAGCCCAAGCGCGGGTCGTCGCAGCTGATCAAGGGACGCGTGGTCGGTGACGGTGCGGGGGACGCCGTCATCGTCGCCTGGCAGGGCGCGCTCGTCGGCCATTCGAGTCGCGCGGCGATGGATCCGCGCACCGTCGTCGGCACGATCGTCAAGGTCGAGCGCGACGGCAGCTTCGAGATCCAGGCCGGGCCCACGTGGGCAATCATGGCCGAGTTGCCCAAGCAAGGCACACGGTCGGCGCCTCGGGTGGTCGGCAACGGCCCGGTGACGATCAAGCTCGAGCCGACGGTCACCATCTCTGGACAGCTGAAGGACCGCAATTGGTTTGGGGTCAAAGCATTCGCACGCTACGTCGTTGGCGCCCACAGCTGGACGCTGCAAACGCCGATCGACAAGGACGGCGCGTTCGACTTGCGCGGTCTGCCGCCCGGGGCACGGATCTTCGGCACGGAGGGAACCGCCGGCACCGGCGAGCGCACGATCGTCGCCGGCGCGGATGCGAAGGCGATCAGCTGGTCGTTCGGCAGCGGCATCGAGGTGATCGTCCGCGCGAAGCAGTTCGGCGACGGCGCGGCGGCGTGGGTGTTGCGCGGCGAGCACGCGGTGAAGACGCAGGAGGAGCTCGAGTCTCTCGTCGTCAAGACGGCCGACGTGGCATCGAGCAACCTGCAACCGATCGGCGCGAGTAATACCGACGCCGGCCGCGACGTCTACCGGTCCGGCGACCGCCACGCGGTAATCACCGGGAACTACGACGGCGACGTCTACACGGTTTGCGCAACTCCGATGACCGGCGGGTCGCTGGCGTGCAAGCCGGTTACCGTCGACAAGACCATCGGCATCGAGCTCTCCGCGAACCGCTACGGAGCGGGCGTCACTCCGATCCTGTTCGAGCTTTGATGTGATAAACCGGCGCTCGTGAAGATTCACGAGTACCAAGGCAAGCAGCTGTTCCAAAAGTACGGCGTGCCGGTTCCGATCGGCATTCCCGCGCTGAGCCTCGAAGAGGCGCTCGCCGCGATTCCCAAAGTGCAGCAGCAAAGCGGCACCGAGGTCGTCGTGGTCAAGGCGCAGATTCACGCCGGCGGCCGCGGCAAGGGCGGCGGCGTCAAGGTCGCGAAGACGCGCGCGGATGCCGAAGCGGCCGCGAAAGCGATCTTCGGCATGCAGCTGAAGACGCCGCAGACCGGCCCCGAGGGCAAGAAGGTCCAGCGTCTGCTCGTCGAGCAAGGGCTCGCGATCGAGCACGAGTACTACCTCGGCATGCTGCTCGATCGTGCGACGGGTCGCGTGACCGTGATGGCGTCGACCGAAGGTGGCATGGACATCGAAGAGGTCGCCGCGAAGCATCCCGAGAAGATCCTCAAGGAGGCGATCGATCCCGCGATGGGCTGGCAGGACTGGCAGTCGCGCAGCCTCGCGAAGCGGCTCGGCATGGAGGGCAAGGTCGCCGGCGCGCTCGCGAAGTTCCTCAAGGCGCTGACGCGTTGCTACGAAGACATGGACTGCTCGCTGCTCGAGGTCAACCCGCTCGTCACGACGAAGGACGGCAAGGTGCTGGCGCTCGACGCGAAGATCAACTTCGACGACAACGCGCTGTATCGCCATCCCGAGCTCGAGGAGTTCCGCGATCCGAGCGAAGAGGATCCGCTGGAGATCGAAGCGAAGAAGTGGGACCTCAGCTACATCGCCCTCGAAGGCAACATCGGCTGCATGGTCAACGGCGCCGGCCTCGCGATGGCGACGATGGACATCATCAAGTTCTATGGCGGTCAGCCGGCGAACTTCCTCGATGTCGGCGGCGGCGCGACCGCGCAGAAGGTCACCGCCGCGTTCAAGATCATCACGAGCGATCCGGAGGTGAAGGCGATCTTCGTCAACATCTTCGGCGGCATCATGAAGTGCGACACGATCGCCGAGGGCGTGATCGTCGCGGTGAAAGAAGTCGGTCTCAAAGTGCCGCTCGTCGTGCGCCTCGAAGGCACGAACGTCGAGCTCGGCAAGAAGATGCTCGCCGAGAGTGGGCTCAACATCACCGCCGCGTCGGACATGGCCGACGGCGCGAAGAAAGTCGTCGCTGCGGCTGGAGGTGCGAAGTGAGCGTCCTCGTCGGTAAGAACACGCGTCTCGTCGTCCAGGGCATGTCTGGCTCCGCCGGTGCCTTCCACGCCAAGCAAATGGTCGAATACGGCACGAACGTCGTCGCAGGTGTGGTGCCCGGCAAAGGCGGTACGAAGGTCGAAGGCCTCGAGCAGGTCCCGATGTTCGATACCGTCGGCGAGGCAGTGCAGAAGGCCGGTGCCAACACGAGCGTCATCTATGTGCCGCCGCCGTTCGCCGCCGATTCGATCATGGAAGCCGCGGCCGCGGGGGTTCGCGTGATCGTCGCAATCACCGAAGGCATCCCGGCGCGCGACATGATCAAGGTCAAGTACGTGCTCGATCGCGACTACAAGGACGTGGTGCTCATCGGGCCGAATTGCCCCGGCGTGATCACACCTGGTGAGTGCAAGGTCGGCATCATGCCGGGCTACATCCACAAACCGGGCAAGGTCGGCGTCGTGTCGCGCTCCGGCACGCTCACGTACGAAGTCGTCGGTCAGCTCACCGCGCTCGGTCTCGGTCAGTCGACCGCGATCGGCATCGGCGGCGACCCGGTCAAGGGCACCGACTTCATCGATGCGCTCGCGTGGTTCGCCGAGGATCCCGGCACGACGTCGATCTTCATGATCGGCGAGATCGGCGGCGACTCCGAGGAGCGCGCCGCGCAGTTCATCAAGGACAACGTGAAGAAGCCGGTCGCCGCATTCATCGGCGGTCAGACGGCGCCGCCCGGCAAGCGCATGGGGCACGCCGGAGCGATCATCTCGGGCGGTAAGGGCGCAGCGGCCGACAAGATCGCAGCGCTCAAGGCAGCGAACATCGCGGTCGCGGCGACGCCTGCCGAGATGGGCACGACGCTCGCGAAGGTCCTTGGTTAGCTTGCGCAAGTCGCGCAGCTAAAGCGCGAAGCAAACCGTCGTCGCGCGCGCGTTTCGTTCGGTGCGCGTGATCGGATGGCGATACTCGTCGGCCCGCGCGGTACTATCTTTTGGTGCGCTGGGTGATCGGGGTGGCGATACTCGCCGGCTGCGGCCGCATTGCCTTCGATCCGCTCGGCGGCAGCGGCGGCGACGACACGAGCGGTGGCGACGGATCGCTCAGCGGCGACGGCACGACGGTCACCGATGACGGCGGTACTGGCAGCGGCGCACCGCAATACGTCACCGGCGGTAGCGGCTTTCGCTTCAACTCGGCGACCGCATCGGTCACGGTGCCAGCGATCAGCGGCACCGACCTCGCGATCGTCGTCGTGATCGCATGGACCGATGGCACCTCGCTCGTATCGAACGTCACCGATACGAATGGCAACACGTACGCGATTGCGGGCGGGCAGATCGCGAGCGGCGGCTTGTCGCAGGTGATGTACTACGCGGTGCTGCCGAGCCCTGGTGGGTTCACGCTCGACGTCACGTTCACTCAGCCGGTGCCGACCGCGTACCTCAAGGTTGCCGCGTATCAGGGCATCGATCCGACGCTCACGTTGATCAATGCGAACGGCGCTAACGGCACCAGTGCGACCGCGAGCACGCCAAATCTGGCAGTCACCGGGCCCGCGGTGCTGGTCGCCGGGTCGATCTCGTCGGGGACGGCGGCAGGGCCAGGACCCGGCTACGCGCAGCGCACGGCGTCGGGTGGTGGCATCCTGCAGGACCGCTACGCTCCGACCGGAGGCAGCTACAACGCCACCGCACCGTTGACCGGAACTGCGCCCTGGATCCTCGAGTTGGCTGCGCTGCGGCCGCGCTGACTCGCGGTCCACGGACTGCCACGCGAGGCCCGCCGACACGCACGCTGCGCCCGCGCTGACACGCACGCTGCGCCCACGCTGACGCTCGGCGCGATACGATGGTCGGGTGCGCTGGCTTCACCGAGCGCTTCGTCCTGGCGCTATTCAACGGCATCTACGAGGACAAAGCTGCGCGGCACCGGGCCTCCACGCCGCTACCGCGCCGCTGATGGCGACCGGGGACTGGGCGACGCACATGGTCGTGCTGCGTCCGCGCTAAGATGCGGGCGTGGGTGATGCGCCGGCCGCCGAGCCAGATGACGCGGACGACGCACTCACTGGCGCGCCGACGGCGCTCGACGAAGGCACCGCAGCGAAAACCGCACACGCGCTGCCCGCGAATGCACACGTGCGACGCGCCGCCGCGCTGAGCACGCCACCGCCCACCCACACGTCGAGCCCGCAGGTCTCGCAGCAGATCGCTGCCGCGACGCTGCGCGAGGAGGAAGCCGACAGCGCGCGCAGCATGATCGTCGTCGGACGCTGGCTCGGGGTCGCCGCGGCGGCGACGTTGCCGTTTATCGGTGGCGTGGAATGGTTGCGCATCGCGCTCGCGGCAGGGATTGCGGTCGCGGTCCTGGCCGGCTTCATCATCGAGAGGCAACTCGAGAAGCCCGGCCAAAACGCCGAGACGATCATGTTGAAGCTGGCGACGTCGGTCGCGCCGGCGATCTTTCTCGCCGCGCTGTACTTCGGCGTGTTGTCGGCGGTGCAGCTGTTCCCTGCCCTCGCGATCTACTTCTTCAGTCGGCGCGAAGCGCTGAGCTCCGCGTTCGTGCTGTATCTGACGAACGCGATCGTGCAGGCGCTGTTCGCGACCGCGATCATCGCCGGCGTGATCGAGGACCCAGGTCTCCTGCGTCCCGACTTGCCTCCTGTCACGATCGCGATCGGCCATATCTTGCTCCAGGTCGGTTTCCTCGGCGCGTTCATGATGGGCCGCGGCTCGTATCGCGCATCGCGCGACGCCATCGCGAAGATGCAGAACGCGATGATGCTCGCCGCGCAACGCGAAGCGCTGCTGATGGAAGCGCGTCAGGATCTCGATCGCGCGCTCGCGATCGATGCGGCGGGCCGGTTCACCGATCACACGTTCGGCAGTTACCGCCTCGGTCACGTGATCGGCCGCGGCGGCATGGGTGAGGTCTACGAGGCATTTCACATCGACAGCGGTGAGCCGGCCGCGGTCAAGCTGCTGGCGCATCGCGAGCTCGGCAATCCGGCGAGCCGCGAACGGTTCGTGCGCGAGCTCGCCACCGTGCAGAAGCTATCGTCGCCGCACGTCGTCCGCGTCCTGGGCACGAGCGGCGAGCACGCCGAGATTCCGTATCTCGTGATGGAGCGCCTGCGCGGCCACGACCTCGCGCATCACCTGCGCAGCGGCAAGATGTCGCCGAGCTCGCTGCTCGAGATGCTCGCGCAGGTCGGCACCGCTGTCGAAGAAGCGTGGTCCAAGGGCATCGTGCATCGCGATCTCAAGCCGCAGAACCTGTTCCTCACCGAAGAGGCCGGCAGCAAGCCGAGCTGGAAGGTGCTCGACTTCGGCGTCGCCGCGCTCGACGATCATTCGGGCACGCTGACGCAAGGTCGTGTGGTCGGCACGCCGTCGTACATGGCACCCGAGCAAGCGCGTGGTGAGCGCGTCGATCATCGCGCGGACGTCTACGCGCTCGCGGCGATCGCATACCGCTGGCTTACTGGGCGGCCGGTCGTCGGCGGCAAGGATCTGCACAACGCGCTCTATCAGACCGTGCACGTGATGCCGCAGCAGCCGAGTACGCTCGCCGAGCTGCACGCCGACGTCGATACGGTGCTCGCGATCGCGCTGTGCAAAGAACCGAGCGAGCGCTGGCAGACCGTCGCCGAGCTGCGCGTCGCGCTCGAAGTCGGGCTCGCCGGTCAGCTCGATCCGCGCGCCCGCCGCCGCGGCGCCGACGTGCTTGGCAAGCATCCGTGGGGCGCTGTCCGCGGATGATCCGTGCGGGGACCGCCGTCACGGGATGCGGACTTCCGTGACCGCTAAGCCCGCGGTAGCAGGAGCTGTAGGCCGCTCAGCTTACGATTTTGTGGTCTGGCCAATCGCGGGTCGTGTAGCGTCCACCCCATGAGGAAGTTGATCTTGCTGGGGGCTGCGCTCATTGCGTGCGGCGGCGAGCCGGGACCGGAACCGATTCAGAATCCCGTGCGCGACACCTACGAGAGCTGGATCAAGGTCGAACCACCCGGCGCGGTGTGCGGCAACAACTCGCAGTACAAGTTCTTCGTCAACTTCAGCGACAAGAGCGACAACCTGCTCGTCGTGCTCGAGCCCGGCGGGGCGTGCTGGGACTACGAGAGCTGCACGGGCAAGAACGGCATCCGCGGCGCCGCGAACGTCAACGGCCTCGCCGACGATCACTACAAGCTCGCTTCGTTCATCTCGCCGTTCCTCAATCGCGATTCCGAAATCGTTTCCACCGGCGACTGGAACTTCGTCTACATCCCGTACTGCACGGGCGACGTCCACACCGGCAACGCGGTCGCGACGTACACCGATGCCGCGGGCACCGACAGCGTCGAGTTCCATCACGACGGCCACAACGTGCAGCAGCAGATCGTGACCTGGATCGACCAGAACTTCACGCACGTGCCGAAGCTGTTCGTCACCGGCTGCTCGGCCGGTGGCGTCGGCTCGCTCGTCAATTATCACTTCCTGCGTAACGGCATCAAATCGGTCGAGAAGGGCTACATGCTCGACGACAGTGGCCCGGTGTTTCCGTCGACGGGATTCTCGGCGCCGCTGCACGCGAAGATTCGCACGGCGTGGAACGTCGACTCGATCGGCACCGAGCTGCCCGAGGCCTTCACGTTCGAAGACATGGGCACACTAAACACCGCGCTCGCCGACGAGTTCCCCGACGACCGGCTCGCGGTGACGTACTTCCAGCGCGACCTCAACTTCTCGCTCTACTCGTACGAGCGGTTCTACAATTTCCCGCCCAAGGAAGAGATCATGGCGATGTGGGCGGACGACACGCAGCTGCTCACGAAGCTCTACGACACGCGCGACAACCTCCACTACTTCCTGCCGTACTGGCGCAACGTCAACGACAGCCACTGCACGACGTTGTTCTCGTTCGCGGGCTCTGACATCGAGGAGAAGAACCTCGAGCTCGAGAAGTGGGTCAAGGACCTGCTCGCCGACAAGCCGCTGACGAGCGCGATCGAAGCGCCGGTCGCCGGCGAAGATCCCTAGTTCTCGACGAGCTTACCGGTCGGCGAGCAGCGGTACACAAACTCGACGTGCGTGCCGAGATCGGTCACGGTCGGCACTTCATCGCGCGTGAGCACGCCGCCGGTCCACGTGTACTCGGAGTCGGTCCACGCGAGGAACGTGCACATCTCGCCGTTGCGAAGTCCCCACGTGATCGTGTTCATCGTCAGGTTCTCGAAGTCGCACGAGAACCGTAGCGTTGGATAACCAGCGAGCGAGAACGCGGGCGCGATCAAACCGCCGAGTGCATCGCCAACGGCGTTCGTGGTCGAGAAGATCGTCGTCGCCGCACCGTCGCCGCTCACCGCTTCGATCGACAAGCCGCGGCCGTGCTCGTGGTAATGCGCGAGCGCGTAATAGAACGAATACGTCGGCGCGCTACCGGTGAGGTTGCGCTGCGCCTTGTCCATGTCGCAGTCCATCGTGAACCGGCTCTTGCGCCCCGGCGGCAACGCGATCGAGTAATTGACGAGCGACGTCGGGGTCAGGATCGTCGATGGCTCCGCGATCGGCGTGACCGTGAGCGCGAGCGGCACCGAAACCGGCTGGTCGCCGAGGTTCAACAGGTGCGTGCCCGCGACGATGCGCGAGTGCGGCGGGATCACGGTCGCCGCGCCGTCGGGAAACGCTTGCACTTCGTGGGTCGATTGCGTCGACTGCGCGAACAGCACGCCGCCGGCCAGACCGACGGTGGCCTCGTCGTATCCGCGGTCATCACAGCGCCACGTGCCGTCGGGGCCGCCGAGCATATGGTCGGGCACCCAGAACCAGTTCGAGTGATGAAAGCCGGGACCGGTCGTGAGCTCGACCGCGTTGACGTAGATCGGTGCCTCGTTGTTGAGGGTCGCGCTCACGCACTGGCCGTTGATCTCCTGGCCCTGCGCGAGCATGTACGGGCCGAACTCGAACGTCTGCGGCGCAGGTGGACTTGGGTCGCCGCACGCAACCACACACGACATGTACAGCAGGCGACGCACGGACCAAGTATAGGCCGTCGTCGCCCGCACGTGTCGCTACGAGTGAGGCTTAGTAGAGGCTACCGTCGCCGCCACCGTCGCCGCTGTCGCCGTCGCCGTCGCCATCCTCGCCGCACGTGTTGTCGCCGTCACAGTCGAGGACTGCGTTGTACTGCGTGTACGTGCCGCTCGTGCAGTCGCTCGTCACGCCCATGTTCTCGCCGATCACCCACTTCGATGCCGACACGCAACCGTGGAAGCTCGTCGCGTGACGCGCGGTGCGAATCGCCGCGAGCTTGAGCAGCGCGTTGGTGCTGGTATCCGGATACGTCCAACCCGCCGCGCCCGCGCCGCCTTCCATCTTGCTCTCGGTGTTGATCTTGGTCCGCACGTTCGCGACGACCTTCTGCGGCTCGATGCCAACGGCGTAGACCCCATCGAGGATCGCGTCGCCCTTGACCTCGACGTTCCACGTGTTCGCGTCCTGCGACGACAGCACGAGTACGTGATGGCCGGGACGCTCGAGCACGACGGTCGAGCCACCGTTGTCGCCGCCGTCGCTGACGCCAATGACATGTACCTCCACCTCGCCGCACTCGCCGGGGAGTCGTGTCAGGGACGTAGAGGACGAAGTGTTTTCACCTGCACAAGCGAAAAGCAGGACAACGATGAATGCGCTGGCACATCTCATATCCGCACAAATGAGCAACCTGCGCACCAAGCTGCGCGACGACGCGTCGCGACGTTGGCAGTGACTTTCTTCCTAGGGCGGGGAGGCACCACCACGATCGGTCCGTTCACTCCCACTGAGATCGCGAGTCGCATCCCATGTCAGTCGATCCGGCGCGTGGTAAGCGAGTGCCAGAATGCGCTGGCTCGTTACCGGCGGCGCCGGTTTCCTCGGCATCAACCTCATCCGCGATCTCCTCGCTCGCGGCGACGAGGTCGTTTCGCTCGATCGCGAGCCGTTCGACTACCCCGAGCAAGCGCGCATCGTCGAGGTACGCGGAGACATTCGCGAACGCGATGACGTGCTACGCGCTGCGCGGGGTTGCGACATCGTCGTCCACGCCGCCGCGGCCCTCCCGCTCTACGCTCCTCGCGAAATTCACACGATCGACGTCGATGGCACGCGCACCGTCCTCGCAGCCGCGCGCGAGCTCGACTGTGCACGCGTCGTACACATCTCCTCGACCGCCGTCTACGGCGTCCCCGATCACCACCCGCTGCTCGAATCCGACCCCATGCACGGGGTCGGCCCTTACGGCATCGCGAAGGTCGAAGCCGAACGCGTCTGCCTCGCCGCCCGCGCACAGGGTCAGCTCATCCCGATCCTGCGCCCGAAATCGTTCGTCGGTCCCGAGCGCCTCGGCGTGTTCGCCCTGATGTACGAGTGGGCGCGCGAAGGCCGCGACTTTCCGATCCTCGGCCGCGGCACCAACCGCTATCAGCTGCTCGACGTCGAAGACCTCTGCTCCGCGATCATCCTCGCCGCCACCGCGCCACCCGAGCGCGCGAACGACACGTTCAACCTCGGCGCCGCCGTGTTCACGACCCTGCGCGAAGACTTCCAAGCCGTGCTCGACGAAGCCGGCCACGGCCGCAAGCTGCGCTCGATCCCGATCCGCCCCGCGATCGCCGCGCTGCGCGTCCTCGAGCGTCTCAAGCTGTCGCCGCTCTATCCGTGGATCTACGAGACCGTCACCGAAGACTCGTTCGTCTCGATCGAGAAAGCCCAGCGCCAGCTCGGCTGGCAGCCGCGCTACTCGAACAAAGACGCCCTCGTCCGCAACTACCGCTGGTACGTCACCAACGCCGACCGCCTCGGCGCCTCCGGCGTGACCCACCGCGTGCCCTGGAAACAGGGCGCCCTGGCGCTGGCCAAGCTCGCGTTTCCCCGCCGCGCGTGATAGACGGTGCGCCATGGCAACCGAACGTACATTCTCGATTATCAAGCCGGACGCCGTCGCGAAGAACGTGATCGGCCCGATCACCGCGAAGCTCGAGCAAGCAGGTCTGCGTGTCCTCGCCTCCAAGATGGTTCGCCTCAGCGAAACCCAGGCGAAGGCGTTCTACGCCGTCCACAAGGACCGCCCGTTCTACGGTGACCTCGTCAAGTTCATGACCGAAGGCCCGGTGGTCGTCCAAGTCCTCGAAGGCGACAACGCGGTCGCGAAGAACCGCGAAGTCATGGGCGCGACAAACCCGGAGAAGGCCGCGGCCGGCACGATTCGCAAAGAGTTCGCCACGAACATCGAGCGCAACGCCGTCCACGGTTCCGATGCGACCGAGACCGCGAAGGAAGAGATCGCGTTCTTCTTCTCGACCGCCGAGCTCGCGTCGCTCGCGCGCTGATCGTCGCGTTTCGCTCACCGCCGGGCAGCGCTTGTTGTAGCGGCGCCGCCCGCAGCAGCGTGCAAAGCACTCCGTTGGTGCAGGCACACGCGGTCGGGAGAACGCTGGGCGTCGCTGTGACCAGTGTGGACGGCCGCCTTCGTTGCACGGGTTGTGCTGCACGACGTGCGGACTTCGCGCCCGCCCACACAGCTCACAGCGCTGACGCGAACGCG
>DATDCH010000490.1:0-5416 GCA_036524455.1 Kofleriaceae bacterium | reverse complement strand
ATGCGCTGCACGCTCTTCGCGATCTCGTCGGCGCGCGGCGAGAACGCAGCGATGTTGTACATGGTGCGCGTAAGCCTGCTCTGGTCCGCAAAGGCGAGCTCGAGCAGGGCACGTACGCCGTCGGGCATGTACATGAGCGGGATCCGCGTGTCGGCGCGCGCAAACGCTTCGTACGCGCCTTTACGTACAGCATCGACGTACATGAACAGCGCGTAGTCCGACGAGCCGCCACCGGGCATCGCCGCCGAGATCAAGCCGGGAAACCGCACGCCGCGGCAGTCGATGCCGTAGCGGCTCCGGTAGTACGCGCAGAGCAGCTCGCCCGAGACCTTCGTCACGCCGTACATCGTCGTCGGGTGGAGCGCGACGTCGTCGGGCGTCGGATCGGGCAGGGCGCCACTCGGCGGTGGTCCGAACACGGCGATACTCGACGTGAAGATCAGTCGCTTCACCTTCGCGCGGCGCGACGCTTCGAGCACGTTCCAGGTCCCGGTCTGGTTGACGTCGTACGCGAGGCGCGGGTTTGCCTCGCCGCTCGCCGACAAGATCGCAGCGAGGTGAAACACGAGGTCTGGACGGATCTCGGTGAACGTGTGCTGCACCGCGGCGGGGTCGGTGACGTCGAGGCGTTGCCAGTCGATACCGGACGCGTGCGCGTGGCTCGGCGGGCGCGGCGCGAGATCGGTCGAGTAGACCTCGTGGCCTTGCCCGACGAGGGCGCCGATCAAGTCGTGGCCGATTTGACCGCCTGCGCCGGTGAGGAGGATCTTCATGTGGCGCGCATCTTATCTACTCGCGGTAGTGCTTCAAGAGCACGGAGAAGCAAGCACGCTGTAGCGCCGGGGCACGTGCGACGCGGCTAGCGAGCTGATTGCTGGCGGTTTTTCGGAGCACGAACGTTGCTACTGGCTCGCGTGTGGCGATCGCGAAGCTGGCGAGCAGTGGAAACCCGGTCGGGGGTACCGTGCGGTACTGCAGTGCCTGCGGGGCGGTGTTTCGCAGCGACTTCCAGCGCTGCCCCAACGACGGCGGCTCACTGGTCGTGTCGGCGACCGACCCGTTGCTCGGCGAGACCCTCGCCGAGACCTACGTGATCGAAGCCCTGATCGGCGAAGGCGCGATGGGTCGGGTCTATCGTGCGCGCCACCGCACACTCGCCAACCTGCGTTACGCGATCAAGGTGCTGATCGGTGACCTCGCGGTGAGCTCGACGATGCGGTTGCGCTTTCAGCGCGAGGCGCACAACGCGAGCAAGCTCGATCATCCGAACGTCGTCAACGTGATCGACTTCGGGCGCAGCGACGTCGGGTTGCACTACCTCGTGATGGATCTCGTCGAGGGCTGCTCGCTCGCAGACCTCGCCGCGCTCGGTCCGATGGACGCGACGCGCGTGATCCGGATCGCGCACCAGCTGTGCGAAGGCCTCGAGCACGCGCACAGCCGCGGCGTGATCCACCGCGATTTCAAGCCCGACAACATTTTGATCGTCGGTGATCCGGGCCGCGAGATCGCGCGCATCGCCGACTTCGGGCTCGCGATGTCGACGACACCGGAGGTGCGGCTGACCGCGAGCGGCGTCGCCTGCACGCCGGCCTACGCGGCGCCCGAGCAGCTGCGCGGCGGCGCGATCGATCATCGCGTCGATCTGTACGGGCTCGGCGCGACGCTGTTCGAGATGCTGTCGGGCGGCTACCTGCCGTTCGAAGGCGATCTCGATGCGACCATCAGTGCCAAGCTCACACGCGACGCACCTTCGATTCTCACGCGCGCGCCGAACGTGCCGCCGGGTCTCGTTACGATCGTCAGCCGGTTGCTCTCCCACGACCCGGATCAACGGCCGCGTTCGGCGCGCGCGGTCATTCGAGCGCTCGAGACGTCGATGACGTTGCCACGACCGCCGATCCGCACCATCGACATGCGGCCGCTGCGCAAGCCAGATGCTCGCCGCTCGCGCGCGATCAAGGGCACCGTGCTCGGCGCCGCGATTCTCGCGATGGCGCTCGTCGCGCAGCGCGCCGAAGCACCCGACGACGTGCCGATGCCTCGCGCGTCGGAGGCAGCTGTCGCCAAATCGTTGCCGTTGCCAGCCGCGGCGCCGCCGGCCGAGGTCGCGAAGGCGATCGAAGCGCCGATTGAAGCGCCGATTGAAGCGCCGATTGAAGCGCCGATGGAAGCGCCGATGATCGTCGCGAAGGCCAAGCCCGCGCCAAAGGCGGTGAAGCAACCGCGTCGCCGCCCGACCAAGCCCAAGTCCGCGCGGAGCGAACCTGCGCCGCGCGAATCAGCGCCGAGCGAACCGGCGAGCAGCGACGCGCCTGCGACGCTGGTACCGCCGAACGACGAGCCCGTCGACATCACGCCGACGCCGGCCGCGTACGACGCGCAGCCTCAATAGGCTTCGCGCGTGAACATGCTGCAGTTGCGCGTGAACGTCATCACGCCGCCTTGATCGACACCCGACGTTGGATCGGGCGTCTCGTCGAGCACGCCACCGCCCCACAGCCACGGCGAATCGGAGAACGCGAGGAACACGCACATCTCGCCGTCGCCGTTGCCGTAATAGATCATCGCGTCGGTGTTGTTGTAGTACTCGCACGTGAGTCGGAGCCGCGTGTTGCCGGTCATCGGGAACGGCGGCAACAGCGGACCGCCAAGCGCGTCGCCGATCGAGTTGGTGGTGGTGTAGATCGTCGACGCGGTGTCGGTGGGCGTCACTGCTTCGAGCAACATGCGCGTGCCGTACTGATGGTAGTGCGCGAGCGTGTAATAGATGTTGAAGTCGAGGTCGCGGTTCTTCTCGACGTCGCGATACGGCTCGAGATCGCAGTCGACGGTGAATCGCGACTGTTTGCGCGGCGGCAGGCTGAGCGGATGGAACTCCATCGAGATCCCGGCGAGCTTCTTGGTGACCTCGGCCTCGGGGATCGGCGTCAGCTTCAAGCTCGGGTTGATCACGAGGTCTTCGTCACTGCGGTTGAGCAGGTGGATCTGACCGATCAACTTCGTCCTCGGCGGCAGCGGAATGGCCATGCCGGTGGGGAACGCCTGCACCTCGTGCGTGGACTGCGTCGATTGCGCGAAGAACACGCCGCCGGTCGCCGCAGCCGCCGCGATGTTGAAGTCGCGGTCTTTGCAATTGAACGTTCCCTCGGCGCCGGCGAAGCGGTGCTCGGGCACGAAGAACCAGTTCGAGTGGTGAAAGCCAGGGCCGGTTGTCAGCTCGACGCTATTGATGAAGATGGTGTCGGCGTTGTGCAGCGAAATCTGCACGCACTTCGACGTCACTTCTTCCTGCGCAGCGACGTCGAACGGACCGAACTCGTAGACGTTGTCCTCGCCGTCACCCGAACATGCAGCTAGCGCAACGAGTGCGAGGAGTCCCGGTCTCCGCATGGCCCTACTCATACCCTTGGTCCGAGCATCGAGCCAATCCCGTAAAAAGTCACATCTGAATGACAACACCGCGCGCTGAAAATCGCGGCCGATAGTCCTTTTCGATAGTTTGCGCCAGGATCTCTGCGTATTCGCGCGGTGGAGCGAGACCCCACGCACGTTCCGCGTCGGTCATGTCGCCATCGTCGCTCGCGACCGTTGGATTGCCGGTGCCATAGCTTTGCTCGAGCTCGGTGAACATCGCCGGCAGTTGGGCGGCAACGAGCGCGGGCACCTGATCACCGAGCGGCGTCGCGCACAGCCAGTCGAGCAAATCCCAGCCGAAGTCACGGTGGCGAACCTCGTCGCGCAGGATGCGATCGAGCGCGGCGCGCGGCGCGGCCTCGGTGCAGTGCTCGCGCAGGTGGCGAAACAGCGGGACCGCGACGGTTTCACCGAGGCAGAACACCCGCACCGCTGCGCGCAGGATGTCGAGCTCGAGCACGTCGTGGGTGCGCGCGATGCCGAGCTGCGTACGATCGATCGCCGGCGGCTCGGTGCCGCCCGCCTCGGTGTAGACCTCGTGGCTCATTCGCGAATGCACGAGCTCGTCGGCGACGATCGCGAGCCCGGCCTCGATCAGATCGGGTGGCGCGCCGGCCTGGATCAGCCACAGCACGAGCTGCTGGGTGATCGCGGCAGACGTGTATTCAGCGGCGATGCGCGCGCGCCATTCCTGACGAACGCGCTCGGTCGTCATCGCGTCGGGCACGCGACCGGGCGCGGCCGCGGCGGATTGCACGCCGTGTTCGGCGGGCACTTCGGCGCTTCGAACTCGACAAAGCAGCTCGTGCCGTCATACGTCGCGATGGTGATCGGCTTCTCGAGCGACACGTTGTCGGGGCACGCGTACTTGAATGGCGGCGGCGGATTGCACGTCGCCTTCGGCACGCACTGGACCTTGATCGCGGCCATGCAACCCGTGCCGTTCTGCGCCTTGTAGACGGTCCACTTCGTCTCTTTCGCCTGCGCCGGCGGCGACGACGGGGTTGCCGGGGTTGCCGGACCTTGCGTCGTGGTCGGCGGATTCGTCGCGACGACCGGCGGCTGCTTGGTCGGCGGATGGCCGGGATGCTGCGGGTTCGTCGGCTGCGTGGTGGGCGGCGGCGGATTCACCATCACCGGCGGTGGCGGCTGGTCCGGGTTCGGCTGTGCGGTCTGCGTCGGTGGCGGCTGCGACGGTGGTGGACCCTGCGGCGGCGCCGACTGCACGTAACACGCAGCCGTGCCCGCGAGCGTGACCACGAACGGAGTCGCAAACGATCGACGGGGGATGCGTGCAGCCATGCGCGGACGGTATGCCCCGACAGCTGCCCCGTGCAAGGCTTCTGATACCTTCGCAGTGATGGGGGTTACGGGGCGAATCGCGCTCGTTGCCGTGCTGCTCGCGGGTTGTCGCGACGCGAGCTGTATCGACGGTGAATGCCCGCTGCCGTGCTTCGCGCCCGCGCAAGGCTGTACCGAAACCGAGAGGTACGCCGGACGGCTCGGCGATGCGCCGCCCCGGCTGCGACTGCGCTACGGCAACGGCGGCGCGAACGACATCCTGATCTCGAACGGTCGGATCACCGCGGTGTTCTCCGCGCTCGATGCGCCGACCGATCTCGCGCCGACCGGCGGCAACCTGATCGACTTCGGCACGAGCGGCGACATCGACGACGTCACGCTGACGTATCAGATCGCGGGCATCCTGCCCGACGACGCGTTCGCGTATCACACGCTCGACGTCGCGACGCACGATACCCACGTCAGCGTGACCGTGCGCGGCACGCTCGACGGTAGACCCGATGTCAAAGTGGTCACGCACTACGCGCTCGTCGGCTGCGAGCGGTTCTTGCGCGTGCGCTCCGAGCTGTTCAACGGCAGCGCCGACAAGCAGGCGTTCTTCATCGCCGACGGCATGCACTGGGGCAAGCGCCGCGTCGTGCCGTTCGCGCCGGCGCGCGGGCAGGGCTACTTGCAACCCGAGCTCGATCTGCTCGAG
>DATDCH010000489.1:0-16132 GCA_036524455.1 Kofleriaceae bacterium | reverse complement strand
GACCGACGCTTGCTGAACGTCGCGAAGGGCGGCTGTCCCGATCCCGAGACGCTGCTCGCGGAGCTTCCGCAAGGTCCGGCAGTACGCCTGGCGCGGATACAAATGCGACGTGCGGCCGCTGCCGCCGGCTGCGTGCCGTGCGCCGACGTCGTGCGCGATGGCATCTCCGTCGACGAGGCCAGTCAGCACGGTCTCTATCAGCTCGGCGTGTGCGCGGCGCAAGAAGGAGCGCTCGCGCTCGCGCGCGATGCATTCGTGCGAGCCGCTGCGCTGCGCACCGCGATTGATACGGGCTTCCAGCCCTCGGAAACCCACGCCATACTCGCTCACTTCCAGCTCGCGCGCGTTCTCGAACGCATGCAGCTTCCGGCGGACGCCCGCAAAGAATACGAGACGTTTCTCGCTCACTGGGGCCAAGCCGATCGCACGATGCCCGAAGTCGACGAGGCGCGCAAAGCGCTCGCCCGGCTACACTGAGGGAATGTGCGGCGCGCGGCGGCGTTTGCTCGCGTGAAGCTCGCGTGAAGGTCGCGTGATCGCGCGCCCGTCTTGCGCTGCCAGCTTACGATGGACCGATGAGGTATGGACTCGTTGCGGTAGCACTGATCGTCGCGACCGCAGCACAGGCGTTCGGACAACCGGGCGAACCGCTGCCCTCGCTGCAACCAACGCCAACAGAGCCGGAGCCTGGACAGCCAGACGAGCCCTTACTCGTGTCGCCGCAGTCGATCGAACCAGCGCCACCGGAGATGGCGCCATCACTCGTCGCGGCGATGCGGAAGGAACCTCCTCCACCAGAGGTGTACCGTGGCTCCCCGAAGTCTCCGTTCGTGGCCGGTGCGCTTTCACTCGGCCTTACCGCCGCCGGCATCGGGCTGAACCTGATGGCCCAGGACATCGCGCCGCACTACGACGAGCCCGGGAAGAGTGACGCGTTGCGCGTGAGTGTCGTGCTCACCGGGACGGTTCTATCGCTCGTCGGTCCGACGAGCGGCCACATCTATGCAGGGCAAGCTTGGAATCCGGGACTCAAGTGGCGCTTGATCGGCGGCGCGACCTTCGCAGTCAGCATCGTGCCGGCATTCGCGTTCGCATTGTCTGACAACGCCGCCGGCACGACGCTATTCGGGTTGCTGGCAGCGGGCGGCGGTGTCACGTACATCGGCGCCACGATCTGGGAGATCGGAAGCGCGCCCGGCGCCGCACGGCGCCACAACGAACGTCTCGAGGAGGGCGCGTCGTTCTCGGTTGCGCCAATCATCGGACGCGAGTCGGGCCTGGCGATCGGCGGCCGCTTCTAGCGCTTAACAGCGCGGGCAAAGTCATCGAGAATCGGCACGTCCCACTGATTGGAAACTGAGGTCGACGTGAAGCTCAAGGCGAAGGTCGTTAAGGTGCTAGGACACACGCGACACGCGCGAGGCCGTATCGAAGGCGACCACGTGGTCGACGAGGGCGCGCTACCGGCGCCGGCGTGGGTTCAGATCGAGCCCGACGGGGACGCATACCTGTTGCTCTATCTCGACGCGAACGGCGACCCGATCACCGACACGTGGCACCAAACCCTCGACGATGCGAAGGGTCAAGCCGAGTTCGAATTTGGCACCACCGAGCAGGACTGGAAGACCGTCCCTGAGTAGACCGACGCGACGAATGGTTTGCGGCTCGCTTCCGCTCGGCACCCATCAACGCGGGACGGCGACGGTACGACCGTCGGGCGTCATCACCAGGATCCAGCCGTCGACGGTGCCGCCCAGATCGAGGATCGCGAGCACCGACGGCGTCGCGAGCTCGTAGGCGATCGTGCCGCTCGCGTCGTAGGTCACGGCGTCGGGGAAATATGTGAGCACCGCCTGGAAGCCGCCGATCGCGACGTCGCGGATGGCCGGCATCTCGCCGTCGGCCGCCAAGCCGCGCTCGTAGATCGTCTTCACGTCGAGCGCGGTGTAGTACTGGCGCTCGCCGGAAGCGCCGCGCGCGTTCGCGGTCGCCCACGCGTAGAACGCGGCGACCGCACCAGCGTTGCTCTGCAGCTGCCAGATGGTCGCGTCGGTGAGCTTGCCCAGGCCGAATGGATTGGCAGGATCGTCGAGCACCGAGCGATCGGGATGGACGCCTTCATTCGGCGCATGAAGAACGAGCGCGGATGGAAGCGATTCGCCGCTCCACGGCACACCGTCGGTGGCGCAGGCCGCGAGCGCGAGGAGCAAGAGCGCCGATCGGATCATAGGCGGACCTCGATGTATGACAGCACCTCGGCCTCGGTGCCGAGCGTGCGCGGGCGAGCGGGATCCATGACGTAGCCCTCGGAGAAGCCATCGAGGGTGCGAACCTGTCCGCGCAGACCGAGGCGCGCGTCGGCGACGCCGAATGTGCTGCGCGGCAAGCCGTAGGACGCGTCGCCGTACCACTGGAACGGGTAGGTCAGGTTGAAGTCGCGGTGATAGTCGTACGGGCCCCAGTCGTGCAGCTTGACGGTCGTGCTGGCGGAGAGCCCGGAGCGCACCAGGTGAAGCGAGCCACCGTAGCGCGTGACCAGCCGCGGATCGCCAGCGTTGGCCTGATCCTGGCCGACGTAGAGCGTGCCCGACAGGCGCATCGGCAGCGCGGCCGCGGTGAACCACCCGAACGTCGCGTTCCACACGTCGTGCGCCGGCGGGGCGGCCGCGCTCGGTACCTGGCTGCCGTCGGCGAGGATGACCAGAGTCGCGTCGCGCGAGGTCGGCTGGTCGCGATAGACGAGATCGAGGTGCGCGGCAAAGCCGGCGTCCTCGCGGCGACCGCGGTCCCAGTTCCAGTACCAGGTGGCGGGCGTCGGATCCCAGACGAACAGCAGCTCGCCGCCGACCGTCGCGCGGTTGTCGAGGACGACGAACGGATCGGCGAGCGCGTTGCGCGGCGCCACGCCCGCGTAATACATGCCGGTCGCCGGATCGAACTGGTCGGGGATCGCCGGCGTCGGACCGACGATCGGGCGCTGGTAGAGCAGATTGGGCGCGACCTGGAACGAGCCGAACGTCAGCAGTGCGCCGCCGAGGCCGCTCATCTGGTTGCCGCGGCCCGACGACTTCATCGACCAGCCGGTGAACGTGATCGTCTGATCGGCGCCGGCATCGGCGACGAGGCCGCGGTAGTTGCCCTCGACGTACCAGCGCGCAAAGCCGCCATCGAACGCGAAGCGTGCGCGCGTACCGAGCGTGTCGGCCCACGCGATGCGGCCGGTGTAGATGTCGTAGCCGCTGTCGCGATAGCCGGCGCCTGCAGACGGCAACGTAAACGTGTACTCGCGACGGATGCGCTGGGATGCCGCGAAGATGCCGCCGACGTCGAACGTGGCAGCGCCGCGCTTCAGCTTGGCTTGCAGCGTCGAGCGGCGCGTGAGCGGCTCGAAGCCTGCGCTCGACGTAGCGGCGCCGGTGCGTTCGGCGAGATCCTCCTGGTGCATCGCGGTCAGCGTGAGCGTGCCGAACGCGTGGCTCCACTTGCCGATCGCCGACGGGTTCGCACCCCAGTAGAGCTCGGGACCGATCGCGACCTTGAGATCGCCGAGCGCGCCCTTGCCGGAGAGCACGGCGCCGAGCGGCGCGTTCGCGTGATAGATGTCTATCGCCGTGCCGTAGTGCGCCTCGCGGTAGACGCCGAAGAGGTCGCCCTCGTAGCCCCAGTGGCCGTGACCGACGCGGTAGAACGCCTCGACGCCGACGCCCCGCAGGTCTGCTTTGAGCTCGGCGCCGTAGAGAGAGATGTGATCGCTCGACAGGTCCATCGGCGGCGCAGCGGGATCCGCCGGCGCCATCATCGGGTCGGTGACACGCGGCGTGCGGTTCTCCCAGTACAGCGGGTCGAGCCGGTTCTGTGCCGCGTTGCCGACGAGGTTGACCGTCGCCTTCGCGGTGATCTTGCGCGTCGGCTGCACGGTGACATCGACGAACAGCGACTCGGTGTGATCGAAGCGCGGATCGCTATAGCGATCGCTCTGCGGGCTTGCTTCGGTGACGTTGGACTCGAGGCGCATGCGCAGGCCCGACACGCGGACGCGCGACAGGCGCTCGGTCTCGGCGCGCGCGTGGCGGCCTTCGTAGCTCGCCGCGAAGTCGTCGGCGTCGAGCGTGCTGAAGTGCGAGCGGATCTCCTCGGTCGTCGTCGTCTCGGCGTACGGATCGAGCCGAAACGCGGCACGCAACATGTAGTACGCGACGCGCGGCTGCACCTCATAGAAGCCGTCGAAATCCTGATCGACGATCGCCGCGATCCCGAACCACTCCTCGTTCAT
Organism: Kofleriaceae bacterium; assembly: GCA_036524455.1. GTDB lineage: Bacteria > Myxococcota_A > Polyangia > Haliangiales > Haliangiaceae > JABFXX01. The sequence continues at coordinate 11,859 of DATDCH010000489.1, read as the reverse complement.
GTTGTTCTCGCCCGACACGTGATCGTGCTTGTACGCATCGTTGGGCCACGACGCGGTCGTGTCGTGGACGTCGAGGTTGATCTCCTGGCCGTGCTTCCACCAGCCGTCGGTCCACTGGAAGATGAAGCCGCCGATCGCGTTGCCGACGCCGTCCTTGCCCCAGCTCTGCTCGTAGATCTCTTGCCACTGCGCGCGCAGGTACTCGGCCTGCGCGGTCGCGTTCTCGCGATCTTGCTTGGCGTCGTAGGCGTCGGCGCCGAACTCGGTGAACATCGCCGGCACGCCGAGCTTGTCCTTGACGACTTGGAAGAAGTCGCGCGCGGAGCGGCCGCGGTAGACATTCGAGCCGAGGATGTCGAGGTTCTTACAGTGCTTCGCGATCAGGTCGACGTACTGGAGGTCGCCGTTCGCGATCGCGACCGGGTGCTTGTGGTCGCGCTGCTTGATCGCCGCGATCGCCTCGCCGTAGAGCGTGTAGAGCGGTATCGCGCGCGCGTTGTCCTGCTGCTCCTTCGTCGGTAGCGCCTCGGCTTCGAAGCTCGTCCACGCCAGGCCGTAGTTGTTCTCGTTGCCGAGCAACCACAGCGCGACGCCGGTGGTGTTGCGGTACTTGTCGACGGTGGCGACGATGTCCGCGACGAGCGCCGCGCGCTGGCTGCCGTTGGCGTAGTCGATCTGCGCGATCCAGACGCCGTCGATCGTCGCGCCGTAGCGGCCCATCGTGTGGTTGATCATCGTGTAGATGCCGTAGTTGGCGTGGATCCACGTCACCCAGCGCGGCGGGATGTCCGGTCCCTGCCGGATCATGTTGATGCCCATCGCACGGAGCAGCTCCATGTCGCGACGCAGCGCGCGCTCGATGAGCTCGTCGGGCTGCGCCCACAGCGAGTAGGTGTAGTTGGTGCCGATCGGCGAATAACCCCAGTTCATGCCGCGGACCAAGAGGTCCTTGCCGTCGACCTGTAGCTTGTAGCCGCGCTCGTCGGCGACGACGTGCGCCTCGGTGGCGTGCGCGCTGCTCGCGGCCGCGGCAAGCGCGAGGAGGATGATCGCGAGTCTCATGCGGTCACCGCCGCGAGGTCGTGCTCGATTCCGTTCACGGCCGCGAGGTCGTGTTCGAGCTCGGTGATCGCGTTGTCGCGAATGATGCGGCGGCACAGGTGCGCCGAGTCCTTCGCCAGGCGCGCCTGGGTTGCGTAGTCTACCCAGAACAGCCCGAAGCGCTTGGTGTAGCCCTCGGCCCACTCGAAGTTGTCGAGCAGCGACCACAAGAAGTAGCCGGCGAGCGGGATGCCCTCGGCGATCGCCCGGTGCGCGGCCGCGAAGTGGGTCCACAGGTACTTCTGGCGCGAGACGTCGCGTACGCGGCCGCTCGCGTCGGGCGCGGTGCCGTACGCGGCGCCGTTCTCGGTGATGTAGATGCGCGGCGGCGCGTAGTCGGAGTGAACGCGGCGCAGGATCGCGTGGAGGCCGCCGGGCGCGACCTCCCAGCCCATATCGGTCTTCTCGCCGGCGGCGATCACCGACGGCGGCAGGTTGTCGTACTCGGGCACCGCCGTCGAGCGCATCACCGCGCGCGAGTAGTAGTTGATGCCGAGGTAATCGGTGCGCGTTGCGATCGCGCGCAGGTCGCCGTCGAGCACGAACGGCAGCTCGTCACCAGGCACGTGACCCGCGCGCACGTGATCGGCGATCACGTCGAGCGGGTAGCCACGGCCGTAGAGCGGATCGAGGAACCAGCGGTTGAAGCTGCCGTCGAAGGCGCGCGCGGCGTCGCGGTCGACTTCGCTCGAGGAGGCGGGCTCGGTAGGAACCAGATTGAGAACAATGCCGACCTGCGCGGCAGGCGCAACGGCGCGGATCGCCTCGACGGCGAGGCCGTGCGAGAGCAGCAGGTGATGAGCTGCGGCGAGCGCGCGCGGCCACGACTTCTCGCCCGGCGCGTGCTCGCCGTTGCCGAAGCCGAGCGTGCTGATGCACCACGGCTCGTTGTGAGTGCACACGCGGCGGACGCGATCGCCGAGGCGGCGCATCACGACCTCTGCGTAGCTGACGAACGCAAAAGCGGTGTCGCGCGACGGCCAGCTCCCCGCGTCGTGCAGCGCGGTCGGCAGATCCCAGTGATTGAGCGTGACGAACGGCTCGATGCCGCGCGCGAGCAGGCTGTCGACGAGGCGATCGTAGAAGTCGAGCCCCGCGTCGTTCACGGCCCCGCGCCCGCTCGGCAGCACGCGCGGCCACGCGATCGAGAACCGGTACGCGCGCACGCCGAGCCACTCCAGGATGTCGAGGTCCTCGTCGACGCGGCGGTAGTGATCGCAGGCGACGCTGGCGTCGGAACCGTCGCTGATGCGGCCGGGCTCGGCGGTGAACCGATCCCAGATCGACTCGCCGCGACCGTCCTCACGGACCGCGCCCTCGATCTGATAGGCCGAGGTGGCAGCACCCCAGACAAAGTTGTCAGGAAACCGTTTCATGAAGCTCCGGCAGGCGAGCCGCGGCGAGCAGCTCGCGGGTGTAGGCGTGCGCGGGCGCGCGCAAGGTGGCCGCGATCGGCCCCTCCTCGACGATGCGGCCGCGACTCAGCACGACGACGCGGTCGGCGATGGCCGCCGCGCTCCGCAGATCGTGGGTGATGAAGATGACACCGAGACCGCGCTCGCGGGCGAGGCGGAGCAACAGCGCGAGCAGCTCGGCTCGCAGCGACGCATCGAGCATCGACGTCGGCTCGTCGGCGACGAGCAGGCGCGGATCGGCGGCGAGCGCGCGGGCGAGCGCGACACGCTGGCGCTGGCCGCCCGACAGCTCGTGCGGGAACCGGCGTGCGATCGCCGGCGCGAGGCCGACCGAGGCGAGCAGCTCGGTCACCCGCGTGTCGACGTCGGTGACGCCGCGCAGGATCAACGGTCGCGCGAGGTGGTGATAGACGCGGCGCGCCGGGTTCAGCGATGCAAACGGATCCTGAAACACCATCTGCACGTCACCGGCGATCGAGAAGCTGCCGCGGTCGGCGTGCTCGAGCCCGGTGAGGATGCGTGCGAGCGTGCTCTTGCCGCTGCCCGACGCGCCGACGATCGCGACCACCTCGCCTGCGTGGACGTCAAACGAGACGTCGTCGAGCGCGGGCGCCGTGCTGCGAGCGAAGCGGCGAGTCAGACCATGCACCTCGAGCACCGGGGCACGCGCGATCGGCTCGCGCTGCGGACGCTCCTTGGGCTCGAGGCTCGGGAACGCGGCGAGCAGCGCGCGCGTGTACGGCTGTGCAGCGCCGGCTCGCAGCGCCGCAGGCGTATCGATCTCCAGCACGCGGCCGTCGCGCATCACCGCGACGCGATCGGCGAACGACAGCAGTAGCGGCATGTCGTGGCTGATGAACACGATCGTCAGCCCGAGCTCGCGGCGCAGATGCTCGATGTGGATCAGGATCTCGCGTTGCACGATCACGTCTAGCGCCGTGGTTGGCTCGTCGAGGATCAGCAACCTCGGCGATAGCGCGAGCGCGATCGCGATCACCACGCGCTGGCGCATGCCGCCCGAGAGCGCCACCGGATATGCGTCGAGATGATGCTCGTCGAGGCCGACGCGCTCGAGCAGCTCGATCGCGCGGGCGCGCGCGGCTGCGGCATCGAGGCCGGCGCGAGCGCGAAGCACGTCGACGATCTGATCGCCGGCCGTCAGCACCGGGTTGAGCACGTCGAGCGCGCCCTGAAACACCATCGAGACCTCGTCCCAGCGGTATGCGCGCAGCGCTCGCGCGTCCATCGCGAGGACGTCGTCACCGTCGAACTGGATGTGACCGGAGATCTGGGCAGCCGAAGGATCGAGCAGTCGCAACAACGCGTAACCGATCGTCGACTTCCCGCTGCCCGACTCGCCCGCAATGCCGAGCACCTCACCAGGCACGAGCTCGAACGAGACGCGGTCGACCGCGCGCGTGGTGCCGAACGCCACGCTCAGATCGCGCACCGACAACAGAGACGCCGGCATGTCGATCGCGGGTGTCGCTGTGGGGATCGGTGCCAGATGCGCTGCGCTCGGGCGGCGCAGGCGCGGATTCGTCGTCTCGTCGAGCGCGACGTTGAGCAGCATCAGCGCGAAGCCGACCAGCGCGATCGAGAGCCCGGTCGGCACGAACACCCACCACGAGCCGGTGAGCAGCGCGGCGTCGTTCGCGGCCCAATAGAGATTGCTGCCCCACGTGACCGCACCGACGTCACCGAGGCCAAGGAACTCGAGTCCGACCATCGCGCCGAGTGCATAGGTCGTCGCGCCGATGAACGCGGCCGCGAGCAGCGAGGTCATATTCGGCAGGAGCTCGCCCACGATCACGCGTGCATGGCTCTCCCCCGCGATGCGGGCGGCCGACACGTAGTCGCGGCGGCGCAGCGTCAGTGCCTGCGCGCGAAACACGCGTGCGTGCCACGCCCACCCGGAGAGTGCAAGCACGGCGACAAGACTCGACGGGCCCGGGCGCAGATACGCTGCGAGTACGATCGCCAGCGGCAAGCCCGGGATGACGAGGAACACGTTCGTCGCGAGCGACAGCGCGCGGTCGACCTTGCCGCCGAGGTATCCCGCGGTCACGCCGACGAGGGCGCCGAGCACCGTGACGAGCACGCCGACGGTGAACGCGACGATCAGCGTGACGCGCGTGCCGGCGACGGTCAGCGCGAGCACGTCTTGTCCCTGACCGGTGGTGCCGAGCCAGTGCGACCACGACGGCGCCTGCAGCGGACGGCCGATCGGTTCGGCGGCGTCGGCGAACAGCCACGGGCCGAGGAGCGCGAGCAACGCGAACGCCGCGAGGACGGCGAGACCGGTGATCGCCTTCGCGCTACGCATGGTGGCGCGTCCTTGGATCGAGTGCGAGCGTCACCAGATCGACGAGGAAGTTGGCGGTGAGCACCGCGAGCGTGATCGCGAGGAACAGGCCCTGCATCAGCGGGTAGTCCTGCGTGCGGACCGCCTGGATCAGTAAGTAACCGGTGCCCGGATACGAGAACACGATCTCGGTCAGCAGCGATCCGCCGAGCACGAACCCGAGCGCCATGCCGAACGAGGTCAAGCTCGGCAGGATCGCGTTGCGCGCGGCATACGCCCATACAATGCGGCGAGACGACAGCCCCTTCGCGCGCGCGAACGTGATCTGCTCGGTGCCGAGCACGCCGATCATCGCGTTGCGCATCGACAGCAGCCAGCCGCCAACGGTCGCGACGATGATCGTCAGCGCCGGCAGGATCGCGTGCTGCACCACGTCGACGACGAACGCCAGGCTCAGCGCCGGCTGGAGGTGGTCGCAGTATGCGTGGCGCAGCGGCGCCCAGCCGAGCGTGAACCCGAACAGATGGAGCGCGAGCATTGCGAGCCAGAAGTAGGGAAACGCGCCGGACAGCGCGAGCACCGGCGGCAGCACGGCATCGAGCCAGCCCGAGCGGCGCCACGCTGCGAGCACGCCGAGCGTCGTGCCGAGCACGAAGCTGATGATCAGCGCCACGCCGCCGAGGCCGAGCGTCCACACCAGGCCGGTCGCGATCACGTCCGTGACGGGTGCCGGATACTGCGACGTCGAGCGGCCGAGATCGCCGCGAACGACATCACCGAGATACGCGACGTACTGCACGATCAGCGGCGCGTCGGTGTCGCCGAATGCCTCGCGCACGGCGGCGATTGCTTCGGGCGACGCGGACGCCGACATGCGACCGGCCATCACCGTCGCCGGATCGCCTGGCATCATGCGCGGCACGAAGAAGTTGAGCGTGAGCGCGGCCCACGCGGCGATGGCATAGAAGCCAAGCCGAGCCAGGATCACGCGCGTCACTCGTCGTCTCCTCGTGGCTCCACCGCGGTCAACACGAGCAGCGCGTCGGGCTCGGCGTGCGGCGACAGTCGCGCGAACGGGTGGTCGGCAGCTGGGAAGCCGACGAAGCGCGCCGTCGAGAACTCGCCCCACAGCGGATTCGCGAACAACGGGATCGCCGGCGTGATGTCGGCGAAGCGACGCTGCAGCTGCACGCCGATCGCGTGCTGCTCGTCGGTCGTCGCCGCACGCTCGAACGCGCCCAGCAGCGCATCTGCACTCGGGTCGCCGAAGCGGTGCCAGTTGCCAGGCGCGAGCCTGCCGATCGGCTGCACGGTCTTGCCGGCCATCATCCAGCGGTAGAACGAGAACGGCGTCGGTCCGTCGAGCGAGTAGCCGATCGACAGCGAGAAGCTGCCGTCTTGCAACCGGCTCATCCACGCACCGGAGTCGTAGGCGCGCACGTTGGCGTCGATGCCGATCGCCTGCAGGTCGCGCGCGACGAGCTGCGCGGCGCGCACCCAGTCGGACCAGCCGCTGACGACCTCGATGTCGAACGACAGCCGGCGCGCGCCGGCCTCGTCGAGCAAACGCACTGCCGCGTCTGGATCGTGCGCCATCCACGTTGCGCGGCCGGCTGCTTCGTCGCGCCACGCCGCGTAGCCGTCGGTGAGCCCGGTCGCGTCGGCGGGGCGGGTCATGCCGTACATCGCGACGTCGACGAGCCGCTCGCGATCGATCGCCATCGACAGCGCCTTGCGCACGCGCGCGTCGTCAAGCGGCGGCCGCTTCGTGTTCGCGTACAGCAGCACCATGTTGCCGACCAGCGGCGACCACGCGTGGTGGTGCTCGCGATCGCGCGCCACGAACGTGCGGTCGACGGCGGGAACGAAGTTGCCGGCCCAGTCGACCTCGCCCTCGACGAGCGCGAGGTTTGCCTGATCGTTCGACGGATACGCGAGGAAGCGGATCGAGCTGACCTTCGGCCGGCCCGCCTGCCAGTAATGAGGATTGCGGCCGAGCTCGTAGACCTGGTCGCTAAACCCGACCACCTCGGTGAACGGCCCGGTACCGACGGGCGTCGGGTTCGCAAATATCAGCGGGTCCGCGACGTCTCGCCAGATGTGACGCGGCACGATCGGCTGGTGCGCGAGATCCGCGAGGCCGGGGATGTACGGTCGCTGAAACGTCACCTCGACGGTCAGCGGATCGAGCGCGCGCACGCTCTCGATGAAGCCCCAGACGTAGCCGAGGTCGAGCGCGGCATGCTTGCGGAGCAGCTCGAACGTGTAGACGACGTCGTCGGCAGAGAACGGCGCTCCATCCGACCAGCGAACACCGGGGCGCAGCGCGAACGAAAGCCGCAGCAGATCCGGCGACCACGTATGGCCCGTCGCGAGCCACGGCGTGTACTGCGCGGTCATCGGGTTGTAGATCTCGAGTGGCTCGTAGACGCCGCTGCGCGTCGGCCAGCGGCTGCGCCCCGGCGGCAACAGGGGATTGAAGTTGCGGACCCAGATGCTCTGCTGCTCGATCGAGATCGACAGCGGCACGCCGTGGCCAACAACTTGGGGCGCGCGATGATCACCACAGGCCGCGAGCACCGCGGCGGCGATCATCGACGCGCCCCGATTCGTCACTGCATCCTCTCGTAGACGCGCACGTGATCGACGAGCATCGTCTGCGGGAACGTCGTCGTGCCGTCGGGGTTGCCGACGTACGTCCCACCGACGGCGACGTTGAGGATGATGAAAAACGGGTGGTCGTAGACCCACGTCGTGCCTTGCGGCAGGTCGGCGGGCGTCGCCGTGAAATACGCGTCCTCGTCGAGCTTGAAGATCACGCGGCCGGGGTCCCACTCGATCGCGAACGTGTGAAACGCCTGCGACAGATCGACGCCGGTGTCGATCTCCTTGCCGACGTTGCCGCCGCCCGAGTAGCCCGGGCCGTGTAGTGAGCCGCGCAGGTGGCGCACCTGCTGGCCGCGATGCTCCATGATGTCGATCTCGCCGCAGCCCGGCCACCCGACGTTGCCGAGGTTTGCGCCGAGCGCCCAGAACGCCGGCCAGATGCCCTGACCGCGCGGCAGCTTGATGCGTGCCTCGAAGCGACCGTACGCGCGGCCGAGCTTGCCTGCCGTGTTGATGCGCGCGGACGTGTAGTTGCGTCCGCCGTAGGACTCGCGGCGCGCGACGATGCGCAGGCGACCCTGACCATCGAGCGACGCGTTCTCGACGCGATCGGTGTCGAACTCGAGCTGCGCGTTGCCCCAACCGTCGCCGCCGACATCGTGGCGCCACTTCGTCGGATCGGGGCGCGTGTTCTCGGCGCCGTCGAATTCGTCGCGCCAGATCAGTTGCCAGGGTGGTCCGAGCACGTCGCTCGGCGTCGCGTCCACCATTGGCGCCGGTGCATCGGCGGGCGGGGACGGCTTGTCCGCGGGTGGCGTTCCCGGCGGGCAGGCCGCAAGCACGAGGAGACACGTGGTCGACGCTGCGTGTTTCATCCAGAGTCTCCTGCGGGGAACAGGCCGCGATCCGCGAGCGCCGCGTCGAGCACCATCGTTGCGGCACCGACCGCGATCGAGCGCGCACCGAGGCGGCTGGCGACGATCTGTGTCTCGGCCACGGACGTCGACAACGCGCGCGCGCGGATCGATGCGCGCAGCGGATCGAGCAGCAGATCGCCGACGCCGGTGATCTCGCCGCCGAGCACGACGATCGCCGGGTTCAATAGATTGAGCAGACCGGCGACGACGGTGCCGAGCGAGTGGCCGACCTCGTCGACGAGCTCGCGCGCGATCGGATCGCCGGCGCGCGCTCCGCTCACGATGTCCGCCACCGTCGGGTTCTTCTTCTTCTTGCCCCACCGCGCGCGCGCGCGTGCGAGCAACGCCTCGGAGCCGATCAGCGTTGCGAGGCAGCCGCGCGATCCGCACACGCACGGTGGCCCGTTCGGATCGATCGCGATGTGGCCGATCTCGCCCGCGGTTCCGCCCGAGCCGCGATAGAGCGCGCCCCTGATGATGTGGCCCGAGCCGATACCGGTCGCGACCTTGATGAACGCGAGGTCCTCGCCGCCGGCGCCCGCACCCCAGAACCGCTCCGCCAGCGCGCCGAGGTTGGCGTCGTTGTCGACGAACACGGGCACGTCGAACGCCTTGGCGAGCGTCTCCTGCACGTCGAAGTCCACCCACGCGGGCAAGACCAGCGACGACAGCTTGCCCGGCCGGTCGGGGTGGACGGGGCTCGGCACCGCGACGCCGATGCCGACGACGCGCTTGCGCGAGACGCGCTCGCTGGTCAGGCACGCGTCGATCAGTGCACGCGCGGTCGCCAGCGCTGTCTTCGGATCGTTGCGCACGGCGACGTGCGTGTCCCGAAACGCGCGCACGTTGCCGCGCAGATCGGTGAGCACGGCCGAGACGTGCGTCGCGCCGAGCTCGACACCGACCAGCGCATACGCGTCGTCGCGGAAGCCGACGAGGACGGGACGCCGTCCACCGCGCGAGGTCCCGGCGCCGATCTCGCGCACGAGACCTGCCTGCTCGAGCTCGGCGACGATCGCGCTCACCGTCGACGGGCTGAGCCCGGTGTGGCGCGCGATATCGGCGCGCGAGATCTGTCGCTCGCGCCACAGCAGACGCAGGACGAGCGTCGAGTTCTGCGTGCGCATGCCTGCGGCATCGGCGGTCGGAAGCGACGTGGCGGCGGTGGACAACACGGGGCTGCTCTTCATTCCCAGCGAATATCGTCGATGCCGAACGTGATCGGTGCGGTCGCGTCCTTCGCAACCCACCCGAAGCCGCCGACCACGCGCATGTAGCTCGCGCCTCCGAGCGCCAGCGTGTAGCGCATCGGGCTCGTGGTCAGCGCGATCTGTGCCTGCGTCACCTGGAAGCCATCGACGGCCATCATGCCGACCATGAAGTCGACCTTCTCGTCGCCCTTCTCGCCCCACGCCTGGAACGAGATCTGCTTCGCGCCGGCGGGAACCTCGAGGCCGGGCATGTCGCCCCAGTTACCGTCGGGGTACTGCCAGTACACGCCCGCCCACGCGGTGCCCGACGGCTTCCACGTGTAGCGGTGACAGTTGCCGATCCACGTCGACGGCCGCGACGGCAAGCACGACTGCGCGTCCATGATCGCGCCCGGGTTCTCGCCGTCGCCCATGTAGCCAGACGGGCCGTACCAGTCATCGACGGCAAACGGCAGCACAGTTGGTGCTGCGCCGCCGCCGCCGTCGCCGCCGCCGGTCTGAGTGCCGGCATCGATGGCGTCGGGAAACTCCCCGGAGCCACAACCGGCGTTGGCTAGAACCACCACACACAGGGCTGAAATCCGCATCGATCCGATCCTCCGTCGGGTTTCCGTAGTTCGTTCGGACGACGAACAAACTAGATCGGTCGGCGCCCGGAACGCAAGCGCGAAGATCACGCGATTCGTCGACTCGCCGGATAGATCCGGATAGTGAGCGCCGTTTCGTGATGCCGTGAGCAATCATCATTGACAGCTCGGTGAGCCAAGATTGAGAGTATCTTTGTGCGGACGACGAATAAAGTGATTCTGATCGGCGCGGTGGTGGCTGCCTGCGGCAGGGCGGCGGTCGTACAAGAAGACGCCGACACGCCGGTCAGCGATGGATCGATCGACGACGGTTCGATCGACGCGCTCTCGCTGCCGCCGCAGACGACGCGCCTGCGCATCGTCAGCGCTTGCACGCAACCGATCTGGATCGCGCTTTCGAACAACGTCCCTGCCCCACAGAACGTGCGTCTCGATGCCGGCGACTATCACGACTACGCGATTCCCGCGGCCGGCCTCGCGTCCGCTCGGTTCTGGCCGAAGCTCGGCTGTGACGCGAATGCGCGTAACTGCGAGATCGGCGATAACGGCGAGGGCGGCGGCGCTCCGTGCGGCGTCTCCGGCTGCCAGCCTCCGATCGACTCGAAGTTCGAGGCGACGTTCGCGGCGATCGCCTCGAGCGACGCGACGTTCTACAACTTGAGCCTCGTGGACGGCTACACACTGCCGTTCGCCGTCACGCCGATCGGCGCCGGCGCCGGCGTTGGCAGCTGCACGGCATCGGACTGCTCGACGCTCACGCTCGACGCGTGCCCGATCGCCGAGGATCTCGGAGGCACGGTCTATCCCGCGTACGCCGATCGCGACCTGCGCATGCAAGACGTCGGCTGCATGTCGCCGTGCAAGGCGTGGAACTACCCCGCGCCCTACGGACTGGGTCGACCCGAGTCACAAGATCCCGGTCTGCACCTGTGCTGCCCGACGCCGATCGCGCCGATGACCGGGCAATGCACGATCGCAAACGGCTGCATGACGCCCCAGGCATGTCGGTCGACGACCGATCCGCTCGGCGTCACGCACACCGAGTACGTCAAGCGCGTCCACGCCCGCTGCCCCACCGCGTACGCGTACTCGTACGACGACGAGGCAGGGCTGCACGCGTGCCCCGCGGATACCGGGTTCCGCGTCGTGTTCTGCCCATAACTTTGATTGATTCGCGATCGAAGTTTAGACGGACGTCGAACAAAGTCGGCACGGGAGGATACAACTATGCGTCGAAGTGCTCGCGCAGTAATCGTCGTGTCGTTCAGCACCGCCATCGGATGTCAGATCGACGAACCCGATCCGGAAGCTCGTGGTCCCGATCTGCCCGACGAGGTGTTCGTCGCGCTGGAGCGCGATCTCGGTCAGCCTCGGCCGGCACTCGAGCGTCGCCTCGCCGCGGAGGCGATCGCCACCGAGCTCACCCCCGCCTTACGCGATCAGCTCGGCGCCAGCTTCGGCGGCGCGTGGATGAATGACGACGGCAGCGCGCTGGTCGTCGGCATCACCGATCTCGCACGCGCCGACGAGGTCCGCCGCGCTGGCGCCGAGCCGCTCCTCGTTCGCTGGACCCTCGGACAGCTCGAAGCCGCGATCGCTCGCGCGCCCGCGAACGTCGACCGAGCGATCCACGCCTGGCGCGTCGACGCCGCCGGCAACCGCATCGTCATCACCGCCGACGATTCGTACTCTCCAGCCCTCTCCGCGTTCATCACC
>DATDCH010000488.1:0-16597 GCA_036524455.1 Kofleriaceae bacterium | reverse complement strand
GCACGCCAAACACAACGTGATCGGGCCGGCGCGCGTCGCTGTAGGCGCCCTCGCCGCGAAACGTCGTGAGCTCGACGTGCGACTCCTTACCCTTGCCCGTCACGACCGTGACCGTGCCGTGCTGCAGACCCGTCGGGATCGTGTGGCGGAACGTCAGCATCACCTGCTCGGGGCGCGCGCTCGTCGCGACGTCCCAATCGCCCGGCGTGCGATCGAGCAGCGCGTCGCGCACCGCGCCGCCGACGGTGACGGCTTGAAACCCCGCGGCGGTGAGCTGCGCGCACACCTTTCGCACGTGGGCGGGCACCGCCTTCGCCAGCCTGGCGATCGCCTCCTCCGGCCCCGTCATCGGTTAGTCCGTCTGCGCCGCCCCGCGCAAGCGGGTGAAGATGTCAGTCGCGCGGCCGCGCAGCTTGTTGGCTTCGGGCAGCTGGCCGCTGCGCTCCTTGATCGTCGCGAGGCCTTGATACGCGCGCGCGAGCTCGACCTCGTGCTTCACCGCCGCGAGGATGTCGATCGCGCGCCGGAAGTCGTCCTCGGCCTGCAGCGTGTGACCGAGCGCCGCCGCGACCTCCGCCTTCACGCGGTAACCCGAGCCGATGTGCACGCGCAGGCCGACCGCTTGGCTGACCGCGACGCCGGCGTGCGCCTCGACATCTGCCGCCTCGAGGTTGCCCATCTGGAGCTGGACCTGCGCGAGCCGCTGATGCGTGATCGCGAGCGCGACGCGATCGCCGAGGCTCGACGCCAGGGCCTTCGCGTCTTGTAGATCCTTGACCGCTTCGCCGCCGCGGCCCATCGCGCCTTTGACTTCGCCGGTACGCGACAGCACGTCGGCGAGCGCGAGCTTGTCGCCGATCTCTTGCGCGAGCGCGCGCGCTTCGCCGAGCAGCTCGAGCGCGAGCTCGTGGTTGCCGTCTTCGGCGTGCACGCCGCCCAGATCGCAGAGTGACTGCACGATGCCGACGAGGTCGCCGATGTCGCGGCGCAGATCCAACGCCTCGCGGAACTGCGCGATCGCCGCTTTGAAGTTGCCGCTGTCATGATGAACGCGGCCAATGTTCGCGAGCGACAGCGCGATCGACCGCCTGTCGCCGAGCGCGCGCCGGATCGTTAGTGCCTGGCGGTGAAAGTCGAGCGCCTGCGAGTAGCCGCCGCGCAGCCAGTGCACGCGGCCCATATCGTCGAGCGTCGACGCGATGCCGCGATCGTCACGCGAGCGCTCGAACAGCTCCTGCGCGCGGCGCAGATGCTCCATCGCGGAGTCGTACTTGCCGAGCCGGCGATGTGCGCGCGCGAGCCGGCTGTACGCCGCGCCCGCCTTGCTGAGGTTGTCGTAGCGCCAGGCGAGCTGGAGCATGATGTTGAAGTACTGCTCGGCGTCGTCGGCGCGACCCGCTTGCTCGAGCACGTCGCCGAGGTTGTGAAGCGCATCGAGGCGCGCCGGCGCGTCGGCCTCGCCGAGCATCGCGAGCCCCTTCTCGTACAGATTGCGCGCTTCGTCGGGCGAGTAGCGCGCACGCGCGCGATCGCCGCCTTGCAGATAGCAGCGCGCCGCACGTCGCCGATCGCCACCGCGCTCGTAGAGGTTCGCGAGGAACTCGAGCTGCTCGTCGCGCAACGACGACAACTTCGACTCCAGCCACTGCGCCGCCGACAGGTAGTAGCGCGCGAGCTTGCTCGGCTCGATCGAGCGCACGATCAGCTCGCGCTCGAGATTGTGCTTGAACACGACCTCGACGTCGCCCGGGATACTCGAGTCATCCGCCTCGAGCAGCAGCAGGTAGTCGCGCTCGCCGAGGATATAGATGAGGTCACTGACCCGCCGGCGCACGTCTTCGCCGTTGCCCCACTCCATGTCGAGCGGTCCGGTCGGCGTGGCCTGCACGGGCTTCTCGAGCCGGGTCAGCGCGATCACCGCGGACACCCAGAACACGTTGCCGAACACCGCCGCCTTCTCGAGCAAGTCGCGCTCTTCGCCTTCGAGCGCCGCGATGCGCGCTTCGATCGCTTCCTCGATCGAAACCGGCAGCTCGGTCTCGGCGGCGAGATCCGGGTCTAAGCGCCAGACGGGCCCCGACGCATCGATCGCGCCGTTCTCCATGAATAGCCGCACGAGCTGCTCGAGGAACGCGGGATTGCCGCCCGTCATCTCGACGGCGGCTTGCGTGGTGTCGTCGGGAATGTCGCGGCAGCGCGCGAGCAGATTCTTGAACATCGACTCGGCGTCGTCTTGCTCGAGGTTACGCAGATCGATCCGCGTGTGATCGACCGCGCCCTCGCCCCACCCTGCACAGCGCACGAGCATTTCGGGCCGCGCCGCGCATAGCAACACGACCGGCGAGCCGGCGAGCGCGACCGCCAGATCGTTGATCAGCGTGAGCGTGTCGTCGTCGGCCCACTGCAGATCGTCGATCACGAGCACGATCGGACCCGTGCCGGCGTCGAGCTCCATGAACCGGCGCAGCGCGGTGCGCGAGAGCTCGCCGTGCTGCTTCGCGTTCTCGGTGACCGCGCGCAAAAACGGCGTCGGCGCGAAATCGAGGCCGACGAAGCCGCCGAGGAAGTGCAGCATCTCGCTGACCTGATCCGACGAAAACACCGTGCGGATCTCGTGCGCGAAGCGCAGCTTGCTCGCCTCGTCGGGGTTCGGCGTCAGCTCGAACCGCGCGCGCAACAGCGACGAGATCGCGGCGAGCCGCACGAATTTGCCGGTCGTGTCACGCTCGGCCGCGCCATGAAACACGCGACACGGCGAGCTCTGCTCGCGGAGGTTCGTGATCAGCTCGTTGATCAGCCGCGTCTTGCCGGTGCCCTGGTTACCGACGATAGACACCAGTTGCGGCGCCTGAAAGTCGATCGCGCGTGCGACAATTTCGCGGAGCGCGTGCAGTTCATCACTTCGCCCGACCAGTGGGCTGCGCGGCGTGCGTGACGGTTCCGGTTCGGTATCGATCCGGAGCATGCTGCGCGGACGGATCGCCGCGGCCGGGATCGGCGGTGGCTTCGCCGCGTTCGGTTTCACCACGCCCATTCCCTTGTACGGCGTCGCGGAGACCGCTGGCGGTCGACCGGATCCGGGAGGACGGGGTGGTCCCTCTGACACTGCTTGAGAGGTTATCATTCACGCCCGGTTACGTGCACGTACGCACGGCTCCGGGTTATCGTCAGCAAAGGGATGATCAGGCACTGGGGAATCGCCTGCTCCGTGATGCTGCTTTGCGGCTGTCCGACGGTCGATCTCGGAGACGAGCCGCCGGCGGTGGGCCTATGCAATCCGACGGGCGGGATGGCGTATTTCCAGACCGAAATCGTCCCCAACTACCTCAAGCTCGGCGACGCGGCGAACGGCTGCGGGCGCGATGGCATGTGCCACAACAAGGCGCACGGCGCGGCGTTTGACCTGACGCCTGCGAACCTGACGTCGGCGGCGAATTACCGAGTCGCACTGCAGTACCTCAACTGCGGCCAGCCGCGGCAGAGCCCGCTGCTCACAAAACCGCTTGCCGGCGAAGATGGGCATGGCGGCGGCGACCTCGTTCAGAACGGGTCGACCGAGATGATGAAGTTCCTGATGTGGTTCCAGTGAAACGCCTCGTGATCATGCTCGCGTTGCTGTGGTGTGGAACCGCCCACGCCGACGCGTACCTGCGCGTGATCGCGCAGAAGGCGAGCGTGCACTCGGGACCGAACACGAGCTATCGCGAGATTGCAGTCGTCGATCGCAACCAGGTGCTGCAAGTGCTCGAGCGCGGCACGCGCGACTTCTGGTTCAAGGTCGAGCTCGACGATGGAACCTCGGGCTGGATCCTCGGTGACCTCGTGTTCCCGTTCGAGGTCGGCGAAGAGGAAGAACCCGGCGCGCTCACGCGGATGGGCCGCGCGATCCGCCGCGCGATCCTGGGCCCGTCACCGGTCGCCTACGCAGACATCGGGCTGTCGTTCTCGGCGGGCATCCTCGCGAACGAGGGCATCTTCGTGCTGCGACCATCGTGGCTGATCGATCCATACTGGGCGCTCGAAGCATTCGCGGGCCTGTCGCCGCGCTCCGAGACGAACCTCTACCTCGGTGGTCTCGCCTTCCTGTTGCGGCTGTCGCCCGGCGCGGTGATCGGGCCCTACGCGAGCGTTGGCCTCGGCGCCGCGCACATCGTGCCGAAGATCGACAACTACATCGGCCAGCAAGGCACGCTGATGGCGCTCGGTGCAGGCGGCGGCCTCGAGATCACGTTCAAGAAGCAAATCACGCTGCGCATCGACGCGCGCAACTGGTCGATCTTCGATCAGAACGAATCAACCAATTACCAGGAGTACTCCGGTGGACTGGCGATCTTTTTCTAAGCTCGTGCTCTTCGGTGTGCTCGTTGGTGTGCTCGCGATGGGTTGCGGCCGCAACGCGGTACGCGCATCGGAGAAGCAGTTCCTCGCCGATCAGGTGATGACGTTCGACAACGATCCGCAGGAATCGTCGGCAGAGGATCACGTGCTCACCAACCGCGAAGGTGCCGCGGGCGGCAAAGGTGCCGGCGGCGGAGGTTGCGGTTGCAACTAAGGCTCACATGCTTGCTGCTGCTGGCGACGAGCGTCGCGTCCGCAGAAGACCGCGCCGAGGTCTCGACGACGCTATTCGCCGAGCAGCGCGACGGCGGCCAAGGCGGCCTCACCGTGGTGCATCCGCAGGCTGAGGTCGGCACCGACATCGGGCGGCACGTCACGTTCGATCTCGGCTACGCCGCCGACGCGGTGAGCGGCGCGACCGCGACGACATTCCAGGTCGACGCGACCACCGCTGCGACCACGTTCACTGACTTACGTCACGAAGGTCGGCTCGCTCTCGGCTTCCAAGGCAGGCGCTCGCGCATCGTGTTCTCCGGTACGGTCGGCACCGAGCGCGACTACATCACGCGTCAGGTCGGCGGCGCCGCGTCGATCGATCTGCCCGGTCGCAACACGACGGTCGGCCTCGCGTACAACCACAACTTCGACATCACGTGCGACAAGGACCAAGCGCTGCTCATGCCACTCGAGCGTCGCGCGCTCACCGGCATGGACGAGTGCGCGAAGACCGGCCTCATCCTCGGCAAAGACGTCGCCGGCATGACGGTGTGGCGCCCGGTCTCGATCGACACCGTGCAGGCGACGCTGACCCAGAACGTATCGCCGACGATGAACTTCCAGCTCGCGCTCTACGGCCAGATCCTCGAAGGCTTCCAGTCGAACCCGTATCGCCGCGTGCGCATCGGCGGCAACTCTCCGCAGGAGCATATCCCCGACACGCGTGCGCGGTGGTCGATCACGGCGCGCGTCAATCAGTTCCTGCCGGCGCTCAAGGCCGCGGTGCACGTCAACGCTCGGTTCTACGACGACACGTGGCGCGTGATCGGCGGCGACCTCGAGCTCGCGTACTCGCAATACATCGGCAACGCACTGCTCGTGCGATTCCGCGCGCGCGCGTATCAGCAGAGCGCGGCCAAGTTTTTCAAGGATGCGTTCTTCTACGAGACCGAATCGACTGCCGGCGAGTACTTCACGGGCGACCGCGAGCTGTCGCCGGTGCGCAGCGCGATCGCCGGTGCGAAGCTGACTCTCATCACGGTCGGCGAAGAGAACCCGGTCTGGGGCCTCTTCGATAAGCTGCAGTTCAATCTCAAAGGTGACCTGATGTGGCTCGTGCCGATCGCCGCCGACCGCCCCGAAGACAACCCGGCGGGCATCGATAAGCAGTTCCTGAACGGCAACGGCCTGATTGATGCGGTCGTCCTGCAGCTGGGCCTGCTCGGAAACTACTAGGAAACTCGGCGCGGCCTCGGAAGTGCGGATATACTCCGGACGGCATGTATCGTTACGGGGACGGCACGCCCTTTCCGCTCGAGGAAAACTTCATCGAGACGCTGACCGCCGCGGTCGAGGCGTGCACGAACGCTTTCATGCCGCTGACCGAGCTCGACGGGCGCCGCGAACGCGCGCGCGCGGGCCGAGGCGAAGCAGATCGCGAGCTTGGCCGGCTCGCCGACCTCGAGAAGACGCTCAACGGCGCGCTCGCTCCTTATATGGTCCCGGACCGCAAAGGCGGGCAGACGCAGACGGTCGCGCAGAAGATCGTCAACACGGCCAAGGACGCGATTCGGCTCGCCCGCACGCAGGTCGAGGGCCGGGTCCAGGCACTCGAAGCCGAAGCCGGTGCTGGCACGGCGTCCGACGCGGTGCTGCACGCGTTGCGCCCGTTCTTCGATCATCACTCGCTACCGAACGCGAAGTGGACGATGTCGTGGGACGTCCGCGACTCCACCGTGCGCGCGGATGCGGTCATGACCTCGGGGCGGCTGACCGCGTCGTTCGTCCTGCAGGTCGAGGCGCGAAGCCCGATTCGGGTCGGCGACCTCGCCGAGACGGTGATCGTCCACATGATGAAGAAGGGCTTGCTCGGTAAGGCCAAGCCCGCACCGGTCGACCTCAGCCGCTACGTGATGGTGGCGTACGAAAAGACCGGTAACGAAACCGTCGTCACGCTCAAGGAGAAGCCGGACCGTGCCTCGCAGGGTCTTCGCTTCTTGGTCACCGACAACGGCGCGACCTGGCAGTCGATCGGCCCGTCGGGCGACGCCGAAACCGACGCCAACCCGCTCGACTTCGAAGACGTCGACGGCATTCGCCGGCTCGGCGAAGGCGCGAGTCGCTCGCTCAAAGACATCGTCAATCACCGCACGCTCTCGGAGCTGACGCTCGGTGGCCAGCCGATTTCGCGGCTGCCCGAGCCGCGCGTCGCGCCGATGGAAGTGCTGCAGCAGCTGACGCCGCTCGCACGCACGATTCGCGAACGCAGCCGCGTCTCCGGCGAGCTCGTGCTCAAGCGCGACGTCGGCGGCGGTCGCCGCGAAGAGCTGTTCGTGCCGCGCGCGCAGCTCGCCCAACAGTTCGCGAAGCTGCCGATGGAGTACCGCAAGCCGTTCGAAGATATGGGCGTGTCGAGCGAAGACACCCAGCCGGCGATCGCGCTGCCGCAGTCGATGCGGCCGCCTGCCCCACCAGGCCGCCCGCCGGTTCCGCCGGCCCACCCCGGCTCGCCGACGATCAAAGTCGATCCATCGGTCGAGCGCGACGACCCGACGAACGTCGATCACTTGCACAAGAAGTAGTCGGGCCTGCGAGCTCGACGATCCGTGGACGAGTTGGTCGAGGATCGCGATCAGCTCGCGAGCTGGACGATACCGACGACGATCTTCTCGAGGATCACGCGCTCGGCGAGCTCGCGGCCCAATGCTTTGAGCTGCGGGCCGGTGAACTGTGCCGTCTGTGTCGTGAGCGTGATGTCGCCCTTGAGCGCGCGGTCGGCGTTCGCGAGCCGCTGCGTTGCGGTGGCGAGCGCCGCGGGCGTGTAGCTCTTGGCTTGCTGCACGAGCTTGTCGACGACAAACGGCGGCACGCCGATCCGGCTGTTCCATTCCGAGCGCGGCACGCCTTGCGCGCGGCACGTGTGGAGCAGTGACAGCTGGCGAACGTGACGCGCGAGCATGACGACGACACCGACGGCACTCTCGCGCTGATCGCACAGCGACGCGACTGCAGCGAGCGCACGCCCGCGATCCGCGGCGCCGATCGCATCGGTGAGCTCGAACACCGAGCGCTCGCGCGTGTCGGCGATCAGCTCGTCGACATCGTCGGAGGTGACCGGGCGATCGCCCGCGTAGAGGCCGAGCTGCTCGATCGCCAGCGACAGCCGCGACAGATCGTTGCCGACCGTATCGATGAGCCGCGACATCGCGGCGCTGTCCATCCGCACCCCTCGAGCTTTGGCTTCCTCGCGCACCCACGGGGCGGCTTGGCGCGGCGCCTCGAGCACGTGCAGGAAGCCCTTCTTCGACAGCTGCGCGAACAGCTTGAGCCGCTTGTCGAGCTTGCTGGTGACGGCGACCAGCACCGTCGACGGATTCGGCTTGGCGAGGTACGCGAGCAGCGGCTCGGCCTCGTCGGCGGGCAACAGGCCGAGGTCGCGCACGAACACCATGCGGTGCTTCGCCATCATCGGCAGCGTCTGCGCGAGCGCGACGATTTGATTGCCCTTCGGTTTGCCCTCGACGACGTCGTAGTTGAAGCCGCGCGCGGCCGGCGGCACCGCAGCGTCGCGGATCGTCGTAACTGCGCGCTCGATCAGGATCGGGTGCTCCGAATGGAACACGTAGACGGGGGCCAGACCCTTCTCGATGAGCTCGCGCACGACCGCACCCTAGCATGCAGCAGTGATAGGTTCGCCTCGATGCGGCTCTCGCGGCGATCGTTCCTCGTCGGTGGCTCCCTCGCGGCGCTCGCCATTCCGCGCCTCGTGTCGGCGCGCGGTTTGCTCACCGATCCCACGCTCGATGATGTGGTCAAACGCGCGCTCGGCGCAGCGACGAAAGCAGGCGCGACCTACGCGGACGTGCGTGTCGTACGCCACCGTCGCGAGAGTGTCGCGACGCGCGAAGATCGCGTCGAGCGGGTGTCGTTCTCCGACGAGTACGGCATCGGCGTGCGCGTGCTCGCCGGCGGCGCGTGGGGCTACGCGGCGACTCCGACCGTGACCGCGAAGAACGCCGAGCGCGTCGCAAAGGCCGCGGTCGACGTCGCGAAGGCGAATGGCAAGCTGCTCAAGCAGCCGGTCAAGCTCGCGCCGGTGCCGCCGCACGTCGACGTGTGGCAGACACCGATCACGAAAGACCCGTTCAAGATTCCGCTCGAGGACAAAGCCGAGCTGCTGCTCGCGGTCAATCGCGAGGCGATGAAGGTCGGCGGTGTGAAGTACGTCAATTCGTCGTACTTCGCGAACGCGGAGTGGAAGCTCTACGCGTCGACCGACGGCGCGTATATCGAGCAAGAGACGATGCGCGTCGGGCCGGGCTACACGGTCACCGCCGTCGACGCCAAGCGCGGCGAGTTCGAGTCGGTGTCGCATACGATCGCGCCGCTGCAGGCCGGGTGGGAGTACGTCGAGCGTGCGCCGCTCGTTGCCGATGCGCGCATGGTCGCCGAGCGCGCTGTCGAGAAGCTCAAGGCGCCGTCGGTTGCGCCCGGCAAGCGCGACCTCATCCTCGATCCAACACACCTGTGGCTGACGATCCACGAATCGATCGGTCATCCCACCGAGCTCGATCGCGCGCTCGGCTACGAGGCGAACTTCGCGGGCACGTCGTTCGCGACACCCGACAAGCTCGGCAAGCTGCGCATCGCAGCACCGGCGCTGACGTTCTACGCCGACAAGACCACGCCCGGCGGCCTCGCGACGTGCGGCTACGACGACGACGGCGTCGCGACCCAGAAGTGGAACATCATCGACAAGGGTCTGTTCGTCGGTTACCAGACCACGCGCGAGCAGGCCGGCTGGATCAACGAGAAGGAGTCGCGCGGCACGAGCTACGCGGACAGCTACGCGTCGTTCCCGTTCCAGCGCATGCCGAACCTCAGCCTCGCGCCCGGCCCGAAAGAGCGCTCGCTCGAAGATCTCATCGCGGCTACCGACGACGGCATCGTGATCATCGGCAACGGCTCGTACTCGATCGATCACCAGCGGCTCAACTTCCAGTTCGGCGGTCAGGCGTTCTGGGAGGTCAAGAAGGGCAAGCGCACGCGCATGCTCAAAGACGTCGCGTACCAGGCGAACACGATCGAGTTCTGGAACTCGTGCGACCAGCTCGGCGGGCCTTCGTCGTGGTGGCTCGGCGGCACCATGTTCGACGGCAAAGGCGAGCCATCGCAGAGCAATGCCGTCAGTCACGGCTGCCCGCCGGCGCGCTTCCGCAAGGTCAACATCCTCAGCACGAACCGGAGGTCCGCATGAAGCCGCTCGTCGATCGAGTGCTCAAGCGCGTGCCCAAGGGCGGCGAAACGACGGTGTCCCTGCGCTCCGACCGCCGCGGCAACACGCGATTCGCCCGCGGCGAAATCACGTCGTCGGCCGATGTCGAACGGTTCACGGTCTCGGTGACCGTGCAGTTCGGCAAGCGCAGCGCGACGGCGACCACGAACCAGACCGACGACGGCGCGCTCGACGAGGTTGTCGCGCGCGCCGCGCGGATGGCCAAGCTCGCGCCGGAGAATCCCGAGACGATGGCGCCGCTCGGCAAGCAGACGTTCCTCAAAGCGAAGGCGAGCGACGTTGCGACGGTCAAGCTCACACCTGCCGCTCGCGCGAAGGCCGTCGGTGCCGCGATCGCGGCAGGTGACGCCGCGAAGCTCGCGATCGCCGGCTTCTACGAGCATTCGGCAACCCAACGTGCGCTCGCGACGAGCGCCGGCCTGTGGGTGACGCACGACTCGACGCAGGCGAGCTTCTCGTGCACCGCGCGCACGGCCGACGGCACCGGCTCGGGCTGGGCCGAGTCGCAATCCCATCGCGCAGCCGACGTCGATGCGAGCGCGCTCGCGAAGATCGCGGTCGAGAAGGCGTCGAAGTCGGCGACGCCGAAGAAGCTCGATCCGGGTCGCTACACGGTGATCCTCGAGCCAGCGGCGGTCGAAGGCCTGCTGTCATTTCTGATCGGCTCGCTCGGAGCGCGCCGCGCCGACGAGGGACGCTCGTTCTTCGCGAAGCCGGGCGGCGGCACGCGGATCGGCGAGAAGCTGTTCCCCGAATTCGTAACGCTGTCGTCGGATCCGATCGACGCGCAGACCGGCGGCACGCCGTTCGATAACGAAGGTGTCCCGCTCAAGCCCACGAAGTGGATCGACAAGGGCAAGGTCGAGGCACTGATCTACGGCCGCTACTGGGCGAGCAAGCAGGGCAAACCAGCGACCGGCTCGCCGACGGGCTGGACACTCGCGAGCGGCAAGGCAACGACCCCGCCGGCCGGAGTGAATCCGGCCGGCTCCATTGTGGGTTCAGAGCTGCTCAAGGGCGTCAAGCGCGGTGTGCTGATCACGCGCTTCTGGTACATCCGCGATCTCGATCCGCAGACGATCCTCACGACCGGTCTGACGCGCGACGGTACGTTCCTGATCGAGAACGGCGCGATCGCCGGCCCGGTGAACAACTTCCGGTTCAACGAGTCGCCGATCCACATGCTCGCGAAGTGCGACGCCGTCGGCACGCCGTGGCTCACCGACGGGATGCGCGTGCCCGCGCTGCGCACGCACGAGTTCAACCTCGCGTCGATCTCCGAAGCGGTATGAGCGACACGCTCCTCGTCACCGCCGACGCGTCGATCACGCCACGCGGTATGCGCGGACCGACGTCGATCCTCGCGGTCGGCGGCGAAATCGTCTGCGTCGGCGATCCCGACGAGGTCGCAAGCGATACGCGCGCGCACGACGCCCGCCGCCTCGATTGGTCGCACCGCGCCGTCGTGCCCGGCACGGTGAACACGCACAACCACAGCTTCCAGTCGCTGCTGCGCGGCATCGGCGATGACTTGCCGTTCCTCGAGTGGCGCGACCGCGCACTCTATCGTTACTCCCCGCTGCTCACCGCCGACGACATGGCAACCGCCGCACTGTTCGCGTTCGGCGAGATGCTGCTCCACGGCGTCACCACGGTCTGCGATTTCTACTATCTCAACGCGCAGGGTAACGACCACGCGTCGGCGACGATCGAAGCCGCGCGCCGGCTCGGCATGCGCATCGTGCTCGCCCGCTGCTTCTACGACTGGGACGGCGCGCCCGCCGCCTATCGCGAATCGATCCCGCAGGCGGTCGCGAACTATCAAGCGCTGCACAAGCGCTACCGCGACAAGCAGCGCCACCTCGTCACGATCCAACCGGCACCACACAGCCAGCATGGCGCGACGCCCGCGATGATCGAGGCCGGCGCCGGCTGCGCGACCGATGCAGGCGAGCCGTGGCACATCCACCTCGCCGAGGAAAAATACCAGGTCGATCAATCGCTCGAGCGGTTCGGCAAGCGTCCGCTCCACGCCATCGCGGACCTTGCGGTCGACATGTCACAGATGATCGCGGTGCACGGCTGTTGGTTCGACGCAGCCGAACGCGCGCTGCTCGCCCAGCGCGGCGGCTCGCTCGCCTATTGCCCGGGCTCGAACATGTTCCTCGGCGACGGCGTCACCGACCTCGTCGATCTCGTCGCGCGAGGCGTGCGCGTCGGCCTCGGCACCGACGGCGGCTGCTCGAACAATCGCGTCTCGGTGTTCGACGAAATGCGCATGGCCGCCCTGCTGCAGAAAGTGCACCGCACCGACGGTCAGGCGATCGACGCCGAGACCTGCTTCGCGCTCGGCACGCGCACCGCCGCCGAGGTGCTCCGCCTACCGGTGGGCCAGATCAGCCCCGGCTACCGCTGCGACCTCGTCGCACTCGATCTCGACGATCCGTCGCTGTGGCCCGCCCAAGCCCTCGAAAAGAACGTCGTCTACGCGCTCTCGCCTCGCGCGATCACGGACGTCGTGGTAGATGGTCAGGAGGTCGTTACGGCTCGACGTCTCTGCCATGTCTCCCTCGATGAGATCCAAGCCCGCGTCAGCGAGCTCACCCGAGACTGGTCGAGGTAAGGGCGATAAAGAGTCGCCGTTTCGCCAGGAGGATCCGAAGCGCTCGCCGCTCGAGACCGTCGAGATCGAGCTCGAGGTCTCGCGCCAGCGGTGGATCACCTGGACTATCGGCGGCATCATCGGCGGCGCCCTGCTGATCTGGAAGCTCGGCACGGTCGGCGTCTGGGTGGGCTGGGTACTGATCGCGCTCGGCCTGTTCCGCGCCTATCAGCTCGCAATGTCGCTCCTGCACCCGCCCGGCAAGTTCGTCATTTCGGAGCACCGGGTCTCGCTGCCCCGCGGCGTGCATCGCCCTCGCCCGCTCGAGCTCGAGCCGGCTGCGATCACCGCAACCTACTTCTTGCGCCGCTCGGTGCCGTGGAATCGCTCCGCGCCGGTCCTCGTGGTCGAGGTCGGCGATCGCGCGCTCGCTTTTCCGCGCGACTGGTTCGCGTCGGAAGCCGATCAACGCCACGTGATCCACGCGCTGCTCGGCCTGCGCCCGCGCGCCGGCAAGTCCGACGCTACCAAGAGCGACGCGAACGCGAAGAGCGAGCCGGGCCCGGTCACCGAGTCGTGATTCGCGCGCTCGTCGTCGTCGCGTTGCTCGCCACCGCGGCACCCGCCGAAACCGTCATCGAGCTGCCGAAGACGAAGGCGACGCTGACGCTCGCCGACGGTTGGACTCGCACCCCGCCGCCGCGCGCCGACAGGGCCATCGTCGAGATCTACAAGCATGACAAGGGCGCGCTGCTCGTCGTCACGCGTGCCGATGTCCCGAACCCCGACGCGTGGGTCGCCGAGAAGAAGCAGGCCTACGTCGATCAGGTCGAGAAGGGCATCAAGGCGTCGGTCCCCGGTTACAAGCGAATCGCGAAGAAGCTCGTCGACGCGAACGGCGTACCCGCACTCGATCTCGAGGCAAAGCGCGAAGGCGGTGCAATCGTCGTCGTGCGCGTGCTCCTGTTCCGCACGTACGCGCTGTCGCTCGCCATCGAGGTTCCCAAAGGCGGCGATGTCGCGACCGCGCGAGCGCTCGTGAAGACGTTCGCGCCACCGAAGGAACCCGCGCCGGGCGAAACCGCGACAACGCCAAAGAAGACGTGACTGCGAGCGTGGCTCGTGCGAATGCGCCGGTCGCACCACGATAACCGTCGCATGCAGTGCGGCGCCGATAGCGAACGACTCCGGCCACAGCGCAGGGGGCTCCGGCCGATCTGGTAAGAACGGTGTTCTTACCGGATCGTCACGAGACCCTGCTCGATGTGCGGTCAAGTCGACTGGTCACGCACGAGCCGGAGCACGACCTCGACGTGTGACGTTTGCGGCATCAGATCGACGGGCCACGCACGCTCGGCGCGATAGCCCGCTTCGACGAGCTTCGCGGCATCGCGGGCGAGCGTCGCCGGATCGCACGACACGTAGACCACGACGCGCGGCGCGTGCTTCACGATACCTGCCATCGCTTCGAGCGCTCCGGTGCGCGGCGGATCGAGGACGATCGCGTCGAACGGACCCGCGATGCGCGCGAGCACCTGCTCTGCCGCGCCGATCTCGAAGCGCGCCTTGTCGATGGGCTTCGCCGGCGCGATGACATCACTCGCGGTCACGGTCCAGCCATCGGCGACAAAGCCGCGCGTGAAGTTGCCCGCGCCGGCATGCAGCTCGAGCACGCGCCCACGGGTCGCGACAGCCGCACGTGACGCCACGCTGGGCGCTACGTCCGCCGCGCCGCCGCTCCCCACGTCCGCCGCGCCGCCGCTCGCCGCATCGCCGCTCGCCGCATCGCCGCCCGCCGGGTCGCCGGCTCCCAGAAGCACGCGCCTTGTAACCTCGACCAGCGCCGCATTGCCGGCTGCACTCGCCTGCGCGAAGTCCCATGGTCCTCCCGACAGGCCGGGCTCGATCTCGATCACGGTCTCGCCGTGGCGATCATTTCCCGCGACCACACCAACGATATGCGCGCGACCGATGACCTTCGCGGCGCCGCGCCACGCATGCTCGACACCGACGACGATTTCGCCCCCGTGACCGAGCACGAGCGCGAGCTCACCATCCGGCGGCGTGAGCGGCGCGATCGCTTTCAGCGCGGCATCGAGCGCGGGCTCGAGCTGCGGGCAATGCGCGATCGCGATGAGGTTGCGACTGCCGTAGTGGTAGAGGCCGACCTTGCCGCCGTGCACGTGAAACCGCGCACGCCGGCGCCACCCATACGGCGGTGCAGGATCGAGCACGTCCTCGACGACGAGCCCCGGCAAGTTGCGCAGCGCGTTCGTCACGATCGCGCGCTTTGCGGCGAGCTGTGCTGCGCGGTCGACGTGCTGCCACTGACAGCCGCCGCAGCCCGCAACGAAGTGCTCGCATGGTGGTGCGTCCCGTAGCGTCGACGGCCGCACGACCTCGACGAGCTCGCCGCGCGCGAACGACTTCGTCTGCTTCGTCAGCCGCACGCGCACCAGATCGCCCGGCGCGCTGCGCGGCACGAACGTGACACGGCCGTTTGCGTCGCGCGCAACACCATCGCCTCCCGCGGCGAGCGCCGTGACCTCGACCTCGAGCTCGCTCATCGGTACGGTCCAGTCTGGTCAGGATCGGGCAGCAGCTTGGCGCCGCGCTCCGCGCCCGGCAGCCCGTCGGCGCGACCGTCGCGGATCGCGATCTCGATCGTGCCCGCGGAGCCGACGTACGCGAGGATCTCGCCGGGTGGAACGTCCTCGTATGTGCGCAGGACGGGGATACGCCGCGCCTCGAACAGCACAGCGCCGCCGGCTTCGGGGCCCGGCAGATCCGAGATCAGGTTGCCGAAGCCGTCGATGTGAATCACGCGACCGATGCCTTGCTGGCGCGGTCCCCACGGCAGCGTGCCGACGAGCCGCGTCGCCTTGCCGAAGTCGTTGGGGTGGTAGCCGCTGGCGAGTCGCGCGGCGACGTACGCGAAAATGTCGCGGCCGTGGAACGTGGAGCTGATCCTGGGCGCGAGCAGCGCCGATTTGGTGATCACGTGCGCGCTGGTCTCGCCGAGCAGCGAGAACGCACCGTTGTCGGGCCCCACGTAGAGCTGGTCGCGCGCCTCGACGACGACGTTCTGCCGCGCGCCACCGACGCCCGGATCGACAACGACGACGTGGATCGAGCCGCGCGGGAATTCAGGCGTCGAGGTGGCGACGACCCACGCGGCGTGTGCGATATCCCCGCGCGGGATATCGTGTGCGATATCGATCACGCGCGAGTAATCCCAATGCTGGGTGCCCATCACGCGCGCCATGACGCCTTTGACCGCGCCAACGTATCCGTCGCGCGTGCCGAAATCCGTCGTCAACGTGATGATCGGCATCCGATTAGGCAGTAAGACACAGTCGATGAACAAGGTCTACCCAGACGCTCAGGCGGCGCTCACCGACGTATTCGACGGAGCGACCATCTTGGCCGGCGGCTTCGGCCTGTCGGGCAACCCCGAGAACTGCATCGCCGAGCTCGCGCGGCGCCAAGTCAAAGATCTCACGATCGTGTCGAACAATTGCGGCACGACGGAGAAAGGCCTCGGCGTGCTGCTCGCGCAGGGCCAGGTCAAGAAGATGATCTCGAGCTACGTCGGCGAGAACAAAATCTTCGAGAAGCAGTTCCTATCGGGACAGCTGCAAGTCGAGCTCTGCCCGCAGGGCACGCTCGCCGAGCGGCTGCGGGCGGGTGGCGCCGGCATCGAGGCGTTCTTCACGCCGACCGGCTACGGCACGCGCGTCGCCGACGGCAAAGAGACGCAGACGATCAACGGCAAGCAGTGCGTGCTCGAGCACGCGATTCGCGGTGACTTCGCGATCGTCAAAGCCTGGAAGGGCGACAAGTGGGGCAACCTCGTGTTCCGCAAGACGAGCCGCAACTTCAATCCGCTGTGCGCGCAGGCCGGCAAGATCACGATCGTCGAGGTCGAGGAGCTCGTCGAGGTCGGTGACATCGATCCCGATCACGTGCACCTGCCGTCGATCTACGTGCAGCGGATCTTTCAAGGCACCCACTACGAGAAACCGATCGAGCAGCGCACCGTGCGCCCGAAACGGACCGGGGACGGCTCTGCCGGCGCCGCGGGAACGAAGGTGGTGGCCTGATGTCGGCGATGCAGCGTCTCGACCGCGATCAAATGGCCCGCC
>DATDCH010000487.1:0-3722 GCA_036524455.1 Kofleriaceae bacterium | reverse complement strand
TCTACGACAGCGGCATGCCCTTCGTCGCCGTCTCGCACTTCGACGGCTCGGGCTACTCCGCCGTCGATTTCACGTATCTCGGCGGCGCGATTCCGACCGGCCCGGCGCTGATGCATCTCACCGCGCGCGCCGGCGGCAGCCCGACGATGACGTTTGTCAGCTCGTTCGGCGGCACGATGCGAACGAACACCGGGTCGACGCCAGGCTATGTTGGCGGTCAATACATGACGCTCAACGCCGGCGACATGTCGATCGAAGTTCGTTACGTCGCGATCGTGGGCGGCTGAGCGCGGCTACCACGCGTGCGTGTAGACGTCCATGAACGACAGCGCGAGCGCGCGCAGATCTTCCTTCGGCGCGAGCCGCTTGAGGCTGGCCTTGTCGACCGGATCGTCCTTGTACGTACCGACGACGCGGATCTCGTTGATGCCGTCGTTGAAGTACGCGAGGAAGCTGTTCGTGAACGAGTACTCGCCGCCACCTTCGCCGGGCGCCGTGCCGGTGCCGACCTGGTACGCGTAGATGATCTTCTGGCCGTTGAGCGTGGTCTCGCCGAGCTCCCAGTCGATGTCCTTCGAGTCCTTGAGCGCCTCGAGGTTGATCGCCTTGAGCTCCTGCTCTTTGGCCTTCCACTTGTCGAGCTCCATCGGCAGACACTCGAAGCAGTGCTTGATCGTGACGACCGCCCATAGGCGCGGGTGGTCTTTCGTCTTGTGACGGACCTCGAAGACTTTTTCGCCGACCGTGCGCACTTCTTGGCCGAAGCCGGGGAACTCGAGCTTCGCCATCCGCTCGTAGTCGGCCTTCGCGTGCGGGACCGCAGTCTTCTTCGGCGGCGTGCCGTCGGCGCGCGGCAGGATCAGATCAGGGGCGGCTCGCGGACCGGAACCTTGACCAGAACCGACGTTGGCGGGAGGCGCCTTCTTCGTCGGTTTGTCTTTGCAGCCAAGCGACAGCGACGCGACAGCGAGAAGTGAAACAACAAGGGAAATACGCACGGCCCGTACACTAGCAGTCAGGGCGCGCGGATCAATACATCGATGCCGATCGCGATCAGGACCACGCCACCGAGGGCACCGAGCTTGGGCCCGACCTTGTGGCCGAGCGCACGCCCGGCCGCATAGCCGAGCGCGGAGCAAGCGGCGGTGATCGTACCGATCAGCGTGAGCGCGACCCACGGCACGACCGCCAGCGTGTGCAACGTAAGGCCCGCGGCCGCGGCATCGATGCTCGTCGCGAGCGCGAGCCCTAGATAGAGCAGCGGCGTGCCTGGCGCGACCTCTTCGTCGCCGCCGCGCAGCGCGTCGATCACCATCTTCGCGCCGATGATCACGAGCAGGCCGAACGCGACCCAGTGATCCCATGCAGCAATGTAGTCGGCGGCCGCGCGACCGCCGAGCCAACCGATGCTGGCCATGCCGGCCTGAAACACGCCGAACAAGAGCGGCAGGATCACGAGCTCGCGTTGGTCGCGCGCGGAGAGCGCGCGGGCGGCGCACACCGCGGTCGCGTCCATCGCGAGGCCGAATGCGAGCGCGAGCGCGGCTAACACGCGCCGACCTTAGCGCGTCAGAACGTGATCGTCAGGCCGCCGACCGAGCCCGGCGGGCCGCTCGGCATCACTCGCACTTGGGGGCCGTACGAGTAGACGTAGAGGCTGCCGCGCACGAGTCCGACGAGAGCACCAAGCGCGCCGCCGATCGCGCCGAAGAACATGCCGCCGAGAAACGCCTTGTCGCTCGCGGATAACGTGAACCAGCAGCCCTCGCTGTCGCACGTGTCATCGCCGCTGGCGTAGCCGATGATCGCGCCGCCAGCGACACCGATCGCGGCGCCGATCGCGAGCCCTTCGAACGCGCCGCGCACGTGCCGGCGCTCGACGACACGCGCGACCACCGCCGGGTCCATATAGCCCGTCGGGCCGCGAAACATGAGCCCGTCGGGAGCTGGCTCCGCCGTGACATTGACGTCCACGCCGTCGTAGGTCTCGACGATGACGTCCTTCCCGGCGACGCTGCCGACGCCGGCGATCGAGCGGTGGTGCGTGCACGCACCGGCGAGGAACAGGATGGGCCACGCTCGCATCATCACCACTCTACCGTTACGCCTCCGACGGAACCACGCTCGCATCATCACCATGCTACGGCGACTCGCGGCCAGTTTCACCTGGCACTACGCGGCAGCCTATGCTCGTTCGAACAAACCTGCCGCGCCCTGCCCACCGCCGATGCACATCGTGACGATGGCATAGCGGCCGCCGCGCCGGCGCAGCTCGTAGAGCGCCGAGGCGGTGAGCTTCGCGCCGGTGCAGCCGAGCGGGTGGCCGAGCGCGATTGCCCCGCCGTTGACGTTGAGCCGATCCTCGGGGATGCCGAGCTCGCGTGCGCAGTACACCGATTGGCTCGCAAACGCCTCGTTGACCTCGAAGACGTCGATGTCGTTGATCGACAGGTTCGTCTTCTTCAGCAGCTTTTGCACGGCGGGGAGCGGGCCAATGCCCATGATCTCCGGATCGACGCCGACGGTGACGAACGCGCGGAACACGCCGAGCGGCTTGATGCCGAGCTGGCTCGCTTTGTCGCGCGTCATCACGAGGCACGCAGCGGCGCCGTCGGAGATCGGCGAGCTGTTGCCGGCGGTGACGCTGCCACCTTGCGCGAACGCGGGTGGCAGCTTCGCGAGACCTTCGAGCGTGGTCTCGGGGCGCGGCAACTCGTCGACAGTGAAGTCCTTGTAGACGCGATTGCCGCCGTCGTACGCGAGCGCACGCACCGGCACGATCTCGTCCTTGAACGCGCCCTTTTCGAGCGCGGCCTTCGCCTTCATCTGGGACTTGTAGGCGAACTCGTCCTGCTGCTGGCGGGTCACGTTGAACCGCTTCGCGACGTTCTCCGCCGTGATGCCCATCGGTGTGTTCGCACCGGGCAGCTTGTCCATCAGCTCGGGCGATGCCGAGAGATGGAAGCCGGTCATCGGCACGTACGTCATCGATTCGACGCCACCCGCGAGCACGACGTCGTTCGTGCCGAACAGGATCGAGCCGGCCGCCGTGGCGATCGCTTGCAGTCCGCTCGAGCAGAACCGGTTGATCGTCTGCGCCGGCACGTCGATGCCGAGGTCCGCGAGCAGCGAGATCAGGCGCGCGACGTTGAGGCCTTGCTCGCCCTCGGGCATCGCGCAGCCCAGCATGACGTCGTCGATCTGACCTTTCGCCTGCGGCACGCGCGCCATCAGGCCGCGTATGACGTCGGCGGCAAGCTCGTCGGGACGCTTCGTCGCGAGCAAACCCTTGTGACCGCGACCGACGGCGGAACGAACTGCTTCTGCAATGACGATGTCGCTCATGGTCAATTCCTCAAGGGCTTGTTGTGCTGGAGCATGTACTGCATGCGCGCCTGCGAGAGCGGCTCGCCGCAGAGGGATAGGAACGCTTCGCGCTCGAGGTCGAGGATCTCGTCCTCGGTGACCGGGCGCGTGTGACCGCTGGTGCCGCCGCACAGCACGTTTGCGAGCTTCATCGCGATCGTCGCGTCGTGCGCGCTCGCGTAGTTGCCGGCGACGAGCGTGTTCACCATCATGCGTAGCGTCGCGATGCCGTTCTCGCCGGGTAACTTGTAGGCGCGCGGTACCGGCGGGTGATAGCCGCTGTGCGCGAGGCCGAGCGCACGCTGCTTGGTTTCCCACAGCTGGCGCGCGCGATCGAACGACACGCCGTCGGTGGG
>DATDCH010000486.1:0-4481 GCA_036524455.1 Kofleriaceae bacterium | reverse complement strand
TGCTTCGCGGCCGGTTGCTTCGCGGCCGGTTGCTTCGCGGCCGCGGGTTGCGCAGCGGCCTTGGGCTGCGCTGCGGGTTGCGATGACGCGGCTTGCGATGACGCGGCTTGCGACGACGCGGAAGCTTGCGGCTGCGCTGCGGGCTTCGACTGCGCGGCCGCCTTCGCCGGGGCTGCCTTGCCGGCCTTGCCGGCCTCGACGGCGCCGATCACGTCGCCGACCTTGACCGTGGCGCCGACCGCGAAGCGTTGTTCGCTCAGCGCGCCCGCGACGGGCGACGGCAGCTCGACGGTGATCTTGTCGGTCTCGAGCTCGGCCACCGGCTCGCCATCGGCGACCGCATCGCCGACTTGCTTGAGCCACTTGGCGACGACCGCCTCGGAGATCGACTCGCCGAGCTGAGGAACGACCAGGTCAGCCATATGGGCGGATTTTACCCGCCCTGGCGAACCAGGCCCAACGCGGAGCAGGCCGATTTACCGAGGATCGAATGCGGTCCGGAGAATCTGCTGCTGTTCGAGGACGTGTGCCTTGTGCGAGCCGGTTGCTGGGCTCGCGCTCTCGACGCGCGAAATGCATTCATATTTCACGTTGCCGCCACGCTCGCGCAGCATCGATTCGATGCGCGGCGTGACGAACGGACCTGCGCCCATGTTGCAGGGCTCGTCCTGGACGTAGAAACACTCCCGCAGCTGCTTGTATGGCTCGATCGACGCGGCGACTAGCAGCGGCCACCACGGGTAGAGCTGCTCGAGGCGCACGATCGCGATGTGGTCGGCCGCGCGCTTCGAGCGTTCTTCGACGAGCTCGTAGTAGATCTTGCCGGAGCACATGAGGGTGCGCGTGACCTTCGCCGGGTCGGCGTCTTTGTCGTGCAGCACGCGATGGAACGTGCCGATCGCGAGCTCGTCGAGCGAGGAGGTGGCGGCCGGTAGTCGCAGTAGGCTCTTCGGCGTCATCACGATGAGCGGCTTGCGGAGATTGCGCAGTACCTGCATGCGCAGCAGGTGGAACATCTGCGCCGGCGTCGTCGGCTGCGCGACTCGCGTGTTGTGCTCGGCGCACGACTGGAGGAAGCGCTCGAGACGCGCGCTCGAGTGCTCGGGACCTTGGCCTTCGTAGCCGTGCGGTAACAGGAGCGTGATGCCGGAGAGGCGCTTCCACTTGTCTTCGGAGGAGGTGATGAACTGATCGATGATCACCTGCGCGCCGTTCACGAAGTCGCCGAACTGCGCTTCCCACATGACGAGCGCGTCGGGATAGTCGAGCGAGTAGCCGAATTCGAAGCCGAGCACGCCCGCTTCCGAGAGTGGCGAGTCGTAGATGCGGCACTGGCCTTGGTCGGGATGGAGCTGACCGAGCACGAGGTGCTCGCGGCCGTTGACGATGTCGGTGATCACCGCGTGGCGGTGGCTGAACGTTCCGCGCGAGCAGTCTTGCCCTGTCATGCGGACGTTGATGCCTTGGTAGAGCAACG
Organism: Kofleriaceae bacterium; assembly: GCA_036524455.1. Taxonomy (GTDB): domain Bacteria; phylum Myxococcota_A; class Polyangia; order Haliangiales; family Haliangiaceae; genus JABFXX01. The sequence continues at coordinate 3,004 of DATDCH010000486.1, read as the reverse complement.
AGCCGTAGCAAAGGAGCTCGCCCATGCCCCAGTCGATCGGCCGCTCGCCGCGGCCCATCGCCGCGCGTTGCTCGAGCAGGCGCAGGATCTTCGAGTGCGCCGTGAAGCCTTGCGGCACCTCGGTCATGGTCTTCGCGATTTCTTCGAGCAGCGGGCGCGCGACGCGCGTGTCGACTTCTTCAGGCGCTTCGGTGACGCCGCCGCGATAGCCGCGCCACATCGCGGTCATCGATGCACCTTCGGGCCGCTGGCGGGCCGCCTTTGCAGCCTCGAGCTCGGTCTCGAGCTCACCGACGCGGCGCTGCGTCATCGCAATGACCTCGTCGGCGGTGACGACGTTTTCCTTGATGAGGCGCTGCGCGTAGATCTCGACCGGCGATTGCTTCTCCTTGATCCGGTCGTACATGATCGGCTGCGTGAACGCGGGCTCGTCGTTCTCGTTGTGGCCGTACTTGCGGTAGCAGTACATGTCGATCACGACGTCGGAGCCGAACTGCGCGCGGTACTCGCACGCGATCTCGACGACGCGCGCGAGCGCATCGAGATCCTCGCCGTTGACGTGCCAGATCGGGCACTCGATCATTTTTGCGATGTCGGTGCAGTACGGCGTCGAGCGCTGCTCGGCGGGCGTCGCGGTGAAACCGACCTGATTGTTGACGACGATGTGGACCGTACCGCCGGTGCGATAACCCGGCAGGTTCGAGAGCTGCATCGTCTCGGGCACGAGGCCTTGGCCGGCGAACGCGGCATCGCCGTGGACGAGCACGCCGACAACGCGCCGGTGCTCGACATCGCCGTGGCGGACTTGCTTGGCGCGCACGCGACCGACGACGACCGGATCGACCGCCTCGAGGTGGCTCGGGTTGAACGCGAGCGAGATGTGCATCGCGTTGCCGTACGGATCGGTGCGGTCCGTCGAGAACCCGAGGTGATACTTGACGTCGCCGCCGCCGAGCGCCTTCTCGGGCTCGACATCTTCGAAGTGGCCGAATAGATCGCGCGCCGGGCGCTTGATGATCTGCTCGATCGTGGTGAGCCGGCCGCGGTGCGCCATGCCGACCACGGCTTCGATCGCGCCGAGCCGCGCCGTGTGAGACAGCACGAGATCGAGCATCGGGATCAAGCTCTCGCTGCCTTCGAGCGAGAACCGTTTCGTGCCCGGATACTTCGTGTGGCAGAACCGTTCGAACTGCTCGGCGTTGATCAGCAGCGCGAGCATGCGCGTGCGCACGTCGGTAGGCAGCTTCTTCGCGAGGCAGGTCTCGCTGCGCTCGGCGAGCCAGCTGCGCTTGGCCGGCGACGAGATGTGCATGAACTCGAGGCCCGCCGAGCCCGCGTAGATCGTCCGCAGGTGGGCAAGCACTTCGCCGAGCGTGGCCTTCGGCATGCCGTGCACGCCGGTCGGTTCGATCACGCGACTCATGTCCGCTTCGGTGAAGCCCCACGTCGCGGGATCGAGCTCGACGATGCGCGCGGTGTCGAGCAAGCCGAGCGGATCGAGGTCCGCTGCGAAGTGACCGCGGCTGCGATAGGCGTTGACGAGCGGCCAGATCGTCGCCTGCCCGGCCGTGATCGGCGACATCGTGACCGCGCCGGGGCGCGCGAACATCGGCATCGCGCGCGTCGTGCCGGTCTTCGGTCGATCGGCGCGATCGGCGCGCACGCCTCCGTTGGTCGGCGCGCTCTCCGGCTCCGCGCTTGCCGCGTTGCCGTGGCCGTTCCCGTGGCCGTCGCCCTCCCCGTTCGCGCTCGGCGCCTGCCCGTTCAACACGTCGTGCCAGCTCGCGTCTACCGCTTCGGGCTGGTGCATGTACTCGTCGTAAATCGCGTCGAGAAAACCGAGCGAACCGCTGAGCTCGAGGATGTCGCGAACCATCCGGCGATGATAGCGCCCGGTTACGGAGTTGGCGGCTTGTCGAGCGCGGATTTGCTGGTGAGTCGCTCGACAACCTCTGCCGACAGCTTCGGATTGCCCTCGACGCGCGTCACCTCGACGGTCGCGAGCTGAGACATCTCCAACAGCGTGAGTTTCTGATGCCCCGCGATCACGAGCTCCTTGCCGATCGCCGCTAGCAGCGGTGCGCTGACCAGCTCGAGGCTGCCGTTGTCGAGGAGCACGAGCGCGCCATCGACCGACGCGAGGCGCGGCATCGACAGCGAATTGAGCACTGCGTTGTTCTCGATCTCCATCCGGCCGGCCCGCTCGATGCGCGGAAAGAACAGGCCGCGCAACGAACCGTTGTTCGCGACGCGAATCGTGCCGCCGACGCGGAGCAGCCCGTTGAACGCCGCTTCGTCGAGCCCGACCGTCGGTCCGATCGTCAGGTCGCCCGTGATCTCTTCGAGCTCCTTGAGCGGCGCCAGGTCGATCGTCGCGCCGGTGCGAATCACGACGGCCTGCAGCTCCGTGCAGCCGGCGAGCTTCTTGACCTCTTCCTGCAGGCCGAGCTCGACGCTGCGATCTTTCGGGCAGCTCGCACTGTCGCCGCCGCCGCGACCCGAGAAGCAGCCCGACAAAAGCGCGAGAACAGCGATGCGCATCATTGCGTGACCGGCGCGTCGACCGCCTCGCCGCGACACACGCGCGCGTAGCGACGCACGGCCTCGGCAAACCCGATGTACAGCGCGTCGGCGATCAGTGCGTGCCCGATCGACGCCTCGACGATCTCCGGCACCTCGCGCGCGAGTAGCGGCGTGTTGCGCAGGTTGAGGTCGTGACCGCAGTTGACCTGCATCCCGTGCGCGACCGCGGCTTGCGCGGTGCGCTTCAGCGTGTCGAGCTCGGTCATGAGCGCCGCCTTGCCCCACGCAGCTGCATACGGCTCGGTGTAAATCTCGATCCGATCGACGCCGGTCGCCGCCGCGGCCGCCATCATGTCGGGATTGGGGTCGACGAAGATCGCGGTGCGGATGCCCTTCGCCTTGAGCCGCTTCACGATCGGCGCGACGACGTCGTGCTGGCGCGGCAAGTCCCAGCCGTGGTCGCTCGTGATCTCGCCGGGCT
>DATDCH010000485.1:0-5995 GCA_036524455.1 Kofleriaceae bacterium | reverse complement strand
TCGACCTCGGGTCGCGCGGTCAGGTGTGGATGTTGTGCGAAGAACGCGTGGCATTGCGCGAGCGCCTGCGGATGCGAGATCACGACGCGCAGATCCTCGAGCTTGACGCCGGGCAGCGCGAGCAGGCAGTGCTCGATCGTGCTGACAACTTCGCCGGTGATGTGGAGCCGGCCATCGGCGAGCAGGTCGTAGGTCTCGTTGATGCTGCCGGCGGTCGTGTTCTCGATCGGTAGCAGCGCGAGGTCGGCCGCGCCGTGCAGCACGGACTCGGCGGCGCTGCGAAACGAGTCGTGCCCGCTGAGCAACGCACCGCCACTGCGGCCCCCGTAGCGCCGCTGCGCCGCGAGGTGGCTGTAGCTGCCCTCGACACCTTGATACGCGATGCGCAGCGGTGCGTCGGCGCGTGCACGCACCGTTGCTTCTTGGTGCGCGACCGACATGTCCATCACGACGCGATACAACCGCTCCACTTCGTGCGGATCGATTCCCGCGGCAGTCGCGTGCTCGCGCAACCGGAGCAGCAGCCGCTCTTCGCGCTCGCGATCGCGAAACGGGCTCGCGGCGTCTAGTTTGGCGAGCGCAACTTCTTCAACGATGCGCAGCCGTTCCGCGATGAGCGCGATGATCTTGCGATCAACATCATCGATGCGATCGCGGAGCGTGCTGAGGTCCATGGCTCACTGTAAAGTGAGTTGTGACCGATCGCGCGAAAACGGACCTCATCGCGAAGCCCCCAGATGAGCTGGTCGATACCGAGGAGCCCCCTGTTGTCGCTCGGTTAGTGGTCGAAATCCGAAGCGATGGAACGCGCACCATCGCACGCGGTGCGATCGACGATGCCCAGCGTGGTGAGCGTGTCGCTATCGAGGCGCGCGGAGATAGCCCAATTCAACTGGCGATCGCGCTTGCCCGCGCGCTGACCCAGCTACCGCGCATTACCGCACGGTCGGCAGTTCGCGGACTTCTCGGAAAACGCCGCGCTAAGTGAGAATCGCGTCACGGGGCACGGGGCGTGCAATCCCTGTCCGCCATGCAGGACGTTCGCTGGCCCTTGCTCAAACGCCTTCTCATCGATGACGGTTGGACCTGGCGTGAAGACACCCTGTTTGCGCCCCGCGAGACCATGTGGTTCACCACGAGCTCGGATACGCCGAACTACGCCGAGTTTAGGGACCGTATGTCAGAGACGCTAGAAGAGGTCGATCAGGGCGACCTGCATGCGGATTTGGTCAGCTTGGTGTCTGCTCTCGATACCGTCCTACGGGGCAACTAAGCGCGATACCATAGGTGGGTGGCGAGCAATCGGCTCGGTCGCTACGACGTAATCAAGACGCTCGCGAAGGGCGCGCTCACCGATCTGATGATCGGGCGGGCCAGTGGCATGGAGGGCTTCCAGCGCCACGTGGCCATCAAGCTGCTGCGCCCGGAGTTCGCGAAGGACCCAAGGACGTTCGAGTCGTTCGTCAGCGAAGCCAGGCTCGCTGCGGTTCTCCACCACCACAACATCGTTCAGGTCCACGACATCGGCGAGGACGAAGGCGCGCCGTACTTCGCGATGGAGTACGTGCACGGCGTCGACCTCCGCACGCTGCTCGCCAAGCTCGCGAAGCTCAACCAGCAGCTGCCACTGCAGCACGTCGTGGCGATCGTCGCATCGGTCGCCGCAGCGCTGCACCACGCACACGAGCAGAAGGGACCGGATGGTGAGCCGCTCGGCATCGTCCATCGCGACGTGTCGCCCGGCAACGTGGTGGTCGGATTCGACGGCAACGTGAAGGTCGTCGACTTCGGGATCGCGAAGGCCGCGATCAAGCAGAGCTCGACGGACGCCGGCGTGCTCAAAGGCCAAGCGCCGTACATGTCACCCGAGCAGTGCGCCGGCAAACCGGTCGATCGCCGCAGCGACGTGTTCGCGCTCGGCATCGTGCTCTACGAGCTCGCGACGGTGCGTCGGTTGTTCAAAGGCGCGAGCGACTTCTTGACGATGAGCGCGGTGTGCAACGCGGAAGTGCCGAAGCCATCGCAGTACCGGCGAGACATTCCACAGCAGCTCGAGTCGATCATGCTGAAGGCGCTGTCGCGCGATCCGAGCATGCGCTTTCAATCCGCCGGCGAGATGAGCTTGGCACTCGACAAGGTCGCGACGACGGTGGGCGTCGGCGCATCGACGACCGCGCTCGCGAACTACATGCGGCTGCAGTTCGGCGATCAGAAGGAGCCGTGGCTCACGCGCGCGACGCCGATCGAAGAATACGACGACAACAGCGAAGTGACCGAGGTCGACTTCGACGGCGCCGCGAGCGGCCTTGCCCCGCCGCCGTCCGAGGCGGTCGAAAGAAACGCGATCCCGCGCGTGATCGCAGCGAGCGCCAGCAAGAGCTCGCCGATCGTGCAAGCGCGCACGTACGCACTGACGCCGCCGCCCGACAAGCAACGCCTGCCGCCGCCGAAAGTTGCGACCAAACCACCGCCGATTCCCACAGAATCTCCGATGGAGCGCGCGAGGACCGAGCCCAAGCGCGCAGCCGATGCGGAAGCGACCGAGGTCGATGCGGACGTGCCGACCGAGCTCGATGCCGTGATCGTGCGGCCATCGGCGATCATGCCGGCGACCCGGCCACCGCTGCCACTGCCGCCTCGCCTACCGACGAGCCCGCATGATGCGAGCGCGACCGCGATCGTGCAGCCGCTGCCACAAGCACCGCTGTACGCGCGACCCGCGGTCCCGAAGCGATCGTATCGCGGGCTGTGGCTCGCGCTCGTCGCCATGCTCGGCGCCGGCGGTGCGATCGCGACCGTCGTGTTCTGGCCCTCCGATGAAGTGGCACCGGTCGCAGCTCCCCAGGTGGCTGAACCGGCCGTGCCAGCACCCGAGCCGGCAGTCGAGCCGACGCCCGAACCTGTGCCCCCACCGGCGGAACGCACCGGCATCCAGAGGACGTACGCCGACTACCAACGCGAGCGTGAAGCAGCTGCTGCGGCAGATGCGGGTGTCGTCGACCCAGCGCCGGTGGAGACCAAGGTCGAAGTCGTCGACCCCAAGACCAAACCGGAGACCAAACCGGAGACCAAGCCCGAAACCAAGACCGACAAGCCCGACCCGAGCGACAAGCCCGAGTCGGTCGCGAAGAAGGTCGCGCCGCCCAAGCGCACGACCACCAAGGCACCACCGAAGCGCAGCGTCGCAAAGGTCGCTGCGAAGCCAGCAAAGAAGCCACCGGCGAAGAAGCCGGCGAAGAAGCCCAAGTGGAACCCCGACGATCTCTTCCTCGAGGACAAGTGACATGCGCAAGCTAGCCACCATTCTGTTCGTCCTCGCGGCGACCACCGCGGCCCACGCGAAACCCAAGAAGGGCAATGCCAAGGTCCACATGGACAAGGCGGCCAAGGCGCACAAAGCCGGCAAGTTCGATGTCGCGCTGACCGAGCTGCAGGCCGCATATGCGATCGATCCGCAGCCCAAGCTGCTGTTCGCGATCGGGCAGGTCTACGCGAAGCTCGATAACTGCGCGGAAGCGATCGAGCACTACGAGAAGTTCAACGACAAGACGAAAGACAAATCGAAGCAGGCCGTCGCCAAGCAAGCGATCGACGCGTGCAAGAAGAAGCTCGACGACGCGAAGCCCGACAAAGCGGACTCGAAGGTGTTCCGCGCGAAGAAGCCGCCCGAGGACGAGCTGCCGACCGCCGACTCCAAGCCGGCAGGTGAGCCCAAGCCGGAGCCGAAGCTCGAAGCGACGCCCGAGCCACAACCTGTCGAGACGAAGCCCGAGCCGAAGGTTGAACCGGCGCCCGAGCCCAAGCCCACCGAGATCCGTGCGTTCGACGAGCCGCCGCCTCGCGCGAAGCCCGCACCGGAGCCGGTCGCGACCGTCACCGTGCAGACGCAGGAGCGCAAGCCGTGGTACCGCGACGCGATCGGCGATACGCTCGTGATCACCGGCGTGGGCGCGACGCTCGCGTCCTTCATCGTCTATCGCAGCGCGAAGAACGAGCTCGACGACGCAGAGAAGGCGGGCTCGCTCGCCGACTACGACGAGCATCGCAACAACGCCGAGCGCAAGCAGCTGTACACGTGGATGCTCGCAGGCGGCGGCATCGCGTTCGTCACTGCAGGCGTGATTCGCTACACGCTGCGCAGCGACGGCGGCGAGTCACGAGGTCTCGCGGTCGTGCCAAACCAGCACGGTGGGCTCATCACCTGGAGCGGAGGATTCTGATGCGCGCGATCCTTGTCGTATTCGTCCTCGCGAATGCAGGTTGCCTGCGCAAGACCGAGTTCCAGTGCTCCGACGACAGCGCGTGCGGTCCGAATGGCCGTTGCGAGATCACCAACTTCTGCAGCTTCGCAGACCCCGAGTGCTCGAGCGGCCGCCGCTACGATCAATCCGCCGGCACGCTCGCCGGCCAATGCACCGGCGGCGGCGGTACCAACGACGGAGGTCCCGTCGACACGTCGGGCGGTGGCGACACACCAATGACCGACGCGCCGCCGCTCGGTTGTCCCGCCGGTTACAACCCGCTGACCGGCGGCGAAGGCAATCACGTCTACCGGCTGATCAACGTCGCCGATGACTGGACGAAGCAGCAGGCGGCGTGTCGCTTGACGTCGGCGTCGGCGAACCTCGCCGTGCCGGCCGAGCTCGGCGAGCACACCGCCCTCGACACGCTCGCCGGCGTCGCCAGCTACTGGGTCGGCATCACCGACAGCGCGACGGAAAACACGTGGCTCAACGTGCAAGGCATGACGCAGACATACTTGCCGTGGCAACCGCCCGCGCCGGATAACGACGCTGGTGGTCAAGGCGAGGACTGCGTCGAGTCACTGACCGCGACGCACACGTTCAACGATCGGCGCTGCATGGAGAACCTGGTCGCGATCTGCGAGTGCGTGCCGCCGTGATTCAGTGGTCGTAGACCACGCGCGCGCCGGGTAGGTGGCGCAATTGATCGAGCGAGCGCTGATCGTCGAGCAGCAGCGCGATGACGGCTTGCCCCGGCTTTGCGCGCTTGCACAGCATCGCGACGATGCGATGCGGGATCCCGGTGTCGACGAGCTTGGCCACGAGCGCCCCTGTCGCGCCTGCGACGGCACCGCCGATCAGAAATCCCAGCGGCCCTGCCACGATCGAGCCGACGAGCGCACCGAACAGCGTCGCCGGGACAGCCGCTGCGACCGGTGTCGGGTCCATCGACTCCACGACCTTCGCCGGGCCGTGCTCCGCACTGACCACGACGATATCGTGGAGCGCGAGCCGATGCTGGTCGTGCAGGCGTCGCGCAGCCTGCAGCGCGTTGTGCGCGTCTGGTCGCGATTCGAACGCGAGGGCGAGGATGGCCATGACGCTTGACGTCAGCAGCTCTCGTGCCATGGCAACGCTCTGTTCCGCGTCGGCGTCGGGCGCGCGAACGTGCACCGCGTGCTCGCCGTGCGGGCGCGCTCGGCCACGCGCCGCCGCATGGTTACCAGCGGCGGCGCCACAGCAAGTCAGCGCCATTGACGCCGCGGTCGCCGACCACGCCCTCGACCACGACCCGCTTCGCGATCCAGTATTCGACCTCACCCTCGCCCGCGTTCTCGTCGGGCCGCGCCTCGAGGTGACGGCGATATGCGAGGAACAGCGTATCCGTGATCCACGTGCCCACGGTGATCGCGGCGCTGCTGGTCGAGCTCGCTGCTTCGTAGCGCAGCACATCGACATCGACGGGTAACGCCTTCTTCACGTAGCCGCCGATCTTGTTGCTGACGAACGATGCGCCGGCGCCCGCGACGCGCTCGCTCGATGACGGTGCCATCTCCGGATCGCCGCCCGGTTCGCCGCCGAGCAAGAAGCCGAGCAGCTCCGCTTGCGAGTAGACACCAGGCTCGCTCGACAGCATCAGCTGCGGCTTGCTCATGCGGCCGCGTACCTCGGTGATCGTGGTGACCTCCGGGAAGTCGTGTGTGATCCGCACGTCGAGCACCGGGTCGATCGAGCCGTCGAAGTGCAGCGTC
>DATDCH010000484.1:0-10649 GCA_036524455.1 Kofleriaceae bacterium | reverse complement strand
AGCTGCCCCACGCGGCGTGCGACAGGATCGCGGGCAGTCGGACCTGAACGACCAGGCCGACGACCCTGAAGTAGAACTTCGCGAACGCGATGTAGAGGACGCCACGTCCAGCGCCGGTTGCCTTCGGCTCGTCCGACATCCGCTGTCGTTCTCGCGTAACACGCAGGATCGACTGCAGCAACTTACTGACTTATCGAAGCGGATCGAGAACAGGACGACCCGTACCCACAGCACCATCCACGCGCTTCGCGGCTACGCGCGGTTTCTGGGCGTGTGGGTCGCGCGATGTGTGGCTCCGTACGCTCGCTCGCCGGGGTAATTGCGGGCTACAGCGCGGTTACCGAAGGGGTAATACCCACTGCAACGAAACGCTGCGGGGCGATATGATGGTTTGGATCCGTTGCGGGGAACGGACCCTGAGGGAGGCACATGGTCGAGGGTAGAGTGCGCGGGTTCAGCATCGCGACGAAGTGCGCGACGGTGGCTGAGCTCGTCGAAAAATTTCGGGACCGCGTCGACGAGGAATCGATCCTCGTCAACCCGGTCGAGCAGCGCGAGGTCGGAACGGAGTGTGCGTTCGCGATTCTGCTCGCTGACCGAAAACCTGCGCTCGCCGGTACGTGCGTCATCCTCGATGTGTTCGCCGACGCAAACAACCCGTTCAAGCGGCCGGGCATGCGGCTCGGCATCAAGCGGCTCGGCCCCGACAGTCAGAAGGTATTCGCCGAGCTCGTCGCGAAACGGATCGCGCCCCGCAAAATGACCCAGGCGTTGCCAATCGCGATGCCGCGCGTGTCGACGCAATCGATCCCGCCTGCGAAACCCGGCGCGCTTGCAGACGGCTCGCAGACCATGACGCCGGTGAAGCCGGTGATCGTGATGCCGCGTGCGGTCAAGCCAAACACGGAAGCGCCGCGCGCGCGGATTCCGGAGGTCGTCACGCCGATCGCTCTGTCCCGGCAGCTGACGCAACCGATCCGCGGCGTGCGCACCGAAGCGCGCGGCGAGTCGCCGGCCGTCGAGGTGGCCCGCGAAGCACCGCGCCGACTGCCGACCGTGCAGATTCCGCCGGTCCTCGACGAACTGCCCCTCGATGAGCCGCTCGCTCGCGCGCCGCGCGCGACGCCGTTCGAGCTCGAGAACGTCGTCAAGCTCGAGGCGAAGATCGTGGCCGACATCGAGGCGGAGGCAGAGCCTGTGACCGTGCCGGAAGCACCTCGTCGTGCGCGCGTCGAGACGCGTACGCCGGGCTCGCCGTTCGTGCTGCCCGCGAACCCGTTCACCGACCTTACCGACGCAAATCTCGAAGGCCTCGTCGACTGCCGCCTGTTCGAGACGCCGCCCGACGGCACACCGGTGATCGCCCGGAGGCAGCGATCCGAGCCGCTGCCGCTGCCGCCACCGCCGACGCTCGCGCTGCCGGTTCCGGCGCGCCGCACGCCACTGCCGTACGCGGCCACGAAGCTCCCCGATCTCAATGTCCCCGACGCGAACGATAACGTGCGTCCGCCACGGCTCGCGCGTCGGGTCCGTAACCGGTTGCTCGCACTCGTGCTCGTGCCGCTGCTCGGCGCAGGCGCGGTTGCCGGCTACATGCAGCTCACGGTTCCGGCTGGGGTTGCCCTACCGCTTGCGCCGGCGGCAACGGCTGTCATCGATGAGACCGACGCTGCGACGGCGAGCATGGAACCGGCGCCCGCTGCACCCGCAGTTGTCGAGCCGCCCGCGCCCGTCAAGCCGGCGCGCATGCACGCCGTGTTCGTGCAGTCGTATCCGATCGCCGCGAGGGTCACCGTCGGTGGCCTCTACTTCGGCACGACGCCCACGTACATCAAGATTCCGGCGCACACGCCGGTCGAGGTGAATATTCAGCGCTACGGATTCAAGCCAGTGGTACGTCCGCTCACGAGCAAGCGACCCACCGATCGTGTGTTCGTCAAGCTCCAACGCACGCGAGGTCGCCGATGACGCCAACCGTGCGCGGATTCGTCGTCGCGACGAAGTGCAACACCGTCGAAGACTTCGTCGAGAAGTATCACTCGCGCGTCGAGGACAACTCGATCTTCGTCGGGATCGTCGAGGAACGCGTGCTCGGCGCCGAGTGCGCATTCGCGATCCTGCTCGCGAACCAGCAGCCGGTGTTCGCGGGCATCTGCGAGGTGCTCGACATCTTCCGCGACGCGAACAATCCGTATCAGCGGCGCGGCATGCGCCTCGGCATTCGGCGGCTCGGGATCACGAGCGAACGGATCTTCGCCGACATGACGGCGCTGCGCGCCAACAAGCGCCGGTTCGCGCGCGGCAGCACAGCGCCGCCGGAAATCGAAGCCGACGGGATCCCGATCAGCGTCGAGGAAGACGTCAGCGCATCGATTCCGATCGATCTCGAAGAAGAGCTGACCGCGCCCAGCGTCGTCACTCGATAGTACAGTCCGCATCGTGCGGTTTGTCGTAGCGCTCCTCGGGCTCTGCCTGGCCTCGCGCTCCGGCCCAGAGGCCGGACCGCTCGGATCGACGACACGCGGGCGCTCGTCGCACGCCGAGTGCCCCGCCCGCGCTGCGAAGACGTTGCCGATCGCGCGCGGCTCGATCGCCGTCGATGGCAAGCTCGACGACGCGACGTGGCAGTCGGCGTGCTGGATCGAGGACTTCACGCAGAAGGTCCCGCGGTTCGGCGTGCCGCCGACGCATCCGATCAAAGTCGCGGTCGCGATCGATTCGCGCAACCTCTACGTCGGCGCACGCATGTGGTCCGGCGGGCCCAACGACATCAGCGACGCGCTCACGCAGCGCGACGATACGTCGCAAGCGGAGCGGCTCATCGTCTCGATCGATCCCTCGCACACGCGGCGCCTCGCCTACAGCTTCGCGGTCACCGCACGCGGCGTGCGCGCCGATTGGATCCACACCGACGACGCCGAGTTCCAGCGCGATTCCTCGTGGAACCCGGTGTGGGTCGCCGATGCGAATCTCCACGCCGATGGCTGGACTGCCGAGCTCGCGATTCCGCTCTCTCAGCTTCGCCTGCCACGCACGCCGCAGACGAGCTGGGGCATCAACTTCAATTGGTACGTCCCGCATCGCCAAGAGGACGTGTTCTGGATCTCGGTGCCTCCCGATCAAACTGCGTGGGCGAGCATGTTTGGCGAGCTCACCGAGCTGCCACCGATCGATGGCGGGCTCGGCCTCGAGGTGCTGCCCTATGCAGCCAGTCGTGTCGCGCTCGACGAAGATCCGAGCGGACCAGGAGAGCATCGCTGGCTCGCCGGGTTCGAAGCCGGGCTCGATCTCAAGCTGCGCCCGCTGCCTGCGCTCACGCTGACCGCGACGATCAATCCCGACTTCGGCCAAGTCGAAGCCGATCCGGCGTTCGTCAACCTGACGGCGTACGAAGTGCGCCTGCCCGAGCGCCGCCCGTTCTTCGTCGAGAATCAGGCGCTGTTCGCGAACGCGGGCGCAAGTTACTTCTACAGCCGGCGCATCGGCGCGCTCGGCGCACGCATCCTCGGCGCGCTCGCGGCAGGTGGCTACGTCGCCGAGCAAACGCAGCTTGCGGTGCTCGCCGCCGTGACTGACCGCGCGGAAGTCGACGACACGATCGTCGCGCCGCGCGCCGGCTGGTCTGCCGCGCGCGTCGAGCATCAGGTCGGTCCGTCGGTGATCGGTGCGACGGCGACGTTCGTCGGCCGCAGCCTCACCAACACCGGCCTCGAATCGGTGCTACCGAGCTCCGCCATCGTCGCCGCCGGCGATGCGCGGATGCGCACGAGCGATCGTGCGTACCAGCTCGACTTGATCGCCGGCATCTCCGCAGTCACTGGCTCCTCCGCCGCGATCGAACGCGTGCAACGCAGCTCCGCGCGCTACTTCCAGCGGCCAGACCAGAGCTATCTGAAGTTCGATCCAACCGCGATCAACTTCGTCGGTTGGCACGGCGCCGCCGTCGGGGCGAAGCGCGCGGGCCGCTGGCAAGGCAGTGTGTTTCTCGGCGCAGAATCACCGCGCTTCGAGCTCAACGACGTCGGCGTGCTGTCGAGCGCCGACGACATCGACGTCGTGGCGGATGTCCAATACAACGAGACAACGCCGACCGACCGCATCTTTTCGTGGAACGCGGGTGGCGGTGTCGCGAGCGCGTGGAACTTCGGCGGCGACCTGCGGCCAGTCGCGATGCAAACGGCCGGCGAGCTCGTGTTGCCCAGCTATTACTCGTTCGCCGCCACCGCGCGGTTCTCGACCCCCGGTCTACTCGACGAGCTCACACGCGGTGGCCCGAGCATGCGCGTCGGCTGGGCGAGCGGTGCCACCGCCTCCGCGTCGATGCCGCGCGAATGGTCTCGCCGTGCCAGCGCGTCGCTCGCCGTCGAGCTCAGCCCGACGCTGCAGCGTGGCGCCGTCGCGTCCGTCAACCTGCTCGCGCGCATCACACCGGCACTGCGCATCGACATCACGCCTTCGTTGACCGTCCTCGAGACCGAGCGCCAGTACGTCGCGACCGTCACCGACGCCGGCGGTGGCGCCGACACCTACGGCGCGCGCTACCTGTTCGGTCACCTCGCGCGCAAGGAAGCCGCACTCGAGCTGCGCACGACTTGGTCGCTGTCGCCCGACCTCGTGCTCACGCTCTACGCGCAACCATTCGTCTCGGTCGGCCGCTACGATCGGATCGGCGAGCTCGTCGCCGCACGTGAGGCCGACGTCCGCTGGTACCCGGCCACGCAACGCGACGGCGAGGTGCGCACGATCACCGACGACGTGTCGTTCTCGATCCCCGAGCCCGACTTTCGCGTTGCCTCCCTGCGCTCGACGCTCGTGCTGCGCTGGGAGCTCGCGCCCGGCAGCACGCTGTTCGTGGTGTGGCAGCAGCAGCGCGGTGGCGTGCCCGTGCTGCAGGCGGAGCCGCTACGCCAGGCGTTGCCCGAAGCGTTCACGGGCTCGGCGCTGCACACGCTCGCGATCAAGCTGTCGTACTGGTTCGGCTAAGCCGCTCTCACGTCGACGCGATTGTCATTGGGCGCTCGACGGCTTCGCCGCTCAGAGTGAACCGCCAAGGCGCGCCGCTGACGCCAAGATCAGAACGCCGAGGATCTGGTTTCGGCGCTCGCTCTGCACGCACGATCGGCGGGCGCGATCTTGTCGCCGGCACCGCCGTGCGTAATCGACCGGCCCGTGTTCGTGCGGAGCGCGCGCCAATGAAGCTTCTCTCTTGGCGCTCAGGTCTTGGCGTCCTCGGCGGCTTGGCGGCGATCTCCCGCTGGGGCGCGTGCGTGAAAGCGGGCTAGGAGCGCGGGCGCGTGACCACGAGGTGCGCTTGCTTGTTCATGTCGACGTAGCCGAACCGGAACGGCAGCTTCCGCTTCTTCTGCGTCTTCCACAGCTCGACGAAATCTTCATCGTGCTTGGTCGCCTGCCAGCTCTCGAGGAACGCACCGCTGAACACGCCGTACGTCTCCTGCACCATGCCCGCAGGCTTTGCGAACGCGGGCGGCACGCCGGTCGAATCCGACAGCATCCACTTGAGGTGATCGAGGATGTAACCGCGGATGCGCGTGAAGCCGGGGCTCCACAACAAGTAGCTCGCGCCTTTGACCAGCATCGTGACCTGGCCCTTCTTCTCGAGGTGGCGGAGGAGCTGCGGGTGGGTCTTCAAGTAACCGTCGCTGAGGTTCCAGCCGATGTGGCGGTGCACGCGCACGGTGGACTCGCCGACCTTGCGGTATTGGATCTCGACGTTCGAGAATGCGAGCGAGAAGTTCGGCGACAGCCAATTGTGGGTCTTCGCGGTGACCGGTGGTGGCTCGCCCTCGACGACGGCGCCGGGTTTCGGCGGCGGCACCTTCTTCTGCTTCTTCAGCTTCGCCGCCGCTGCCTTGTCCATCGCATCGATCTCGGCTTGGTCGAGGTAGTCGATCGCGCCAGCGTCATCGAGCGTGAAGAACTTCATCGCGACCGGCTCGTAGCCACCCGCGACGAGGCCGAGCAAGAACGAGCTGACCTGCGCCGGCAGATCGTTGCGCTGACCGGCAGACAGGTTCTCCGTCGTGTTCGAGCCGACCGAGATCAAGCCGCCGATTTCGGCGCGCAGGCCACCGAGGCTGAGCTGGACCGCGGTTGGCTTCAGCGTACGCAGCCGGCGCGGATCGCCGGCGAGCTCGAGCGAGATCGTGGTGATCTCGGTCGCGTCGGGGAACGCGACGAGCGCAGACAACAGATCGCCGCCGCCGAACGGATAGACGACTGTCTTCGGCGCATCCTTCGGCACGACGGCGGTGAACCACTCGCGGTTCTTCGTGAAGTACTCGGCCTTGAACTTGTCGAGCTTCTCGTTGATCGCCTTGCAGTGGTTGTCGACGATCTTCGTCAGCTTGTCGGCGACCGCGTCGGTGCCACCACACGCGGCGATCCGATAGAGCAGCTTGGCATCGGCGATGAAGTCGACGCCGCTATCGGCTCCGTTATCGGCTCGGGCTGGTGCCGATAGCGCGAGGACTGCGAGGACAAGGCTCCGCATCAGAGACGAAAGCGCGCGCGAGCGCAGCACTGTTCCATCCTCACATATCCGCGACGCTGCCCTCGTACATCTTGTCGAGCAGCGTTGCGTACTTCTTCTCGACGACCTTGCGCTTGACCTTGAGGCTCGGCGTCAGCTCGCCTTCATCCACCGACAAGTCCTTCGGAAGAATCGCGAACTGCTTGACGCTCTCGTACTTCGCGAGCGTCTTGTTGACCTCGGCGAAATACGGATCGAGCAGCTTCTTCGCCTCCGGAGTCATCACGATCTCCGAATACGCCTTGCCGTTGAAGCCCTGCTGGGTCGCCCACTTCATCGTCGCTTCTTCATCGAGCGTGACGAGCGCCGTGACGAAGTTGCGCTTGTCGCCGTGCACTATCACCTGCGAGATGTACGGGCACTTCGCCTTGAGCTTGCCCTCGATCGCCTGCGGCGCGATGTACTTGCCGCCGCTCGTCTTGATCAGGTCCTTCTTGCGGTCGGTGATGCGCAAGAAGCCGTGCTCGTCGACCTCACCGATGTCGCCGGTGCGGAGCCAACCATCGGGCGTGAGTGTCTCGGCGGTCGCATCCGGCAGGTTGTGATAGCCCTGCATGATGCCGGGCGACTTCATCAGGATCTCGCCGTCCTCTTTCGCAATCTTCAGATCGGTGCCCGGCATCGGCACGCCAACGCTGCCGAACGCGTACTTGCTCGGCCGATTGACGAAGCTCGCCGCGCTCGACTCGGTGAGGCCGTAGCCCTCGAGAATGAGGATTCCGCACGCGTGGAAGAACTCGGCGATCTCGCGCGACAGCGGCGCTGAGCCCGAGATGAAGTAGCGCACGCGGCCGCCGAACCGGTCCTTGATCTTCGAGAACACGAGCCGGTCGGCCATCTTCAGCTTGAACGCGAGCATGCCGCCCGGCTCCTTGCCTTGCTGGCGGAGCTTGCTGCCTTCGCGCCCGGTCTTGACCGCCCAGTTGAAGATCTTCTGCTTGAGCCCACTGCCCTGCTTCACGCCCTCGAGAATCTTGTTGTAGACCTTCTCGAAGATGCGCGGGACGGCGGCCATGATCGTCGGCCGCACGACGGCGAGGTTCTCGACGATCTTCGGGATGCGGCCATCGACCGCGGTCACCGAGCCCGACACGATGTGACCGGCCATCAGAACTTTGCCGAACGAGTGCGACATCGGCAGCCACAGGTACTGGACGTCGTCGGGTCCCCACAGCTTGATCGAATCCATCGCATCCGCGCTGTACGCCCAGCACTCGTGGAGCAGGCGCACGCCCTTCGGCTTGCCGGTCGTGCCCGACGTATAGATGAGGGTAGCCAGCTGCTTGCCCTCGACGGCGGCGATCACCTCGTCGACGGCGCGCGGATCCTTCGCGAGCTTCTCCGCACCTTTGGCTTCCAGATCGGCGAGCGTCATCACCCAAGCGCCATCCTTGGCCTCGGGGGAGCCGTCGATCAGGATCAGCTTCTGGAGCTTCGGCATCTCCGCCTTGTGATCGCGCAGCTTCGCGACCTGGCTCGCGTCTTCGGCGAATACATAGCGAGTCTCGGAGTCGGCGAGGATGAACGCGCAGTCCTCTGGCGTGCTCGACGGATAGACGGTGGTGGTCGCGCCGCCGGCCGACAGGATGCCGAGGTCGCAGAGCAGCCACTCGACGCGGGTATTCGACAAGATGCCGACCCGCTCCTCGCGATTTAGCCCGAGCGCGAGCAGCCCCGCGGCGATCGCTTTGATGCGCTCGCCGGCCTGCCGCCAGGTCATCGACCTCCACTCCTCACCAACCGGATAGCGGTACGCCTCGCGATCCGGTGTCTCCTGCACTCGTTGCGACAGCAACTGCGGCAGCGACTTGGTCTTACGCGTCATCTTTTCCGGGGCAACGGACTCAGTCATGGCCGGGGGACTATGCCGCAATTCCTCTCGCGGTGGATCGGAGTTACGCTCCCCCCGATGCCATCCGCGAACGATTGGCTGGACTCGCTCGGCGCCGCCTGGCGCTCGGAGCGGCTTGCCGCGCGCGCGCGAGTGGCCCTCGAAAGAAGCGGCAGGTCACTCGTCGAGCGAGTCGCACTCGGTATCGCGATCGGGCAGTTGCGCATCGTTGACGAGCAATCAGCTCCAGGCGAGCGCGTGCGGGTGCGCGTGGCGGTCCCCGAGCAGGTCGACCTCGACAACTTACGGCTCGCTCCCGGCGACCCGATCCGGCTGTGGGCCGAGCACCCGGACGAGTCGACCGCAGTGCGTGGTGTGTTCGAGCGTCGCGAAGAGCAGAGCGTGTGGCTGATGCTCGAGCGCCAGGTCGACGAGCTCGACCGCGAATACGCGCTCGATCCCGAGGCCCCCGAGCTGACGTTCGATCGTGGCGACCTCGCGATCGAGCGCGCACGGTCGGCGCTCGCGAACTCGGACCTCGCGCGGCTGCGCGAAGTCGCCGCGCTCGCCAGGCCGGCGAAGCTGCTCGCGCCGGTGACGTGGAGCCCGATCGACGACGAGCTCGACGACAAGCAGCGCTTGGCGGTCGACGCCGGCATCCGCAGCGGCGACATCGCGCTGATCTGGGGACCACCCGGCACCGGCAAGACGCGCACGCTCGTCGAGGTCGTGCGCCAGCGGGTCAAGCGCGGCCAGCGCGTGCTGTGCACCGCACCGTCGAACACGGCCGTCGACAATCTCGGCGTACGGCTCGCCGAAGCCGGCGTGCGAGCGGTGCGGCTCGGCCATCCGGCGCGCGTGTCGCCCGCACTCGCATCGCTCACGATCGACGCGCAGATCGCGAGGGACGGCACGTACGACCTCGTGCGCGAGTGGCGCGATCGCGCTCGCGACATGCGTCGACGCGCAATGGCAAGCGACGTCACGAAGGGCAGCCGCGACGATATCGCTCGCGCCCGCGCCGAAGTGCGCGCGCTGTGGGCCGAAGCGCGTGCGCTCGATCGCGATGCGGCGCGCGAGATCGCGAATGCGGAGCGCGCCATCGTCGATCGCGCCGACGTCGTGTTGTGCACGTGCGTCGGTTGCGATCATCCGATCCTCGGTGACAGGATTTTTGACTGCGTCGTCATCGACGAAGCGACGCAGGCACCTGATCCATTGCTGCTGATCGCATTGGCGCGCGCGAAGGTCGCCGTCCTCGCGGGCGATCCGCAGCAGCTCGGCCCGGTCGTGATCGGTGGCCCGTCGGTCGACGCGCACCTCGGCACCACCGTGTTCGAGCGTCTCGTCGAAGCGGGCGCGCCTGCGGTGATGCTCGAGCAGCAGCATCGCATGCACGCCCAGATCATGACGTTCCCGTCGCGCTCGACGTACGAGAGCAAGCTGCGCGCCGCGCCGGCGGTCGCCGCGCACACGCTCGACGAGCTCGGCGTCAAACCGGACCTCACGCGCAATCGCCCGATCTGGCTCGTCGACACCGCGGGCAAGGACTGGCTCGAGCAGCGCACCGACTTCGATCCGGGCGGCTCGCTCAACAACATGCCCGCGTACCAGTTCGACCCGTCGACGTTCAACACCGGCAACGCCGAGCGCGTCGCCGCCGAGGCGCGCCGCTTGCTGTCGCGTGGCCTGCCGCCGACCGACCTCGCGATCATTGCCGCGTATTCGGCACAGGCGCGGCGCCTGCGCGACCTGCTGCGCGCCGAGCGTGCGGCCGGCGTCGAAGTCGGCACGGTCGACGGCTTTCAGGGCCGCGAAAAGGAAGCGGTGATCGTCGACCTCGTGCGCAGCAACGACTCCGGCGAGCTCGGCTTCCTCGCCAACACGCGTCGGATGAACGTCGCGCTGACCCGCGCGCGCCGGTTCTTGCTCGTCGTCGCCGACTCCGCCACGCTCGGCGAGCACCCGTATTACGCACAGTTCCTCCACTACGTCGATGAGATCGATGCGCACGGCAGCGCGTGGAGCGACGACGCCGAGCCCTTGCCTTAGCCCCGCCGGAAATGCGATCAACCAGGGGTCGTGATGAAGCCTTACCTACTCGTCGCCGTTCTCGCGCTCGCCGCGTGCGGCAAGAAGAATGACGTGCCCGCGCTCCACCACGAGGCGGTCACGCTGGCCAAGTACTACCAGCCAAAGCTCGACGAGCTCGAGCAGCGCGTGCAGGCGATCTTCAAGCGCGGCAATTCGATTCCCGGCAACCTGCCG
>DATDCH010000483.1:0-3435 GCA_036524455.1 Kofleriaceae bacterium | reverse complement strand
GATCGCACCCGAGGGCCGGCCGCAGGCAATGGTGCTGGTCCAGCTCGCCCAGGTCGCATCGAAGCAGGGTCGCGTCGACGACGCACTCGCGCTGGTCAGCAAGGCGCGCGCGCTATTGCCGGCACCGGGTCCGCCCGTGCTCGATGCGATCGAGTCCGACGCGCTGATGCGCGTATGGCGCTGGGACGAGGCGGTCGCGCCGGCCGCCGCCGCGGCTGCGAAGGCGCCGAGCAATTCGTACGCGTGGATGATGGCGGCGCGCTGCTATGGCTCCGTCAACGACAACGTCGCCGCGCTGGCCGCCGCGACGACCGGCCTCGAGCTCGCGCCGCGCGATCCGGATCTACTGCGCAGCCAAGCGACCGCACTGACGGCGCTGAAGCATCCCGACGCCGAAGCGGCTCTCGCCGGCTACGATCGGTTCCGCTCGCCCGACGCAACGGCGGAGCTGCGCATCACATGCGCCGCCGACTCGACGCGCTGCGCGCGTGAGCGCGAGCACGGTCACACGCACCAGCTGCGTTAGTTAGTCGAGCATCTTCGGCGCTTCGCACGCCGTGTTCGCCGCGGTCGCCGTGTGGAACGTGGTGAGCGCGGTCATGCCGATGTTCGACATCGTGTTGAATCGCGGATGACCGGTCTTGGCATTTGCGCTCGCGAACGACGCGGTGTTGATCTCAACCTTCATCGTCGCCGCGTCGACCCGGAAGTACATCGCCATCAGCGACGAGTGCTGGGTGATGCCGGCGAAGAACGCGGCCTCGTCGTCGGTCGCGATGAAGTTGTATTGGCCTTGGTCGTGGCAGTTCTGGCACTGCTTGTTGTCGCTCGTGGTCAGCTGGCTCCACGCGGTCGCCATGTTCGCGGTCTGGAAGTTCGTCAGCGTCATGCAGCCGGACCACTGCCGGAAGACGGCCTTGAGGTCGATGGTCGTCGCGTCGGGACCGCGCGTGCCGGCGTCGGGTTGGTCACCGCCGCCGCCGACCTCGGTGATTCCACCGATACAACCGGCGAGCACGGCAGACGTGATCAACGCGATAGCGATGCGCATTACACGGATTGCATAGCAAGGGTTGCACCATCGCCTTCGACACGCGGGTTCGCCGCTTTAGGTAAAGCTTGGTTGGCGGTGGGGTGGGGCTCGTCTCCCGCTGGTGTCTCCCGGCGGAGTCATCAGTTTTTCGAGGCTGTTGCGCATGTTGCGCACTTTGCCGCGAGTGCACATCCGGTACAGTGGCGCATGCTCTTCGAGCAAATCCGTTCTGGCGGATGCCTCAGCTACCTCATCGGCTGTGACGACTCGTGCGGCGCGATGATCGTCGATCCTCATCTCGACCAGCTCGACCGCTATGTCGCGCTCGCGACCGAGCGCGGCATGCGTGTCCACTATGTCTGCGAGACCCATACGCACGCGGACCACTTCTCGGCGGCGCGCGAGCTCGCCCGCCAGCTCGATGCCAAGGTCGTCATGCACCGGTTGTCGGCGGCGCCGTTCGTCGACCTGCGCGTCGATGACGGCGAGACGCTGATCGTCGGTAAGCTGCGCGTCCGCGTGCTCCACACGCCGGGTCATACCGAGGACTCGACGTGCCTCGTGTTCGACGATCGCGTGCTGACCGGCGACACGCTGCTGATCGGCGGCACCGGCCGCACCGATCTGCCGACCGGCGATCCCGACGCGCTCTACGATAGCTTGTTCGGCAAGTTGCTGAAGCTGCCCGACACGCACAAGGTCTATCCCGCGCACGACTACAAGGATCGCTCGTCGTCCACGATCGGCGCCGAGAAGACCTCGAACCCGCGGCTGCAGAAGACGGAGCGTGCCGACTTCGTGCAGCTGATGCGCGGCCTCGATATCAAGATGCCCGATCACCTGACCGAGGCGCTGCGCACGAATCGCTCGGGCGGCAAGACCGTCGCACAGCTGCTCGCCGAAGCGTCGCGCGAGATCGCGTTCATGAGCATGGCCGTGGTTCGCGATCGCATCGATCGCGGCGCGAAGGATCTCGTGCTCCTCGACGTGCGCGAGAAGGACGCGTTCCTCGCGGGTCACCTGCCGGGCGCGAAGCATCTGCCGCGCGGCCAGCTCGAGCTGCGCGTCGACAAGGAGCTGCCCGATCCGAGCGCACACATCCTGACGTACTGCCAGTTCGGCCGGATCTCGACGCTCGCTGCCGCGACGCTACGCGCGATGGGGTACACGCGCGCGGTCGCACTCGACGGCGGTTACGACGAATGGGTGAAGCAGGGCTTCCCGGTCGAGGCGAGCAAGTAACCGCAGGCGCTACTGCGCCGCGACGTGCTGCGTATACGCTTCTGCGGTCATCAGCTCGTCGAGCTCGGCCTTGTCGTTCGGCTCGACCTCGATCATCCAGCCCTTGCCGTAGGGCTCGGCGTTGACGTCCTCGGGCGAATCCTTGAGCGCGCTGTTGACCGCGAGGACGCGGCCCGAGACCGGCGAGTAGAGATCGCTGACGCTCTTCACGCTCTCGACCGTGCCGAAGCGCTGGCCCTTCGTGACCTGATCGCCTTCCTTCGGCAGATCGACGAGCGTGATATCGCCGAGCGCATCGACGGCGAATTGCGTGATGCCGACGCGCCAGGCGCTGCCTTGCACGCGGATCCACTCGTGGTCGTTGGTGTAACGAAGCTCGCTGGGGAAGGTGCTCATACAATACTCACTGGGGTCGCTTGTAGAACTTGCCGGAAACCACCGTCGCCGTCGCGTCCTTGCCGCGGCAATCGATCGTGAGCTGGGTGCCGGGTGCGGCGTACTTGCTGGGCACGTAGCCAAGCCCGATCGCGCCACCGACGTAGATCGCAGGACCACCGCTCGTCACGACGCCGAGGTCCACGAGGTCGGGGACCGCGGCCGTGCGATCGAGGATCGGATAGCCGTGGCGCGGGATCGCGCGCGCACTGTCGTCGAGCTTGAAGCCGACGAGCTGGCGCGTCAGGCCCTTTGCCTTTTGCTCGCGCAGCACCGACGCGCCGAAGAAGTCGCCCTTGTCGAGCTTGACCGCCCAGCCGAGCCCGGCTTCGAGCGGCGTGTGCTCCTCGTCGATGTCGTTGCCGTAGAGCGGCAGCTTCGCTTCGAGGCGCAGCGAGTCGCGGGCGCCGAGGCCGACGGGCAGGCCGCCGACCGGCGTGGCCGCGTCGAGTAGTGCTCCCCACAGCTTCGTCGCGTCTTCGTTGCGGCACGCGATCTCGAAGCCATCCTCGCCGGTGTAGCCGGTGCGCGCGACCATGCACGGCACACCCGCGATCGTGGTGTCGCGGAACGTGAAGCTCGGCATGTCGGCAAGCGTGCCGTCGCCGAGCTTGTTGACGATGCCGACCGCTTTGGGGCCTTGCACCGCGATCAGGGACGTCTCGTCGCTGATGTCGACGACGTCGCACGTGGTCGATGCGTGCTGGCGAAACCACTCGAGGTCC
>DATDCH010000482.1:0-4878 GCA_036524455.1 Kofleriaceae bacterium | reverse complement strand
CTTGTCGACGGGGGCGCTCGTGTTGAAACCGTGGGCCGTTTCCCTGTCGCCGAGTGCGCTGCTCGTCGCGATGCTCGGCATCGTCATTATTCAGATGCTGGCGAACACGTTCGTGTTTGCAGCGCAGCAACGGCTGCAGACTCGTGCGCAGGAGCAGCTGCACGTCCAGAAGTGGCAGCTCGAGCAACTCGTGCCCAGCTCCGGATCACCGTCGTAGGAGATCGGCTATCGTCCGCGCATGGAGAAGACAGCCAGCGGGCTCGAGTACGAAGACACCAAGGTCGGAACTGGGAACAGCCCGTCGCGCGGGAAGACCTGCGTGATGCACTACACCGGTTGGCTGTGGGTCAACGGCGCGAAGGGCGCCAAGTTCGACAGCTCGGTTGATCGTGGCGAGCCGTTCGAGTTCGCGATCGGTGTTGGCCAGGTGATCAAGGGCTGGGATGAAGGCGTGATGTCGATGAAGGTCGGCGGCAAGCGCACGCTGCGCATTCCGCCCGAGCTCGGCTACGGCGCGCGCGGCGCCGGCGGCGTGATTCCGCCGAACGCGACGCTGCTGTTCGAAGTCGAGCTGCTCGACCTCCAGTAAGGCCTCAGGCCTCAGGCCTCGGCTTCAGACAGCAGGCTCAGCCACTGCACGCATCGACCGCGGCAAGCGATTGCGACTTCAGCGCGCAGTCATACCCGCTGCTCGTCATCGCTCTGCACTTCGGAGTCCACGTCGTGCGTAGATCCGTGACGATCTTCGCGCGTTCGTCGTCGGTCGGCTTTTGGTCAGCGGGCCGTTCATTGATCGCAAGACTGACCACATGGTCGATCAGCTTGTCGCATTGCTCGTCGCTGCGCCCGTCGCTGGCGACACTCCCGGTTGTCTGCGAACCCGATTGTGTGCCGCCGCCGGTCGGGTGTGCCGGAGCGCTCGGTTTGCCGCTACACGACAACAGCAGGACTGCGCAAAGAAGCCTGATCACGACTTTGATGTTAGCGTGTGAAGCTAGATGGCGCTGTGGTTCGCCGCTGTGCTCGGCCTCCTTCAGGGCCTCACCGAGTTTATTCCGGTCTCGTCGACGGCACACCTGCGCGTTGCCCCGGCGCTGTTCGGTCAGCCGGATCCAGGCGCCGCGTTCACCGCGGTAATCCAGCTCGGCACCCTGATCGCCGTCATCGCGTACTTCGCGAAGGACCTCATCGCGCTGCCGGCGGCGATGCTGCGCGACAGCTCGAGCTTCGAGGGCAGGCTGCCCTGGTTACTCGCGCTCGGCACGTTGCCGATCGTGATCTGCGGCCTCGTGTTCAAGAAACAAATCGAGGGCGATCTGCGTTCGCTCTACGTCGTCGCGACGGCGCTGATCGTCGTCGGTATCGCGATGGCGGTGATCGACCACCTCGCGGCTGGGCGCGACTCGCATCGCCCTCTCGCTGGCCTCACCTACAGCGACGCGGTACTCGTCGGCTGCGCGCAGGCGTTCGCGCTGATCCCCGGTGTATCCCGGTCGGGCTCGACGATGTGCATGATCCTGATGCTCGGGTTCGCGCGCTCGGATGCGGCCCGGTTTTCGTTTCTGCTGTCGATCCCGGCGATCGCCGGCGCGGGGATCTTCGAGGCGAGCACCGCGTTTCGGCAGCTCGGCTCGAGCGCGCTACCCGCGATCGCCGTTGGCACGGTGGTGGCCGCAATCTCGGGCTACGCGTCGATCGCGTGGCTCATCAAGTGGCTCAGCTCGCACAGCCTGCTCGGGTTTGCTATCTACCGGGTCGCGTGCGGTGCCGCACTACTTGCGGCTCTAGCTGCAGGTTTCTTGCGGCGGGTTTGAGAAACGTACGCACGGCTGTTAGCCTCGTAGGCGTCCGTATTTAGAGGGACTCCATGAGGATTAGCACTGCAGCTTTGTGCGCGCTCGCGACTGTCGTGTTCGTCTCGACCGCCGCGGCAGCGCCGTGCCCGACCACCGCATCCGGCACGAAGTACGCCGTGAAGGTCGAATCGGCTCCGCCTGGAGCCACCGTCTATCTCAACGATAAGTCGTGCATGGCGGGCACGACGCCGTGGTCCGGCAAAGTTGTCGCGGGCTCGCACACGGTGATCGTCGAGCTCGCGGGCTACGACGTCGCACAGCGCAGCGTGAAAGTGATCCGCTCGCGCAAGGTGCAGGAGTACTTCCTGCCGATGACGAAGAAGGCCGACCCGCCGAAGATCGACGTCAAAGCCGACGCCGATCCGAAGGGCGTCGCCGGCGCGCAGGTCTGGATCGACGGCGAGCTCAAGGGCACCGCACCGGTCACGGTGACGGTCAACGCCGGGCGGCATCTGCTCCAGCTCAAGAAGGACGGCTTCGAGACCTACGAGAGTTGGATCAACGCGACCGAGAACAACACATCGACACTGCTGCCTCAGATGAAGGAGGTCGCGAAGCCGAAGTTCGGCACGATCGTCGTCGAGGCCGACGTGCCCGATGCCGAGGTGTTCATCGACGGCAACAAGCATCCCGATAACACGCCAGCGCTGATCAGCAACGTGATCGAAGGCCTGCACGTGATCGAGGTGCGCAAGCCGCCGAGCCTGCCGTGGAAGCAGACCGTGCAGGTCAAAGCGACCGAGACGTCGAAGGTGCGCGCCGATCTGCAGTCGACGATGCACGGCGGTGTCGGCGTCGTCCGCGTGCTCTCCGATGCACAGGGTGCGCGTGCGTACCTCGACGGCACGGACATGGGGCCTGTGCCCGTCGATATCAAGGACGTCAAAGCCGGCGATCACATCGTGCAGGTGAAAGCGCCCGGCATGCAGACCGGCGAGAAGACCGTCAAGGTCGCCGCCGGCAGCTCGCAGATCGTCAAGTTCGATCTCAACGCCGACTCGCCGAAGGATCACGGCACGCTGAAAGTCGTGTCGATGGTGCCCGAGGCGCAGGTGTTCATCGACGGTGCCGCCGTCGGTAAAGTTCCCGTCGAGAAGAAGCTGTCGGCGGGCGAGCATCCCGTCGTGGTCCGGCTCGACGGCTACAAGCAGTTCGAGCAGAAGGTGCGCGTCGAAGCGGGACAAACGGTGACGGTGCAGGCCGCGCTCAAGCCGGTCGGCCGGCTGCGCGTGCTGTCGACGCCTGCACAAGCGACCGTGGTGCTCAACGGCATCCCGGCCGGTAAGACACCGCTCGATGAAGAGATCGAGGTCGGCGAGACCGTCGTTCGCATCGAGATGGCGGGCTTCCAGGCCTTCGAGCAGACGCTTACGATCGAAGGCGGCAAGACGCAGACGCTGTCGCGCGAGCTCGCGATCGCGGGCCTGAGCGAATCCGAGCTCGCCGCGCAACAACGCGGCTTGTCCTCGTTCGGTGCGCGCACGCTTCCGCGCGGCCGCTCGACGGTCGACTTCTCGGCGGGCTACCCGTACTTCATCACCGCGAAGATCAACGTCGGTGCCGGCAAGATCGCCAAGAAGTTTGGCTTCGACGCCGGCGTCGGTGTGCGCACGTTCCTCGCGCGCAACGAGCTCGGTCTCGGCGGCCGCGCGATGCTCGCCGATGCCGATCCGTTCTCGGCGGGCGTGTTCACCGACATCTGGTGGGGCAGCAAGCTGCTCGACGACTCGCGGCGCAACGGCTTCACGTGGGACGTCGGCGCGGCCGCGTCGCTCACCGCGCTCTCGCACGTCACGATCACCGGTCGCGTCTACGCGAACATCTGGAGCGATCGTCACTGCCCCGAGCTCAAGAGCAGCGGCGGTTTCGACGGCGAAGCGATCAAAGTCTGCAGCGATTACGAAGGCGCTCTGCTCACCACCGACGAGCGCAATCGCATCCAGAAGCTGACGACGGGCAGCGAGACCGAAGCGTGGGCGTACACCGAACGCGAGACCGGCATGCGCATCATGGCGAGCGTCGTCGCCGAGATCGCGATCCACCAGCGCTGGAACTTCTTCGGGATCCTCGAGGGTGCGCCGTTCCAAGAGGAGCGCGCGCTGTTCACGACCGACTTCTCGGGGCCGATGTTCGAGACCGACTACAACCTGTACCTGCGGCTCGGCACTTCGTACAAATTCTAGCGTTTGCGTTTTGGTCCGAACCCGACCGTCGTCGTGAACGCGCCATAGAGCGCGTAGTCGACGATGCCGGCGGGTGGCACGTCGTGCAACGCGACGCGTTCGATGATCACCTCGAAGGTGCCGCCGAACAGCATCGCCGGCCGATCGAAGTACGGGCCGATGCCGATCCGCAGCTGCGGAGCCCACGCGTTGTACGCCGGCGCTTCGGGGTAATAGCCCGCGATGCACGTACCGGTGAGCCGGCAATCGCGACGCACGAGCGTTCCGCTCGAGAACCACAGTCGTTCGAACCCGAGCGCGACGAACACCGAGCCGAGCCGATCGATCGGTACGTGATACGCGAGTCGAGCGCCGAGACCGACGCTCGCCAACGTATCGCTGTCGCGCCAGGTCTGTTCCGCTTCGACGCCCATGTGCCCGGACACCGATCCGGTGGCGTGCCACGGGCCTTTGCGAAAGAACAACCCGGCCTCGAGTCGCCAGCCGAGATCCCACGTCTCGAACGCGCCGCCATGCGCGACCGTGTAGTCGAGACCAACTGCATATTGCGGAGTCGCCGCAGCCGGCGATGGGACGAGGATCACGGCGAGCGCGAACAGTCGGTGCATGCGTACGTGATCAGCAAGTGATGTGCCTGTGGCACGCGCGCTGCTTTGCTCGCTGCTCATGCGACTGAACCAAGCGCTGCTAGGCGCGAGTCTCGTGGCTGTTAGTGCGTGTGCATGTCCCGACGGCCTGGTCGACACGACCGCGTTCGCGACACGCAAGTCGTACTTTCAGCAGATCGACGCGTGCATCGCGGACGACGCGAATTGCGAGGCGCTGTGCCGCGCAGTGCT
>DATDCH010000481.1:0-9234 GCA_036524455.1 Kofleriaceae bacterium | reverse complement strand
GGCCTCGCATCGACGCAGCGATCCGCTCGCTGCCACCACGCAATGGCTCGAACCTCGACGATGCGCTGCGCGAAGCGGCGGTGTGGCTCGCGCGCGTGCAAGGCACGAAGCGGATCGTGTTGTTCAGCGACGAGCGGCTCGCGAGGCGGTTCGACGAACCGGCGACGATCGCGCTGCGTGAGCTACTCACCGACGACACGCTCGTCCATATCGTGCGGCCGAGCGTCGAGCTCGCGCTGACCCGTCACGACGACGGCCTGTTGGCGCCGCTCGCCGCCGCGACACGCGGCATCGAGGTGCTCGGCGGTTCCAGCGAAGACGACCACCCGATCGACGCGACGATGCTCGTGCGGCCGACCTCGCTCGATCAGATCGAGATCACCGCCGCAGGTTGGAAGCGTGCCGACGAGCTCGTCGGCATGCTCGCTTGTAACGACACGCTCCGCGAAGGAGAGAGCTGCACGTGGTGGGGCGAAGGGCTCGTCAGCGCAGGTCCCGTCACGGTGACGGGCCTGCTCTGGAACGCACCGTTCAAGCGCGTGGTGCGGCCCGATCCATCGCAGGCTCGCGCGCTCGCCCGCACGCTGTCGGCGATGCAAGCGCTCGAGACCGTGTTGCAGGTGCAAGTCGATCGGATCGCCGCTGCGGTCAATCCGGTGTGGTCGTTGTTCGGCCAGTGGGGCGGCAACGGCGGCTACGAGGACATCGGCGGGTTCGGCACGATCGGCATGGGACGGTTCGGCTCGCGCAGCCATGACAGCGGAACCGGGACGTCGGGCTTCCACATGTCGTCGCCGCGACTCGACTTGACCGCGCAGCTCACGCCTGTCATCCAGGGCTGCAAGCCCGGCGAGAGCTACGTGACGATCGCGCTCGAGACCACGCTGCAAGAGATCGTGGCCCATGCCGTGACCGTCAAGCCGTTCGACCGGGTGCTCTACGACTGCATCGTCGAGGCGGTCTGGGACACCACGCTGCGCATCCCGAATTCGCCGCCACACGCGACGGCGCACGTTGCCTTCGGCAACAAGCGTTAGCCTGCCGCGACGATCTTCCAGCCGCTTAGCGTGGTCCTCCCCTTGCTTCGCGCGCGTACATGCAACGTCTGCGTCTGCTCGCGGTGCTGGCCTTGGTCGGGTGCGAGCCGCCGTATCTCGGAAGCGGCGACGACAGTCCGGATGCGCCGCCCGGCGACGACACGACGCCGATTCGCGGCTGCGCGAGCACGCTGTCGTTTCATGCCAGCGCGGGCGTCACCGCGGTCGAGGTCGCCGGCGCGTGGGATTGGAGCGCACGCACGGCGCTCGGCGATGCCGACCACGACGGCACGTACACCGGTGAGCTCGAGCTCGCGCCCGGTATCTGGCCGTACAAGCTCGTCGTCACGCGCGATGGCGGCGCGACCGACTGGCTGCTCGATCCGGGCAACCCGTACCGCGCGTACGACGGCGGTGTCGAGAATTCCGCGCTGCGCGTCGCCGACTGCACGCAACCGCTGCTCGAAGTCGCCGCGCACGAGCCAAGCGTCACGCGCGTGCGCGTCTCGCGCGGCAAGCACGGCGCCGCGATCACCGAGCTCGTCGCGACGCTGCAAGGTGCGCCGATCGAGATCGCGCGCACGGGTGGCGAGCTCACGATCGACACGCCCGGCCTCGCGCCGGGCAAGCACACGTTGCGCATCACCGCGCGCGACGCAGATGGCGGTGTCGCCGATCCGCTGCTCGTGCCGTTCTGGATCGAGGGCGAACCATTCGACTGGCGCGACGCGACGATCTACATGGTGATGACGGATCGATTCCGCGACGGTGATCCGGCGAACAACGCGGCGGCGTCGCAAGGCGCGGATCCGGGCGCCGAATTCAAGGGCGGCGACCTGCGCGGCGTCACCCAAGCGATCGACGACGGCACGTTCGATGCGCTCGGCGTGCGCGCGCTGTGGCTATCACCGTTCATCGCCAACACGACGCGCGTCGAGTACGAGCACGGCCACGGCGTCACCGCGTTTCACGGCTACTGGCCGGTCAAGGCGCGCGCGATCGATCCGCGGCTCGGCACCGAGGCCGACCTCGATGCGCTCGTCGCCGCCGCGCACGCTCGCGGCATTCGCGTGCTGATGGACTTCGTGATCAACCACGTCCACGAGCAGCACGAGTATTACGCCGCGCACCCCGAGTGGTTCCGCACCGGCTGCGAGTGCGGCACGCCGGGCTGCGACTGGACGACGCGCCGGCTCGACTGCTCGTTCCACTCGTACATGCCCGACGTCAACTGGCAGCACCGCGAAGCAGGCGAGCAGATGATCGACGACGCACTGTGGTGGCTCGAGCGCTTCGACCTCGACGGCATGCGCGTCGATGCGGTGAAGCACGTCGAGGACCTCGCGGTCTCTAACTTGTCGACGCGCATCCACGAGCGCTTCGAGCAAGCGGGCACCGAGTACTACTTGCTCGGGGAAACCGCGATGGGTTGGGCCGGCGACGACATCAACGCGAACCTGCCCGAGTACGCGACGATCTCGCGCTACATCGGACCGTTCGCGCTGTCGGGTCAGTTCGACTTCGTGCTCTATCACGCGACCGCGACGCGCGTGTTCGCCGACGAGGCGCGCGGCATGCTGCACCTCGACTACTGGACGCGCGCGAGCCTCGACCACTATCCAGCCGATGCCGTGATGTCGACATATGTCGGCTCGCACGACACCGAGCGGTTGATCTCGCTCGCCGATCTCGGCTCCGGCAACCCGCTCGTCCATCACAAGTGGGCGAGCGACGGCCTGCCCGCGATGCCGACGACCGACCTCCCGTACGAGCGCGCGGCGTTCGCGATGCAGTGGCTGCTCACTGTACCCGGTGCGCCGCTCCTCTATTACGGCGACGAGTACGGCGAGCACGGCGGCGCCGATCCGGACAACCGGCACATGTGGTCGCCGCCGGCGGCGCGCACGGCGCGGCAACGCACGATGTTCGACAAGATCGCGCGCGCGGGCACGCTGCGGCAGGCGCTCGCGCCACTGCGCCGCGGCTCGTACGTGGTGCTGAATTCGACGGACGACGTGCTCGCGTTCGCCCGGGTGATGACGAACGACGCCGCGATCGTGGTCGCGAATCGCGCTGCGTCGTCGCGCACGATCACGATCACCGGCGCGCCCGTCCCGAACGGTCAGCTCGTCGACAAGCTCGATCCGGCAGGACGCACGGTCAACGCGACAAACGGAACGATCACGATCTCGATGCCGCCACGCTCGGTCAGCGTGCTAGCGCCGTAAGCTTCGCCAGGTCTCGAGCGCCCACTCCTGCGTGCCGCCCTTGCAGGTCAGGATGCCGACGTGTGGAGCCTGGCACATCAGGCCGATCAGGATCGGCGTGCCGTCTTCTTCGTGGGATTCCGCGCGGCCGTGGCGCGCTCCATCGACGAGACGCTCGAGCACCGGGTGGCGCTCGGGCGCAACGGCGAGCAGCTTCTCGGAGTCGAGCTCGTCGTTCGCGGTGAGCGATGAGAACTCGATCGCGCGATCGCCGTCGGTCGCCCAGTACTTCGCGCCGTCATCCTCCCAATGCCCGACGAGCGAGCCCGGAATCACGATGTGCCAGCCACCCGAGAGCTCGACCTCGAGATCGAAGCGGCGATAGCCGAGCGTGGGCTCGCGATCGCCAGCGTGGTTGCTGACCTCCTCGTCCTCGATTCCGAGATGCATGAGCAGCTCTTTCCACTCGGGGTACGGCAGCGCTAGGGCTGGATCGGCTTTGCGCGCGGCGCGCAGATCCTCATCGACGCTCGCCATCAGCTCGCGCTCGGCCTTGTCGAGCGGCTCGCGCCAGGGCACCTCGAGCGAGAGTGCGAGCAGTGCGCGCGCGAGCGGCTCGCGGCCCGGACCGGTGTCCCACCACGCGAAGGCGTCGGCGCCACGCGCGGGATCGGCGAGCACGGCATCGCGCCATGCGGCATCGCGCGGGCCGAGCGCGGTGAGCACGGGCGCGTCGATGCGAAATCTTCGCGCGGCGGGGAGGCCTACCTTTATAGAGGTGTCGCTGCGGAGCTGCTCGGCGAGCCAGGCGAGGGTCGCGGTTTGCGTGGCGGCGAGGTCGAACGTGTCGGTCCACACGTAGTCGAGCTCGTCGAGGATCGGCGAGATGCGCTCGAGGGCGTGCGCGTGATAGCCGGGACCGAGCGCGGTGGTGTCGGCCTTGAGCACGAGCTCGCCGTCGGCCTGCACCGTCAGCGTCGCCGGCGCAGCGGCGGGGTGGAGCTGGAGCTCGACGATGTAGCGGTCTTGCTTCGTGCCCGACCGATTAACGGCGCCTTTGAGCATGCGGCGCGCGAGCCGGCTCAGTCGCTCGCCGACCTCGCGCGGATCGGGTGCTTTCCGAAACAGACCGCGGCCTTTGCGACTGCGCGCATGGCGGTGGATGCCGAAGCCCACGCTGCCGAGGATACGGTACGATGGCGGCTCGATGGGACTGGTCGTGCGCATCGCGTGCGCATTACTGATTGCGACCGCAACTGCGTCTGCGGAGCCGCCCCCGCAACAGAAGATCGCGCTGACCGCGAAGCCATCGGTGGTACGCGTGTGGGGCGCGTGGGTCGCGACCTACGAGATCGCGGGCCAGACGATTCCGAATTGCTGCGCGGTCGGCGGCAGCGGCACCGGGTTCTTCATCACGTCGGATGGCTACATCGCGACGAACGCGCATGTCGTGTCGGACATCCACGACGGCGAGAAGATCGCGCGCGCGAAGCTGTATGACCAGCTGATGGTCGAAGTGAATCGCGCGGTCGCGCGCGAGCTCGGCAACCTGAACGCGTCGCAGCGGCGGCAGCTGCTCGATGCGATCAAGCTCATCGACTTCACGAAGCGCGCGTATGTCGTGCTGCCGAACGGCGAGAAGCTCGAGTACGAGATCAAGGAGTACGGCAAGCCGGGCAGCGGGCGCGACGCCGCGATCCTCAAGGTCAAGATCGATAACGCGCCGGCGCTGCCGATCGGCGACTCGACGCGCACACAGGTCGCCGATCAGATCGTGGTGATCGGTTACCCGGGTGTCGCCGACATGAAGGTCCTGCTCGACGAGAAATCGCAGCTCCAGGCGACCGTCACTGATGGCACCGTGTCATCACTCAAGCGCGCGACGAGCGGGGAGCAGATCCTGCAGATCTCGGCGCCGATCACGCACGGCAACTCCGGCGGACCCGCGCTCGACATGAAGGGCAACGTCATCGGCCTCGCGACGTTCGGCAACGAGAGCGAGATCCAAGGCTTCAACTTCCTGGTCGCGTCGGCGACGCTCAGGGAGCTGGTCAAGGACGCGAAGCTCGATCCGAAACCGAGCAAGACGCTACAGCAATGGCGCAGTGGCCTCGACCACTTCTGGGCAGACGAGTACACCGCGGCGATCGAAAACTTTCGCGAGGTCGAATCGCTGTTCCCACTGCATTCGGAAGCCGGGGCGCTGATCCGGCAGTCGAACGAAGCGAAGAAGGAAGGCAAAGAGAAGAAGCCGGAGGGCGGCAACGGCGGTTTGATCGCCGGGCTCGTGATCGGCGGCCTCGTCGTCGTCGGTGGCGGCGGTCTCATGCTCGCGCGCCGCAAGAAATCGCCCGCGCCGCAACATCCGCCGCAACACGCAGCGCAACATCCGCACCACGCGCCGCACATGCAGCCGGCGCACGCGCAGCCGCCGCACGCACCGCCGCAATATCCGCCGCAGCAGCACTATCCACCCCCGCCGGGACATCCGCCGCAACAGCAGATGTACGGACGCGTGCAGCCGCAACCACAGCACTCGCCGCACGGACCCCCGATGATGCCGGTGCCCGCGGCACCGGTCGCGAAGACCGTCGCGATCGCCCAACCGAATCAGTCCGGCGGCATCGCACCGACGGCGTTCGGCTCGCTCAGCATCGGCAGCTTGTGGTGCACGCGCGGCTCGCTGCAAGGCCAACGGTTCGCGCTCACTGCGACGGGGATCATCATCGGCCGCCAGCCCGGCGTCGCGCACGTGCTCGTCAACGATCACCGCGCGAGCGGCAAGCACGTGTGGATCGGGATCGACCAAGGCAAGCTCGTCGCGATCGATCAGGGAACGACCAACGGCACGTACATCAATGACGTCACGCGGGGGCGCATCACGCGCCACGAGCTGCGCGACGGTGACGTCGTCATCGTCAGCGAGCCAGATTGCCTTAGTTTGCAGATTCGACTCGGCTGAAATCGTTCGTGAATCGGGACGGAAGGATCGCCTGTTCCAACCCGTAGAATGCCTGCCCTAACCACCGGAGACTTATGGCCCGCGAGCACGAGACCCGTCGTCAGCAACCCGCCGACGCGGGCACGACCGACGCTGCTACCACCGAGACGACGACCGACACGACCTATACGGCGCAAGGTCAGGTCCCGGCGGTAGACACGACGTCAGGCGCCGCGCCGACGGCATCGGATCGCGCGTTCGGTGGGCAGCAAACCGGCGGGCCCGAGATCGACGCGACGAAAGAGGCGATGGGCAAGCACGTCGTCGAGGGCATGGATCGCGCGAACGTCGCGCCCGGCTCCGGTGGCTCGAACGATCTCGATCACGGCATTCACTATTGGTACAACTACCAGCGCCACTGCGAGAACGCCGGCAAGCCGGAGCTGTGGCAGGACAAGTACCGCTCGGGTCACACGCAATCGAGTGCGTTCATCAACCCGCACGAGAAGGGCCGGTGGATGGACTGGGAGCTCAAGAAGGGCCACAGCGCGTCGCAGGCGGTGAAGGAGTGGCTCGCCGGCGCAACGGTGGCCGAGTGTTTGTCAGCCGTCGTCGCGATCGAGATCGATACGCTGCGCGCGGCGATCGGCGACAAGAAGTTCGACAAGATGTTCGGCTCCGCCGATGAGAAAGAGGACAAGGCGGTTCCGGCGCAGCAGCGCATGCACATTCGCGCGGGCCTGCAGGGCACACCGGTCGCGAACTACATGAAGTCGACCGAGGTCGCCGAAGAGGCGTATGCGAACGGCGGCCAGTTCGGCACGATCGAGGAAGCGAAGCTCGACGACTCGCTGATTCCGGGCCAGTGGTACTACTTCTACAATCACCCGAAGTATCTGCTGAAGCATCCGGGTGGTGCGTGGCAAGGCGAGAACGCGATCTTCATGGGCAAGAACGAAGCGGGCGAGCGCCTGTGGTCGGGCCTCGGCGCGACGGCGACCGAAGACCATATGATCGACGAGATGGCGCGCGCGTATAACCAGGACCGCAACGACTACGACGAGCGGATCCTCAAGGAGCAAGGCACGCTCGCGCCCGACGGCACGTTCTCCGACCCGCTCTACGATCCGAAGTCGGGCAACTTCCCCGAGAAGGTGACCGCGAAGGAGATCCTCGAGGCGCAGCCGTACAGCCTCGGCGGCACCGATCGCAAGGGCGGATTCTTGGCGAGCGCCGGCATGGAGCTCGACGAGAAGCGTGTGCAGAAGACGCGCGACCAGCAATAGCTTATGGTCCTCGCGTGAGAGTCGCGCTCGTCGCACTGCTGCTCGCAGCGAGTTGTGGAGAGCGCCAACCGCCGCGGGCCACCACGGGCTCGGGGTCGGCGAGTGTCACAGATCAAGGGTCGAGCGCTGACTCGACAGGAGCCACCATGAATGCAGCGGTGACCGTCACGCTCGTCGGCCAGAAGCCTGGGCGTCCTCCGACCGAAACCCTGCTCGTCGACGTCCAGCTGAGGAACGACGATGCGACGCCGCGCTGGGTGCTGATTCCGTCGACGCTGCCGATCGACAGCGGCGGTGGCGTCAACAAGCTCGAGCAGCTCACCGCGAGCGCAGGCGCGACGACGGTTGCGGTCGGTCGCTTCCTCGGGCGGGCCGGCACCTATGCAGTGAAGCTCGCACCCGGCGCCCGCGTCACGCTGCGCAAGCTCGAGGTGTCGTGGTGGCGCGAGGATCCGACGCAGAAGCAAGCGGCGTTCGACGTCCGCATCGCGAGCGACGTCAAGCTCGGCGACCAGGCGATGGCCGCGTGGTTCGACAAAGATCCGGCGATCAGCGGTGCCTCCGATGTCGACATGGCGAGCGCGAAGCACACGCGTAGCTTCAAGTCGCCCACCGGCGACGAGATTCCCGTAGTCACCGTCGACGCGACGGCGGCACCGGTCAAGCTGTCGGCTCCGTGAGATAGTCGCGCTATGGGGGTGGAGCCCTATACCGACGTCGCGACACACGTACGCGACGAGCTGCGCCGGGTATGGCTGCGGCTCGAGTATCAAATTCGTCTCGGCTGGCGCAAAGAGACCAACGTCGCCGGCGAAGAGATCGTCGGTCCCGAGGATATGGGCCGGTTGTTCTCGCTCGCGCGCGGCGCCGCGCTGCCCGACAAGGACAGCGGTGCAGAGCCGGTGCTCGAGCAGTGGCTCGCCGCCCACGAGCACACCGAAGCGCGGATCAAAGCGACGATCGAAGCGCGCGTGCGCTCCCCGCTCGTCGACGTGATCCGCACGTTCAATCTGTCGCAGCGGCAGTGGTCGACGCTCGTATTCGCGCTGATGCCCGAGGTCGATCCGAACCTCGTGCAGGGCTATCGCTACCTGGCGCGCGACGCGACGGTGCGCGGCCTCGACGGTCGCTTGCTTGCCCAGCTCGTCTACGACACGCCGCAGACGCGCTCGCTGATGGCGCGCGATCTATCGGCGAGCTCGCCACTGCTGCGTTATCGCCTGCTCGACCTCGCGGGCGGTGCAGCTCCGAGCGACTCGCTGATGTTCCGTCGCATCCGCGCGGCGACGCGACTCGTCTACATCCTCGACGGTGGCACGCTCGAGCTCGATCCCGAGGTCGCCGAGATCGCCGAGTTGCGCTGGGGACCGGTCAGCGGTGCGTTCCCGGCGGTGACCGTCGATCGCGCGACGAGTGCGTTGCGCTCGAACGACGTCGTGCTCGCCGTGCAGGGCCAGCGCGGCCTCGGCAAGAAGTTGCTGCTCCAGCTCGCCACGGCGCACTGGAACCAACGCTTGCTACTCGTCGACTCGAAGCGCCTTGCCCAGCTGCAGCTCGCGGCGCAGCAGACGATGGTGCGCTCGGTCGTGCGCGAGCTGATGCTGCTCGACGCGTTGCCGGCGTTCATCGACGTCGACGATGCGAACGTCGTCGACTCGGATCGCGACGCGATGCCGGCGTTCTTCGACATGTTCCTCGACGAGTGGACCGGCCCGGTCGCGCTGACGATCAACCGCGAGCGCATGCCGCGCATCCACCAGCGC
>DATDCH010000480.1:0-7716 GCA_036524455.1 Kofleriaceae bacterium | reverse complement strand
GCGTGCTTCGCGGCGCAGTACGCGGCCGAGTAGCCGTAGCCCGACACGCCCGCGTTCGACGCGATGTTGACGACGCGCCCCCACCCCGCCTTGACCATCGCCGGTACGAGCGCACGCGTGACGCGAAACGGCGCGGTGGCGTCGAGCTCGATGATGCGGTCCCACAGCTCGTCGCTCGTTTTCTCGAGCGAGGCGCTTTCCGCGACGCCCGCGTTGTTGACGAGCACGTCGACGCGCCCGGGCAGCTCGCGCACCATGCGATCGGTCGCCGCGCGGTCGGCGATGTCGCACGTGATCGCGGTGCCGCCGATGTCTTTGGCGACCGCATCGAGGTCGGCCTGCGTGCGGCCGCACACGATCACCTTGGCTCCGGCGGCCGCGAGCGAGCGAGCGCAGGCAGCGCCGATCCCGCGTCCTCCGCCCGTGACCAGCGCGAGCTTTCCGGCGAGGTGTTGCATGGGCCGGGCATATCACGGTTACCCTCCTGTCCTCATGCACCTGCCCGACCTCGATGCCACTGCGCAGGCCGAGCTCGTTCGCCGCGGCGACGCATCTCCGCGTGAGCTCGTCGACGCAGCCATTTCGCGCATCGAGAAGCACAACCCGGAGCTCGGAGCGGTCATCATTCCGCTGTACGAGCAGGCCCGCGCAACCGCCGACGACGCCGCGCACGGCCCGTTCCGCGGCGTGCCGATCCTCGTCAAGGACATCCTCGCCACGATCGGCGGCGTGCTCTACACCGCGGGCCTCAAGCCGCTGCGCGAAGCGAATTACGTGGCGCCGGCCGACAGCTATCTCGTGACCGCGCTCAGGCGCGCCGGCTTCGTGATCGTCGGCAAGACGAACACGAGCGAGTTCGGCATCGTGCCGACCGCAGAGCCACCGGCATGGCCGCCGTCGCGCAACCCGTACGACATCACGCGCTCGACGGGCGGCTCGAGCGGCGGTTCGGCCGCGGCCGTCGCTTCCGGCATGGTGCCGGTCGCGCATGCGAACGACGGTGGCGGATCGATCCGCATTCCCGCGAGCTGCTGCGGCCTGTTCGGCCTCAAGCCGAGCCGCGGTCGCGTGTCGTTCGCGCCGAACTACGGCGACGTCAACAATGGCCTCGTCAACGAGCACGTGGTCGCGCGCTCGGTGCGCGACTCGGCAGCGATCCTCGATCTGCTCGCGGGCGTGCAGCCCGGCGATCCATACACGGCGCCACCGCAGCTCGGCCCGTATGCCGCCGAGGTCGCGGTCCCGCCGGGCAAGCTGCGAATCGGCTACGCGACGCGACGGATCACGACCGAAGGCACGTTTGTCGAGTCGCACGCCGACTGCATCGCCGCCGTGCGGCACACCGCGAAGCTGCTCGAGTCGCTCGGTCACAACGTCGAGCCCGCGGAGATCGAGGCGACAAGCGATCCGGGCTGGATCCCGAACTTCCTCGCCGCGTGGGCGGTCGGCGTCACACACGATCTCGACTGGGCATCATCGGTGCTCGGCCGCACGATCCAGGAGCACGAGGTCGAGCCGCTGACGTGGGGCCTCGCCGAGCTCGGCCGGCTCGTGCCTGCATCCGCCTATGTCAACGCGTGGACATGGCTGCAGGCGGCATCTCGCCGCATCGCGACGTTCTTCGAGCGCTACGATCTGTGGCTCACGCCAACGGTCGCCGAGCCACCGCCGCCGCTCGGCACGTTCAAGTCGCCGCCCGACGACATCCTCGCCGGCATCTTTCGCGCCGGCGACTTCGCGCCGTTCACGCTGCTGTTCAACACGACCGGCCAACCCGCCGCGTCGATCCCGCTGTATCGCAACGCCGCTGGGCTACCGATCGGCGTGCAGCTCGCCGCCGCATATGGCCGCGAGGATCTGCTGTTCCGGATCGCGGCGCAGCTCGAAGCAGCGCAGCCGTTCGATCATGCCGCAACGCGGCGCTGACCACATCAAGGGCAGTCTTGCGCGCACAGCGCCGGGCTCTCGAGCGACGAGCAGGTGCCGTCGCCGCAGCGCGGCCCCATGCACGGCGCGATACCGGGCGAGCACAGCGGATCGCAGACCGACCAGCAATCGGGATCCGCGCAACCCGCAAGGCCGTCTTGATCCTCGTCGGCGTCGCCGAGGATGCAGCGCTCGCTCGGCTCGGTGAGCGAGCGATACTCGAGCACACGCGTCGCGTTCGTGCCCCCGGCAAACCCGTAGCCGCCGAAGGTCAAGATGCGACGATCGACCGCGTCGTACACGATCGATTCGCGCGGCCCGGCCGATTGTACGGTCACGCGTAGCGACCACGTCGTGCCGTCCCACTCCCAGATTTCGTCGACGAAGCCGATCGAGCGCAGGCCGCCGGCGAGCACGATGCGTTGGCGATGCGGATCGAACGTCATGACGCCGCGGTACAGCGGTCCGGGAGACACGAGTGGCTGCACCGCGGTCCACGTCGCGCCATCCCATTCCCAGGTATCGGCGAGCAGCTGCGCCATCGTGAGCTGGCTCGTCGATCCTGTCAGCCCGCCGTACATCACCACGCGCTGGCGGATCGGATCGTAGGCCATCGCGGCGCCCTCGCGCGGCGGTGGCTTCGTCGCCGGCTGCGCTTGGGTCCACGCGGAGCCGTCCCACAACCACGTGTCGTCATGGACGGAGAACGCGCCCATCGGTGCAGGCTCGACGCCGCCGCCGAACAGCACGACTCTGCTCGCGCGTCGATCGTACGCGAGCGCCGCGAGCCGCCTGGCCGTCGGTGAGATCGCAGGCGTCGAGCTCGTCCATGCGCTGCCGTCCCAGGTCCACGTGTCGCCGAACGCGGTGAACGGCGCACTCGGGATCGCGCGGTTCGAGCCACCGAACAAGACCGCGCGTCCGCGCCCGTCGTCGTAGGCGAGCGCATGAAACGCGCGCGCCGATGGGCCCGGCGTCGGCGTCTTGCATGACCAGCTGCCGCGAAACCATACGCACGTGTCGCCGAGCACGATGTCGCGGTTGAATGCGTCACCGCCGCCGAACACCACGACGGTCCCGGTCCGCGCGTCGTAGCAGGTCGCGTGCGCGCCACGTGCAGCGGGTGACAGCGGTATCGAAGTTCGATCGAGCCAGCCCGACCCGACGAGCAACCAGGTGTCGGCAAACAACGGTCCGCTCGCCGGTTGACCGCCCTGCAGCAACACGCCGCGGTCGGTGCCTGCGAGCGTGAAGTCGCGGCGCGGTGCGAAGCCACCCGTCGCTACCTGCTGCCAGGCCGTCCCGTTCCATGCCCACGTGCTCGTCAGTCCGACCAGAATCACCCGCTGGCCGAGCGGATCGAACGTGATCGCCTCGTACCCGGTTCCGGTCGGTTGCGAGACCGAGCGCTGCGACCACGTCGAGCCGTTCCAGATCCAGGTCGAACCCTGGAGCCAGAACACGAGCTCGTCGCGCGCATCGTCGTATGCGCCGAGGCCGATACCGGCGAACGGTGGCGACGCGGCCGGCGTGCGTTGCGTCCAGTTCATGCCGTCCCACACCCATGTCTCGTTGAGTCCGGTCATGGATGCGATGCCGCCATAGAGCACGACCTCCTGCCGCGCGTGGTCGTACACCATCGTTGCGAACGCGCGCGGCGATGGTGATGTCGCGGGGTGCCGTTCGGTCCACGTCGCGCCGTCGAACACCCACGTGTCGTTGAGGTAGTCGTTGCCGATGCCGCCGAACAGCACGACCTCGTGGCGCGCCCGGTCGTACGCCATCATGTGGTAGACGCGGCCTGGCGGCGAACGACCGACGACGAGGGGACGCCACTGCTCGTTCCAGACCCAGGTCTCGTCGATCAGTCCCTCCGACCGCGCACCGCCGAACGCGATCACGCGCGCGTTGACCGAATCGAATACCGCGCCGACGCCGAACCGCGCACCGATCGGCGCCGGCGTCACGTCGCGCCAGGCAAACACCTCGACGCGACACGTGGAGCTGCAGCTGTCGTGCGACTGGCCCGGGACGCCGGCGTCGCACTCCTCGCCGATCACCGGATCGACAATCGCGTTGCCGCAGACCTCGAGCGACCGGCAGTCGATCGAGCAACCGTCGCCGCCGACCTGGTTTCCGTCGTCGCAGACCTCTTCGAGATCGACGAACGCGTTGCCGCATTCGGTCGGGATGCACGCGCCTTGGTGGCACGTGCCGGCTTCTCCGCACGCCTCGCCAGCGACGCAGCCGAGTTGATCGGGCCGCAAGCAGAACCCGACCGGACCGTTCGTCGTCGTGAGCGTCGCGCACGTCGTGCCACTCGGGCAGCTTCGGCCATCGGGGCATGACACCGAGCTCGGCGCGACACACCCGCCCAGCAGCAGCACCAGCGCCCACCCACGTTGGTTCATCCTCTCCAGCTTATGCGGAAGCGCGTCGCGATCGTGCGTCCGTCGGCGCCGATCGACAGAACGAGTGCGC
Source organism: Kofleriaceae bacterium (assembly GCA_036524455.1). Taxonomy (GTDB): domain Bacteria; phylum Myxococcota_A; class Polyangia; order Haliangiales; family Haliangiaceae; genus JABFXX01. The sequence goes on along the minus strand of DATDCH010000480.1, from coordinate 3,309 downwards.
GGCACCGCGTGCCGATCACTAATCGGCGACGATCGATATCACGAGCGCGCGCGGCACCGCGTGCCGATCACTAATCGGCGACGATCGACATCACGAGCGCGCGCGGCACCGCGTGCCCATCACTAATCGGCACCGGCCGAGAGCACGAGCGCTGGTGTCATCATCGCGTGACCGCTCGTCATGCGCGCGACGGTGACCTGTAGCGCCAGCCCGAACCGCGACCGACCGCCGCTCTTGAACGGACCGTCGTCCCAGTCGTAGCCGAGCGCGATGGTGCTGCCGACGCCGTGCGTGACGTGCATCGAGTCTTGGTCGTACGTCGCGTAACCGGCCATCGCGCTGACGAACAGGCCCGCATCGAGCGGATACCAATTGATCGCCGGTCCGATGACCGCACCGATCGCAATGCGCGCCCCGCTGTCGTCGGTGACGCAGCCGTCGTCGGGAAGTCCACTGAGGCCCACGACGAGCCCGCCGCCGACGAGCAGGCTGGGCGTGACGAGCTTGCCGATGTACCAGCCGCCGACCGTCGCGGCGCCCTGAATCTGGCATGGCACGTCGCGATCGAACGAGTAGCCGAAGCCCGGCAGCGCGCGGAACAACCATGCGGTCGGGCGTCGATACGTCGGCGGCTCGGGCGCGGGCATGGCCGCCGCTTCGACCGCGGTCGCCGCAGTCGGAGTCGCCGTTGCAAGCGAGGGCCTTCCTGCAGGCGCCTCATTAGCCGCTGCTTCGCCCCACGCCCCGAGCAGCCCAACCAACCACATGCAATTGAGTTGCATATGCCAATTCTGGCGGCTCCTCGAACATCATGCAGCTTGGAACGGCGCGGCCGAGATAACGCCCGCTCTCGCGATCGATACGGGCGCCTCGCGATCTCGGGCAACGGTCGCGACACCGCTGCCATGGTGTCGCTCGCGACTGACACCTCGAGATAACGGCCGCGGCATCCATGATCGACGTGTCAGGAATGCGGCGCCACGCAGGTCTCAGTTTTCCGACGGGCGTGCACGCGATCACGCGCAGTTGCAGCGGCACGCTCGTTGTATAGCGAGTCTCCATGCGTTCGATGTTGATGATGGTGACCGTGCTGCTCGTCGGGTGTCCCGCCGACGACGAATACCAACCGTGGCTGCTCGAAGAGCTCGACCCCGCGGACGGCATGTGGCTCCGCACGCCCGAGTTCTCGGTGGCGCCTGGCGAAGAGATCCAGGACTGCTACTTCTTCGAAGTTCCCGGTGATGTGGACCTGTGGGTCGATCGCGCGAAGCTCGCGCTCAATACGGGCAGTCACCATATGAATGTGTTCCGCCTCAAGACGATCGTCGGGCTCGATCCCGCGAACGGCGAACCGATCGATCTCGGCGGCGTGCAGGGCACGGTGATCCGCGGCGCCGCCAGTATGGAATGCTGGAAGTCATCGAACTGGGCAGACTGGCCGCTCGTCGCCAACTCGCAACAGTCGAGCGCCGACAGCCCGATCATCGACTGGGCGCTGCCGGAGGATGTCGCGACGCGCTTTGTGCCCGGCGAGAAGCTGATGCTGCAGGTGCATTACGTGAACACGAGCGATCAACCGACGCCGTGGGTCGGCCGCGCCGGCGTCAACTTGTATCGCTCGCAAGACGGCGATACGCAGGAGCTCGGCACGCTGTTCGCGACGCAGCAGAGCATTCGCGTGTGCCGCAGTAATCCGAAGCCGAGCTACTCGGGCACGTGCGCGATGCCCGCGGGCAACCACACGGTGATCGCTGCAAACGGTCACTTCCATTCGCGCGGTACGCAGTTCCGCGTATGGGCGTGGGACGGCGTGTCGACGACGCGTCCCGGCGACGACGACTTGTTCTACGCGAGCGACCGCTGGGACGAGCCCGAGATGTCGATCGGTCTCGACGTGGCGTTGCCGGAGACCGGCGGCATCTGGTGGACGTGCGACTACCAGTGGCGCGAGCCCGCCGGCGGATGCGAAGCAGTCGATGCACGCGATCCGCAGCAGGCAGGTGACTGCTGCTACACGTTCGGCCCGAAGGTCGAGGCGAGCGAGCACTGCAACGTGTTCATGTACTACTACCCGAAGGTGACGGAGAACGTGACGTGCTTCTGAGTCGTGTCGCGCTGCTGGTCGTACTCGCGGGATGTCCGCTCTACGAGCAGACGCTGCCCGAGTGCAACGTGCTCGACACGTCGAGCGTGATGCTCGTCGCCGCGGATCTCGATGGCAACATGATCGACATCAGCGACGGCACGCAGATTCCGTTGATCGGCGCGCCACAAGGCGGCCACATCCTGCTCGTCGGCGCCAGCGTGCGCGCGAGCAGCGACTGCCAGTTGATAGCGACCGCGGCGCTCCGCGACACGGCGACGAACCGCGTGATCGGTCTCGAGCAACGCCCGCTCCTACTCGAGCGGCACTCGAATGGCTGGGCGAAACCGCGGGACGGTCTCGATGCGATGCCAAACGTCGCGGTGTGCCCTTCGGCGGCGGCGACCTCGAGCATCTTCGATCACGAGTACAAGCTCGAGGTGTCACTGACGACGCTCGACGGTGCGCCGATCCTCGAGACAAGCGCGATGGTCACGCCGACGTGTCCCGCCGGCGACATGTACTGTCAGAACGACTGCGGCGCGATCTAACGGGTGTCGAGCTGCGACTCGGCGAGCGCGGCTTCGTCGGCTGGCGCGAGCGTCGCGAGCACGGCGCGCAACTTGTCTCGCGCACGCGATAGGCGGCTGCGCACGGTGTTCTCTTCGATCTCGAGCACGCCGGCGATCTCGGCCATCGAGAGGCCCTCGAAGTACTGCAGCTCGAGCGCGATCTGATCGTCGAGCGGAATCCGCGCGAGCGCTTCGTGCAACAGCGCGCTGCGTTCGCGACGCGAAACATGCGTCGCCGGGCCGGTGCGCAGGTCCATCACCGATGACATCGAGAAGTCGAGGTCCGGCGTGCGCGAGCGCTGGCGAAACTCGTCGGCAAGCCGCTTGCGCGCGACACCGAACAAGTACGCCTTGATGTTGTCGCCTGCGATGCGATCGCGCGCCTCGACGCACGCGAGGAATACCTGCGCGATCACATCCGCGCCGTCGTCGCCGATCTTCGAGCGACAGAACCGCGACACGCTCGTCCAGTGTCGCGCGACGAGCTCCTCGCCCGCCGCGGGGTCGCCGCCGCGCCACGCAGCGAGGAGCTCGGCGTCGGAGCGCACGCCGTTGCTATACCATGCAGGCGTTGCGGGACCTGGTCGACGAGCTGCTTCACGCCAAGGTGAAGGCGAAGCTGTTTGGCGGCGACCATGCGCCCAAGCTCGGCCG
>DATDCH010000479.1:0-6854 GCA_036524455.1 Kofleriaceae bacterium | reverse complement strand
CGGGCGCGATGCCGAAGACGATCGGCGTGAGCCGCGCGCGCCACTCGAGCCCGCTGTCGACGCGGATCGTGAGCTCGTGATCGCCGTGCTCGACGATGGTGCCCCGCGGCGGCTCCCACTGGACGCCGCATCCGCCCAGCTCGAGGGCCTTCGCCAGCACGGCTCAGCGCATCCGGTTGAGCAGCGTCTGAGCGCGCTGGCGTTTGCCGGCGTTCGGATGGGTCTTCGCCGTCTCCTCGAGCAACGGCTTCGCCGGCGCGCCGATCTCGACCAGGAAGTTCGCGAGCCGGTAGTCGTGGCCGGGCGTCGTGATGAACCCGCGGATCACCAGCTTGATCAGCTCCGGATCCTGCTTGAGCTTCGGGTCGAGCTTGACCGCGTCCTTGAAGTTCGCGAGCCCGTCGTGCCACCACATCTTGCCGAAGTAGAGCTTGCCGAGCACGTACGCGAGCTCCGCGCTGTCGGGATAGACCTTGCGCGCTTTGACGAGCGATTCGATCGCCGCCTGCACCTTGCCCGATGCCGCGAGCTGGCTCGCCGTCGCCGCGAGCTCCGCTGCCGGATCCGGCGGTGGCGCGGCATCGGCCGGCGCCTGCTTGTCGACGACGACGGTCACCGCCGCATCGGCGCGTTCGTCGCCCGTGCCGAAGATGCGATCGCGCCACACGATCGCCGCCGCGACCGCTGCGCCCGCGAACAGCAGCGCCGACATCACGAGCCAGCGCGTGCGCGACAGCGGCAACTGGCGCCGCACCGAGCTGCCCGGCTTTTGCGGTTTGATCATCACCGACGAGCCGACCGTGATCGGCACGTTCGCCGACGACTCCGCCGGCTCGATCACGTCCGACGTGAGGAACTGCGTCGTCGGCTCCGGCGCCGAGGCCGAGCGCCCGGTCACCGCGGCATCGAGCGCCTCGGCCATCGCGACGGCCGACGGATAGCGATCGAGCGGGCTCTTCGCGAGCGCACGCGCGACGACGTCCTCGAGGGCACCGTAGTTGCCGGGTGCCACGTCGGCGAGCCGCGGCGGCGTCTCATCGATCTGCTTCTTGACGATCGCGATCGGATCTTTCGCGATGAACGGCTTCTTACCGGTCAGCATCTCGAACAGCACGACGCCGCACGCGTAGACATCGACGCGCGCATCGAGCTCCTCGCCGCGGCATTGCTCGGGCGCCATGTAGCTCGGCGTGCCGACCGCGACGCCGTTGCTGACGCTCGCATTGGCAGCACCGAGCATGCGCGCGAGCCCGAAATCGAGGATGCGCACGTGGAGGCCGAGCGGCGCCTTCGGCGTCACCATGATGTTCGCGGGCTTGATGTCGCGGTGGATGATGCCTTGCTCGTGCGCGTGCGAGAGCCCCGACAGGACCTGGCGCAACACGTCGACCGCGCGCGGAATCTCGAACCGCCCCTGCTCGTCGAGCAGCTCGAACAGGCTGCGCCCGCGCACCAGCTCCATCACCACATACGGCTTCTGGCGGTGCACGCCGACGTCGATGATCGAGACACAGTGCGGGTGCTCGAGCCGCGCCATGACCTGCGCCTCGCGCTCGAACCGTTTGCGGCCTTCCATCGCGATCGGGAGTGTCGCGTGCATGACCTTGATCGCGACCGGGCGATCGAGCTTCAGCCGGGTGCCGCGATAGACCACGCCCATCGCCCCTTCGGAGATCCGCTCCATGATCTGGTAGCGGTCTTCGAGGATCTCGCCGCTGAGATCCTGGCTAGGCATCGCGCGAGGATAACAGCGTCGCGGTGTAGGAGGATCGGATCCGCCCGCCTCACGGCGCTTCGCACACGAAACGCCGTTCGTTTGCGCAGCTAATGTCGTCCCAGCGGCCTCCACTCGACAGTGCGGCACAGTCCTGATTGCCGTAGAGGTCGTTCGGTTCGTAGCTTCCCCAGTTCGCGTACGAGCTCGCGCCGCACGCCCACGTCCAGCCGTCTCTGGGTTCGGGTTGCATGTCCGACTGCGTCGATCCGATCCACACCGGACTCGCGTTCGTCGGCTGCGTCGCGGCGGTGATGCAGTCCTGCTCGGCCTGCGATTCGATCGTCGCGAGGCAACCGACCTGCGCGCAGTAGCTCTGCGCCACGTTCCAGTCGCCGGTACCGGTGCACGAGTAATGACAGCTGCCGGCGCAGCGAAACAGCGTGCAGCCTGCCGGCGCGGCAGGACACTCGCGCTCGCCGAACGCATCATCGCGTGCATCCGGCGCAGGGCTATCGATCGCGGCATCTGGCGCGAGCCGTTGCGGCGCCTCGAGATCGAGGAGCTCTTGACAGCCGAACAGCGCGACCACCGCCAGCGCGCGCGCCGCGTAGCTTGCAATCCGAGTGGCGAGAACCCCGAGCATGATGTCACCCTATCACATGGTATACGATGAGTATACCTCAAATGTCAGCCCACAACAGATCGCATGTGCCCGGTGGAAGTTGCACAGCGTGGGGTGCAGCGCTCCCAGGCGCGATCTGCTCGAACCCGCCTTGATCGCGAACTTGCGGGCTCGCCAGCGTAGGTATACTTCGTGTATACCAAAACGGCATGACGGGATTCCTCCGCGCGGTCACCGCAGGCGTGTGGTTACTCGCTTGCGCTTGCGTCGCCGAGGTCGATGGCATGGCGATGTCGACAGGCGAGCCCGAGGCGCCGGTCGATACGCTCGCCGCCGTCAACAAGCAGCCGCGCTACGCCGCGATCAAGCAGGCGGCGGCTGCACGCGGGTTGCGCACCGGCTATCTGCTGGCCGGCATCGCGAACACCGAGACCGGGCTCGCGCACTGTTGGTCGGAGGCGACGTGGGCGTGCAAAGGGCCTGCATCGCCGGACTGCGGCGGTGGCCCGGTGATCGCCGGTGCATGGGACGGCGAGTGCTGGGAGCAGAACGGCGGGCTCGGCATGTTCCAGTTCGATGCCGGCAAGTTCCAGGACACGTTGAACCGCTACGGCACCCACGTGCTCACGATCGACGGTCAGATCGCCAGCGCGATCGACTACGCGACGTGGATGGTGAAGATCTCGGCGTACACGACGAACGCCGAGACCGACGCGAAGGCGCGCGCATGGATCGACAACTACGATCCAAACCACGCGGGGCTGCGCGATCAATGGATCAAGACGGTGCTGCGCTACTACAACGGTTGCCAGCCGTCGTGGAGCTGCTGGACGCCGCGCTACAAGACGTATAGCGACGGCTACTACGCCGCGATCAACGAGCCGGGCGGGTTCGGGTTCTGGGCCGCGGCCGGCACGAGCTGCAACGGCTCGCCGGCGACCGTCGGGCAGATCGACACCAAGTATCGTGCGCTCGGCGGCTGCGGCTCGTTCCTCGGCAAGCCGATCACGGGAGAGCACGGCACACCCGACGGCGTCGGTCGCTACACCGTGTTCGAGCACGGCTCGATCTACTGGACACCGCAGACCGGCGCGTTCGAGGTGCACGGCCTCATTCGCGACAAGTGGAAGGAGCTCGGCTGGGAAGCCGGCCTGCTCGGCTATCCGATCACCGACGAGACGGGCACACCCGATGGCGTCGGTCGCTACAACGTCTTTCAAGGCGGCTCGCTCTATTGGTCACCAGCGACCGGCGCGCACGAAGTCCACGGCGTGATTCGCGACAAGTACGCCGAGCTCGGCTGGGAAACCGGGCAGCTCGGTTACCCGACGTCCGACGAATACGCGGTGACCGACGGGCGGCGCAGCGACTTCGAGCACGGCTCGATCACCTGGAGCTCTCAGACCAACACGACCACGGTCACGTTCGAATGACAGGAGACAACATGACTCGCTACTCGAGACTGTTCGCGCTGTTCACGTTCGCGATGTTCACGGCCTGTACTGCGTCTGCACCCGGCGAATCGGGTGGTGACGACGTCGGCTCCGCTGGTGAAGGCGGCGCGGGATCGGGAGATGAAGACTCGAGCTCGGGCAGTGAAGAAGGCGAGGGCGAAGGCGGCGGTTCGGGCGCGACCTCGATCGCGGCGAGCACCTGGAAAGTGCTCGACCACCAGTATCAGGCGCAGACGACGGGCTACTGGTGCGGTCCAGCGGCGACACGTATCGCGCTGTCGACGCGGATGGCCGCACCACCGACCCAGGACACACTCGCGAACCAGTTACCGACGACGACAAACGGCACCGACTGGATCGGCCAGGTCACGGCCACGCTCAACCGCCACCTCGGTGCGCGCTACGCGACGGTCGAGATGCCGAACGATCCGCCGAACCAAGGGCAGCGCGATCGGCTGTGGCGCGACATCACGCTCTCGATCGACGCAGGCCACGGCATCGTCGCGAACATCGTCGCGCCGGCGAGCAATCACCCGCCCGGCTACCCGAACTACACGATCTATCACTACGTCGCGATCATCGGCTACAACCCGCAAACGCGTGAGGTCCACGTCGGCGACTCAGCGAACTTCGGCGGCAATCATCATTACTGGTTGAGCTTCGACCAGATGGCGACGTTGATTCCGCCGAAGGGCTACTCGACGTATCGCTGCGGCGCCGGCCGCACGCTCGGCGAGATCGACAAACGCTATCAAGCGTTCGGCGGTTGCAACTCGTTCCTCGGCACGGTGCTCACCGACGAGACCACAGCGCCCGACGGCACCGGCAAGTACAACGTGTTCGTCAACGGCTCGATCTACTGGCACCCGTCGGCGGGCGCGTTCGAGGTGCACGGCGCGATCCGCGACAAGTGGAAGGAGCTCGGCTGGGAAGCTGGCAACCTCGGTTATCCGGTGTCGAACGAAACCAAGACACCCGACAATGTCGGCCGGTTCAGCGTGTTCCAGCGCGGCTCGATCTACTGGACGCCGCAGACTGGCGCCCACGAGGTGCGCGGGGCGATCCGCGACAAGTATGCCGAGACCGGTTGGGAATCGGGTCCGCTCGGCTACCCGATCTCCGACGAGTACGCGGTGACCAACGGGCGGCGCTCTGATTTCCAGCACGGCTCGATCACCTGGGACGCAACCACGAACACGAGTACGGTCACGGCCCAGTGAAGCCGGCATCGCTTGCGTGCGTGCTGCTCGTCGCGACCGCCTGCGCTCGCGCGGAGCCGGGCGTTCCGTTCGCGCCCGACGCGTCGACGACGCCGATGCCCGATGCGTTCGTGCCGCCGGCGTACGTCGACAGCACGCAGCTGTGCAAGCTGTTGTCGAATCGTAACTCGTCGGATCCGACCGCGAACGACGTGCAGCACTCCGCGAACGTGCTCGGCGCCGACCTCGGGATTCCCGTCGTCGCGAACAACCGGCTGTACCTCATGTTCGGCGACACGATCGGCTTCACCGGCATCTGGCCGCTCGGCGAGTCGCATCCCGACTCCGTCGGCTACGGCCTCGATTCGGCATCGGCGATCGCCGCGCAGCCGAGCCTGTTGTGCAACCGGCTCGGGATCATCACGGTGCCGCCGGCGCAGAGCATCGGCCCGACGATGGACGCGGCGATCCGAGCGGACTTCGCGGGCGTCGCGATGCTTGCACCGATGGGCCACGAGCTCGCCGAGTTCATTCGCAACCCGTCGGGACCACCGGGCAGCACGTCGTTTTTGCATCTGCCGGGAGACTTCGAGGTGCCGTCGGGCGCGTTCAGCGTGGGCGGTTCGATCTACGTGTTCTATACGACGGTCGTCAGTCCAACCAACATCGACATGCAGGGCAGCTACATCGCGAAATGGGTGCAGCCATCGACGACCGGCCCGTTCGCGTACCAGATCCTGCATCAGGTCGATCAGCGCTTCGACGCGAATGGCCCGCTGCACGGGCGGTTCATCAACATCGCTGCCGAAGTGATGGGCGAGTACGTCTATCTGTTCGGCACCGGCGAGTACCGGCGCAGCTCGATCCACCTCGCGCGCAAGAAGCTGACCTCGCTCGACACACCGGGCGGCTTCGAAGAGCTCGGCGAGGTCGTCGCCACGCCCGGCTACGGCGAGCTGTCGGTGCGGTACTTCCCGTCGATCAAGCGGTGGATGCTGCTCGCCGAGGAGCTATCGCCGAGCTCGAACCGGATCGTCGCGCACTTCGCCGAGCGACCCGAGGGGCCATGGAGCGGCCCGGTCGTCGTGCACGACATGACCGATGCGAGCTTCCGCACCGACTACTGCTGCGCGAGCGAGGACAACTGCATCGGCCAGCAGTTCTTCAACTGCAATCGCACCGGCTTCTACGGCACGTACCTGTTGCCATCGATCATCGAGACCGCCGACCGCTTCACCGTCACGTACACGATGTCGTCGTTCTCGCCCTACAACGTCGCGCTGTTTCAAGCAGAGTTCACGAAATAGGAGCAGTCATGGGTGCACTTGCGTTGCGTCAGTACGAGCTGCCGAACCCGCCCGATGTCGACGACGTGATCGTCCTGTCGGGCACGAACGTCCGGCATGCCTTGCTGCGGCGTGCGATCCGCGCCCGCGGGAACGACTACGTGGTCAAGGCTGTGACCTCGCGGCAGCGGTATTATGAGGGAGATGGCCGTGGCTCGCCGCGAGAGGTCGGTCGCGACTCGGATCAGCGATCGCTATACCGTCGAGGCGAAGCTCGGCCACGGCGGTATGGGCGCGGTCTATCGCGTCCACGATGATGCGCGCGATCGGCCGCTCGCGCTGAAGCAGCTGGTGCTGCCCGAGGATGCGAGCGACGAGCAGGCACTCGGCGCCCAGCTGCGGTTTCGCCGCGAGTTCCACACGATGGCGTCGCTCGTCCATCCACGCATCATCGATGTGTTCGATTACGGCGTCGATCGCGGCACGCCCTACTACACGATGGAGCTGCTCGACGGTCAGGACCTCGCCGATCTCGATCAGGTGCCGGCGCAACAAGCGTGCGCGCTGCTGCGCGAC
>DATDCH010000478.1:0-16345 GCA_036524455.1 Kofleriaceae bacterium | reverse complement strand
AAGATCGCCGACATCGGCTCCGACCTCATGAAGATCGTCTTCAACATCAAGGAAGACGATGCACGTAACCCCGGCGTGATCGCCGACTGCACCGGCGACAACGCGGGCGACTCGGTCGGCCCCACCGCCGACGGCTTCGAGACCTATGGCGTCACCGGCGTCGCGCTGATCACGTTCGTGCTCGTCGCACTGCCGAACATCCCCGGCTTGGCTGCGATCGGTCCCGATGGAAAGCTCGCCGACGCTGGCGAGTGGATCCAGACCGTGCTGCTCGTCTGGCTATTCGCGATGCGCATCATCATGATCCTCGCGTCGGTCGGCAGCTACCTGATCAACGAGGCCGTCACCAAGGCCCGCTACCAGAACGCTCCGACGATGAACTTCGAGCACCCGCTCACGCAGCTCGTATGGCTGACCTCGCTGGTGTCGGTCGGTCTCACGTTCGGCGTGTCGTACCTGCTGATCGGCCAAGGTGAGTCGACACTGCCCCACGGCCTGTGGTGGAAGCTGTCGGCGATCATTTCGTGCGGCACGCTCGCCGGCGCGATCATCCCCGAGCTCGTGAAGATCTTCACGTCGGTCAACTCCGGCCACGTGCGCGAGACGGTCACCGCGTCGAAGGAAGGCGGGCCGTCGCTCAACATCCTCGCCGGTCTCACCGCCGGTAATTTCTCGGCGTACTGGATGGGCCTGACCATCGCCGCGCTGATGGCCATCGCGTACGCGGTGTCGTCGATGGTCGGCATCGGCGATCTGCTGCTGCGCACGAACGACGCCGCCGGCATGCCGCTCGAGAAGTTCGCAGCCGACGCCGCCTCGGCGGTGTTCGCGTTCGGTCTCGTCGCGTTCGGCTTCTTGGGCATGGGCCCGGTAACGATCGCGGTCGACTCGTACGGTCCGGTCACGGACAACGCACAGTCGGTCTACGAGCTGTCGCTCATCGAGTCGCGCCCAGGCATCGCCGACGAGATCGAGAAGGACTTCAAGTTCCGCCCCGACTTCGACAAGGCGAAGGCATTCCTCGAGGAGAACGACGGCGCAGGCAACACGTTCAAGGCGACTGCGAAACCGGTGCTCATCGGCACCGCCGTCGTCGGCGCCGCGACGATGATCTTTGCGCTGATCATGCTGGTCACCAAGGGCCTGCAACCCACCGAGATCAACAAGCTGTCGATGATCCACCCGCCGTTCCTGCTCGGCCTCATCGTCGGCGGCGCGATCATCTACTGGTTCACCGGTGCCTCGACGCAGGCTGTCTCGACGGGCGCGTACCGCGCGGTCGAGTTCATCAAGCGCAACATCAAGCTCGAGACGGGGGCCGACGCCAAGGCCTCGGTCGAAGACTCCAACCGCGTTGTCGAAATCTGCACGCTCTACGCGCAGAAGGGCATGCGGAACATCTTCATGGTGATCTTCTTCTCGACGCTCGCGTTCGCGTGCATCGATCCGTACTTCTTTATCGGCTACCTGATCTCGATGGCGCTGTTCGGCCTCTACCAAGCGATCTTCATGGCGAACGCCGGTGGTTGCTGGGACAACGCGAAGAAGGTCGTCGAGACCGAGCTGCGCTCGAAGGGCACGGACCTCCATGCAGCGACGGTCGTCGGTGACACAGTCGGCGATCCGTTCAAGGACACGTCGTCGGTCGCGCTCAACCCGGTGATCAAGTTCACCACGCTGTTCGGCGTGCTCGCCGTCGGCCTCGCGCTCGAGTTGCACAACAAGGGTCACGACAAGATCAAGTGGGTCGTCGCCGGCCTCTCGCTGGCCGTCTCGCTGTTCTTCGCGTGGCGCTCGTTCTACGGCATGCGGATCACGGATGCCCCGCCGGCGCCGGCGCCGACCGCGAAGGCCACCAAGGTCGAAGACAAGGCAAAGGTCGAAGCCAAGGCCGAGGCAAAGGCCGAAGAAAAAGCCGAGGACAAGACCGAGGACAAGAAGGACGACGCCGCCGGCTAACCGAGCGCGCAGTTCTCGATCAAACAGGGCGCTTCGCGGCGCCCTGTTTGTCGTTTTCGGCGGCGTTGCGATCGCGTCCGCCGCGCAGAACCGGTCTCGCTACCGCGTGGTCGATAGCTCGAACACACCCATCGGCTCGCCGGAGCCCGACTCGTTCGCGCGGTACTCGTAGCCGATCCGAAACCGGCTCCAGTGCACGTCGACGCCGAGCCGCCATTCGAGCTGAAAGCCCGGACGGTACCCACCGGGCAACGCGAGATAGGGATCACCGACGTGGTAGCGCGTGAGCCCGAGCTCGAGGTGCACACCGAGATACTTGCTCGCCGCGTTGCCGCCGAGCGCCGCTTGCATCGCTGTAACGCCGGTGCCGCCCAACGCAACCTGACCGTCGACAAAGCCATAGCCTTGCAGCCGATCGCCGACGCTCGCGCGAACGCGGCTACCGATCACGAAGCCGAGCTTGCGATCGCCCGGATAGTCGTTCGCCAAGCCTTCGTAGACCGTCGGGCCGGTCTCCGAGATCTCGTGCCAGCCGTTCTGCATGTAGCGGCCCCCGAAGTTGCCGCCGAGCGTGGGCCCGACGCGCACGGTTGCCGAAACGCGATGTGGGCGCTCCGCTGCGTCCGTCCACACGACAAGCTCGCGTTCGCCGGTCGCGAACAGCTCGACAAGGTCCCAACGCCGGCGATCCATGCGCGACGTGATCCACCTGTGCATGAAGCTGCCGCCGAACGTGTAGATGCCCTGCTGCCGGCGCAGCACGAACACATTGTCGTGCGTGAAGCCGAAGTCGTCGATCGGCGGATCGAGCTCGGTGAACACGTCGTTGCGAAACGCGGCGTAGGTGAACCAATACGGCTCGCTGCTATCGGCGGGACGCGCGGCGATCGGCGGCGATTTCTCGTCGGCGTGCGCCACGGTCGCAGGCACGCATACGATCGCGAGCACCGCCCACCGAGCGATCATTCGCCAATGGTAAAGGCTTATCGCGCCGTGAGGTGAGTCGGTGGTGCAGCGAGGCGAGCCGGCGATCCGGCGCGGTGAGCCATCGACCCGGCGCGGTGAGCTCTCGCGGCAAGTGTCAGAGTCGAGCCGAGGTCGCGCCGCTGCCAGCGCACGAGCCGAGCCCGCGGCAGCGTGCGACACCGCGCCGCTGCCAGCGTCCGATCCGGGGGCGCTGCGGGCTCGGCCACCCGGCGCAGGCGCGCGTTCGACACTGCCTGGAGCCCGAGCAGCAGTAAGCCGAACGCGGCGGCTCCGCCGCATACTGCACTGGCAACGATCATCCACTCGAGCATCTGGCCCTCCTCGCGCGGGCGCGCGGAAACTCACTGTGAGGTACCGTGGATTTGATCAGGATCAAGGTCCAAATCAAGAACACCACATCGCCGCTACAGCGCCAATGGCGGTCGAGCAGGAGCTGCACGGTGATGCCGCCGATTGTCGAGAGCACGAAGTAACCGTCCGACATCGGTGGCCGGCGCTCGTTGGCGAAGTGGCGAGTAGCGACGCGCCACGCGATGTATGCGCCGAGCCACGCAGCGATCGCGCTCATCCCACAGTTCAGCGCGACGACCTGGGCCGCCAACACGAACGAGCCTATGACGAAGAGCCACGCGACCGTGACCCAGAAATGTGCGCAGACGCCGCGAACAGCAGCAAGCACCACACGAGCATGGCAACGACGCTCTCGATCATCGGCGCGCTTCACCGTTGTGGCTCCAGATATCGTCTGCGGTGTCGGCCTTTCCGTCCTCGCCGATCGATACGACGTAGAGCTTGCCGTCGCTGCACGTGAACATGTACTCGCGTCCCCACGGATCCTCGCGCGCCGCCTTGTCCATGTAGCGATCCATGTAGAGATCGAGCTCGCGCAGCGACGTCGGGCACGCTCGATCGGGATTCTCCATCGCCCACTCGGGGTAGGCCTCGAACGCAAACTTCTGCGCAGTCAGCTTCGCGACATCTTCCTTCGGCTCGCCATGGCCGCGGCCATGGCTTCCGACACGCTGGCCTGTCACGAGTCCGGCGATCAGCAACGCGCACATCGTGGCGGCGAACACCGAAGACATCGACAGCAGACCGGGCGGAAACCTCATGGGCCGCAGAGGCGGTACTTCGCAGGCAGTGAACGGCTCTTGGGTCATGTGAACCGCGATTGCAACGCAAAGACCAGCGACCGATGCCACGCGAGCGCGCCCAACTGCGCGACTCCTCGACGACGCGGCGTCGTTGCGCGGGCGACAGCCTGCCAGCACGACGCGATCGCCCGCCATCGACAGCGCCAGAACGGCAGTGCTACGAACCGCCATGGCCGAAATCATCCGCGCCCCGCGAGGTACCCAGCTGACCTGCAAGGGCTGGCAGCAAGAAGCCGCGCTGCGAATGCTGATGAACAACCTCGATCCCGACGTCGCGGAGCGACCCGCCGATCTCGTCGTCTACGGCGGCACCGGCAAGGCCGCACGCAGCTGGGAGGACTACCACGTGATCGTCCGCGAGCTGCGCAGGCTCGAGAACGACCACACGCTGCTCGTGCAGTCGGGCAGGGCGGTCGGCGTGTTTCGCACCCACGAAGAAGCGCCGCGCGTGCTGATCGCGAACTCGAACCTCGTCGGCAAGTGGGCCACGTGGGAGCACTTCCGCGAGCTCGAGCAGCGCGGCCTGATGATGTACGGCCAGATGACCGCGGGCTCGTGGATCTACATCGGCACGCAAGGCATCGTGCAAGGCACGTTCGAGACGTTCGCCGCCGCCGGCAAGCTGCACTTCGGCAGCGACCTCGCGGGTCGCGTCGTGCTGAGCGGCGGGCTCGGCGGCATGGGTGGCGCACAGCCGCTCGCCGCGACGATGGCCGGCGGTGTGTTCCTCGGCATCGAGATCGATCCGACCCGTGTGCAGCGCCGCCTCGATACGCGCTACCTCGACGAGGTCGCGCCCGATCTCGACACCGCGCTTCGCCGCGTCGACGAATGCCGCGCGAACAAGCAGGCGCGCTCGATCGCGCTCGTCGGCAACGCAGCCGACGTCTACGCCGAGCTGGTCAAGCGCGGTGTCACGCCCGATCTCGTCACCGATCAAACGTCGGCGCACGATCCGCTCAACGGCTACATCCCGCAGGGCATGTCGCTCGACCAGGCGGCTGCACTGCGCGCCAGCAACCCCGAGGAGTACGTGCGGCGGTCGCGCGCGTCGATGGCGGTGCAAGTCGAGGCGATGGTCGCGATGCTGCGCGCCGGCTCGCACGTATTCGACTACGGCAACAACCTGCGCGCACAAGCCGAGCTCGGCGGCGCAAAGGACGCGTACGCGTATCCCGGGTTCGTGCCCGCATACATCCGGCCGCTGTTCTGCGAAGGCAAAGGCCCGTTCCGCTGGGCCGCGCTGTCGGGCGACCCCGAAGACATTCGCATCACCGACGAGGCTGTCCTCGACGAGATCAAAGACGACGCGATGCTGCACCGCTGGATGAAGCTCGCGCGCGACAAGATCGCGTTTCAGGGCTTGCCGGCACGGATCTGCTGGCTCGGCTATGGCCAGCGCCATCGCGTCGGCCTGCGCTTCAACGAGCTCGTCAGGACCGGCAAGGTGAAAGCGCCGATCGTGATCGGTCGCGATCACCTCGACTGCGGCAGCGTCGCGTCGCCATATCGCGAGACCGAGGGCATGAAAGACGGCACCGATGCAGTCGCCGATTGGGCGATTCTCAACGCGCTCGTCAACACAGCCGCGGGCGCGAGCTGGGTGTCGTTCCATCACGGCGGTGGTGTCGGCATCGGCTACTCGCTGCATGCGGGCATGGTCGTCGTCGCCGATGGCACGCCGCGGGCGGCGCGCTGTCTCGAGCGCGTGCTGACGAGCGACCCCGGCATGGGCGTGATCCGCCACGCCGACGCGGGCTACGAAGAGGCGATTCAAGCTGCCGACGAGCGCGGCGTGATCGTGCCACGACGCCGACCGGTGTGAGGATTCGCCGAGCGCGCGCGTCTGCGCTACGGTCGTCGCGTGTCGGAGAGCGGGCGCAATTGTCGCAAGGTCGATCAGCGAGGCAAGCTCGCCGAGGAGCCGTTCGACGTGCAGATCACGCGCGACAAAGTGCTCGTGCGCTTCCGCGGCCGGCTCGTGCGCACGCTGACCGGCCCCGATGTCGACGCCGTGCGTGCCGTGTTCGACGATCCCGAGCAGCTACAGCTGCTGATCGCGCGCAAGACCGGCAACTTCAAGCGCGGCAACGAACGGCGCTAGGCGCGCTACTCGATCGAACCAACGCGGCTGAGGCTCCAACCGTCGCCGGGCTTCTTGGTCGCCCACACGCCGACGACGCGTCCTTTGATCATGATCTCGGGCACGCTGCCCCAGACGCGCGAGTCGTTCGAGTTGTTGCGGTTGTCGCCAAGCACGAACACGTGCCCAGGCGGCACGACGTAGTGCAGCTGCGGATCGCACGCGCCGAACGGTTCTTCCGCTCTGACCTCGACGGTCGTGCCGAGCGTCTGCCGAAGTCCTTCATGCCGTACTCACTCTGGCCGCAGTGAGGTCTGCGACGACGCAATCAAATCGCAAATCGGTTACTGCACCATGTCGCCTCGGCGGCGGCACCTCGGTTACGGTCGCTACACTTCATGGACCTCGTGATTCACAACGCGCGCGTGATGACGTGCGACTCGGCGTTGTTCGGGCTCGGTATGATCGATCGCGGCGCCATCGCAATCGCGAACGGCTACATCAGCTGGGTCGGCCTGGATGCCGACCGGCCACGCGCCGCGCGCGAAGTCGACGCCGGTGGCCGCCTCGTCACGCCGGGCCTCATTGACTGCCACACGCACGCGATCTTTGCGGGCGACCGCGCGAACGAGTTCGCGATGCGCGCCGAGGGCAAGAGCTACCTCGAGATCGCGGCAGCAGGCGGCGGCATCGCGGCGTCACTCGTGCCAACGCGCGCCGCGAGCGACGCCGAGCTGATCGACGCGATGGAAGCGCGACTCGATCTCGCGCTGGCCGGTGGCACGACGACGATCGAGATCAAGAGCGGCTACGACCTCACCGTTGCCGGCGAGCTGCGGCTGTTGCGCTGCATCGCCGCGGCGCAAGCGAAGCGCCGCCAGCGCTTGGTGCCCACGCTGCTCGCCCATCTGGTCCCGCCCGATCGCGTCGACTCGCGCGACGCCTTTGTCGCGGAGATCTGCGAGCAGCTGATCCCGAAGGCGGCGGAGGAGCGGCTCGCGGCGTCGGTCGATGTCTATTGCGATCAGGGCGCGTTCACGCTCGCGGAGACCAGCGCGATCCTCGGTGCGGCGCGACGCGCGGGCCTTGCGGTGCGTGGCCACGTAGGCCAGTTCGCCGACCTCGGTGCCGCCGAGGTGCTCGCCGATCTCGGTGCACTGTCGGCTGATCATGTCGAGCAGATCAGCGACGCGGGGATCGCGGCGCTCGCTCGGTCGGGTACGGTCGCCGTGATGCTGCCCGGCGCGTGCGTGCAGTTGAAGCTGCCGGTCCCGCCCGTCGACAAGCTACGCACCGCTGGTGTGTCGATCGCGATCGCGACGGACATGAATCCCGGCTCGAGCAACTGCGAGACGCTCGCGGTGCAGATGTGGCTCGCGACCACCCACTACGGGATGTCGGTCGACGAAGCGTGGCTCGGCGTGACGCGGCGCGCCGCCAAGGCACTGGGGCTCAGCGGGCCGGGCACGCTGGTCGCGGGATCGCCGGCCGACATCGTGATGTGGGACTGCGAGCAACCGGCGGAGGTGCCGTATCGCTATGGCACAAACCTGATCGCCGCGGTCTACGTCGCGGGCGAGCCTACGTAATCCGGCGGTCACGACGCTGTCGGAATTTGCTTCCTTGACGTGGTAGCAAAGTGATATCACTTTGCCATCATCGGAGGATCTCGTATGGCAATGAAAGAGCGATTGGCGATTTCGAGCTCGGGGTGGTTGGCGATCGTCGTGGGGCTCGCGTGCCTCGCGGGGTCGATCTTCATGTTCGTGCTGACCGCGCAGCACCGCATGAGCCCGGCACCATACGCCGTCGGCGGGACCGTGCTCGTCATCACCGGCCTCGTGTTGCTGATGGGCAACTTCGTCGTCGGCCCAAACGAGGCGCGCGTGCTGACGTTCTTCGGTCGCTATACCGGGACGGTGCGCGAAGCCGGGCTGCGCTGGGCGAACCCGTTCACGATGAAGCGCGAGGTCTCGCTGCGTGCGCGCAACTTCGAGACCGCGAAGATCAAGGTCAACGACATCGAAGGTAATCCGATCGAGATCGCGGCGGTCGTCGTGTGGCGCGTCGTCGATACCGCGCAGGCGATGTTCGAGGTCGAGAACTTCCAGCAGTACGTCCACATTCAGGCCGAGGCCGCGGTGCGCAACCTCGCGATGCATCACCCGTACGACTCCCATGACGACAGCGTGATCAGCCTGCGCGGCCAATCGGATCAGGTCGCCGCGCAGCTCGTGATCGAGATCAATGACAAGGTCAAAGCCGCAGGCGTCGAGGTGATCGACGCCCGCATCGCTCACCTCGCGTACTCGCCCGAGATCGCGCAGGCGATGCTGCAGCGCCAGCAGGCCGGTGCGATCATCGCGGCTCGTACGCGCATCGTCGAAGGCGCGGTGTCGATGGTCGAGATGGCGCTCGACCAATTGTCGAAGCGCGGCATCGTCGAGCTCGACGCCGAGCGCAAGGCGGCGATGGTGAGTAACTTGCTCGTCGTGCTGTGCGGCGAGCGCTCGACCCAGCCCGTGGTGAACGCCGGCAGCTTGTACTGAATGCCCGAGCGCAAGCCCTTCCTGCTGCGGATCGATCCCACGGTGCTCGATGCACTTCAGAAGTGGGCCGCCGACGATCTGCGCTCACTCAACGCGCAGATCGAGTTCGTGCTGCGCGATGCGTTGGCCAAAGTCGGTCGCGATCCGAAGCCGAAGCGGGGCGGGCCGTACCGCTAATCCGGCATGCAGAACGACGTCGTCCCAGTGCGCCTCGCCTGGGTCAGTGCGACGACGAGCACCACTCGACGACGATAGGCGGATTTACCAGCCGACGCCGACTTCGACCGATGCGAACGGCTGGACGTTCTGTTGCGGCACGACCAACTTCTCGGCATCCGAGAAAATTGCGAGTCCAGCGGTAAACGACGCGATCGCTTCGACGCCTTTGCCGAGCGGCACAAGCCACTGACCCTGCAGCGCTGCTTCAGGACCCGCGACCGATCCGCGATCGGTGGGATCCGGATCGCCGAAGTGAAAGCCCGGATGATCTTCGCCGACCTGTAGCTCCGCCCAGCCGATGCCGCCGCGCAATCGGCCCGTGCCGTGCTCGGTGCCGCGCTCGAGGATCGACCACGTCGCGCGAAAGTGCGCCATCTCCTTGCCGTCCTGGTCGTGAATGATGCCTTGCCCGGTGCCGCAGCTCTCGACGCCGAGCCCAGCCCACACGCGCACGTCGACGCAGATCGTCGGCCGCCCGGTCGAGTCGCTCGTCGCGTTGCCGAGCCGCAGGTTCAGGCGATTCGGCGTCGGTGGGATCGTCGCCGTACCAGGCTCGGTCGCCTCTGAATCGCCATCCGCCGCGACGGGCGCACCGACGAGCGCAGCGAGCATGGCGATACAGACCGGGCGCACCCTCCGGATCTAGCACGCAGGCTCAGGGATTCGCACCGGCGCTGCTGGCAGCTGCGATCAATGTCCCATCATCGATGAGCGTACGCATCGCCGCGATGTCAGGTGACAGCGGGCGATCGACCATCATCGCCGGCACTTTCGCGCGAATCGCAGCGTGCACCGCCTCGAGCGGTTTCGTCGTCGTGAGTGGGCGGCGGAGATCGATGCCCTGCGCGGCGCACAACAGCTCGATCGCGAGCACCGTGCGCACGTGATCGTGGATCGTCGCGAGCTTGAGGGCCGCGGTCGCGCCCATCGACACGTGATCCTCGCGGCCCGCGCTCGACGGAATCGAATCGACCGACGCCGGATGTGCGAGCACCTTGTTCTCCGAGACCAGCGCGGCGGCAGCGACCTGCGCGATCATGAACCCGGAGTTGAGCCCGCTGTCGGGCGCGAGAAACGGCGGCAGTCCGCTCGACAGGTGCGGGTTGACGAGCTGCTCGACGCGGCGCTCGCTGATGTTCGCGAGCTCGGCGATCGCGATCGCAGCGGCATCGAGCGCAATGGCGACCGGCTGGCCGTGAAAGTTGCCGCCCGAGATCATTTCCTCGGTGTCGGCGAACACGAGCGGGTTGTCGGTCGAGCTGCCCGCCTCGCGCTCGAGCACGGTGCGCGTGAACGCGAGCATGTCGCGGGTCGCCCCATGCACCTGTGGCATGCAGCGCAGCGAGTACGGATCCTGAACCTTGCCGCAGTCCTTGTGTGAGTCGGCGATCTCGGACCCGACGAGCAGCTCGCGGAGAAACTTCGCGACCGCGATCTGACCTGGATGCGGGCGTGCTGCGATCACGCGCTCGTCGAACGCGCGCACTGTGCCTTTGAGCGCTTCGAGCGACAGTGCGCCAGCGATGTCGGCGACGAGCGCGGTGGCTTCGGCGTCGAGAATCGCGAGGCCGCCAATCGCGGTCATGTGCTGGGTGCCGTTGAGCAGCGTCAGCCCTTCCTTCGCCTCGAGCACGAGCGGCTCGAGCTTGGCGCGGCGGAGCGCTTCGGCGGCCGGCAGCATCTCGCCGGCGAATTCGGCGCGACCTTCGCCGATCATGCCGAGAGCGAGGTGCGCGAGTGGTGCGAGATCTCCTGAGGCGCCGACCGAGCCGCGTGCCGGAATTTCGGGATGCACGCCCGCGTTGAGCAGCTCGCAGAGCCGCTCGCAGCACACGATGCGAGCACCGCTGCGGCCGGTTGCGAGCACGGCGGCGCGGAGCAGCATCATCGCGCGCACCGCTTCGCGCGGCAGCGGCCCGCCGACGCCGGAGGCATGGGAGCGCACGAGGTTTTGCTGCAGCCGGGCGACTTGGTCTGCGGAGATGCGGACTTCGGCCAGCGCACCGAAGCCGGTGTTGACGCCGTAGACCGCCGGCGAGGCATCGCCACCCGCAACGACGGCGTCGACCACCGCGCGCGAGCGGGCCATCGCGGCTCGGGCTTGGTCGCCCACCTCGACCTTGCGAGCACCGCGCGAAACGTGCGCGAGAACTTCGAGAGTTAGCGGCTCGTCACCGACGCGAAACGGATGCAGCACGCCGCCATGTGTAGCACGGCCAAATGCGCGGAATGACGGTCTACTGGCGTTGACACGTCCCGACTCAAATGGTGATCTTTGAAGGCGTTGGGTACTCCACCCGAAGATGACGCCGGCGCAGGTGAGGGCGCACCGGCCACGGCTACCGATCCGGCTGGGAGCGAACGAGTCAACGCGCTCGCCTCGCGCATCGATGCATTCATGGCCTCGGGCGATGAGCCCAACGATCCAGACAAAGACAAGATGGATTCGAGCGAGCCGCCGCGCGCCAGCGAGCCGAGCATCCCGATCGACAGCGACGCCCCGAAGCGCATGGTCCGGCTGCAGAGCGAGCCCGTCGATCTCGGAGACGACGAAGAGGACAAACACGAAGAGTCGCGACCGGTCGAGGTGGCAGACGAGGACGTGCAGGAAATCTCGCGCGTCACGCCATTGCCGAGCGCGCCGTCACCGGGCTTCAAGTCGCCGCCGATTCCACCGCCGCGCGCGATCCCGCCACCACCGCCGCGCGGCGTGCCTCCGAGGATTCCGGCGTCGGCGAAAGCGAAGCCGCCGGCGATTCCGACGCGGACGCCGCCGCTCGGCACCGTGACGATTCCGTCTGTGTTCGAGCGCCAGCACCGGCCGAGCGAGCCGCCGCCTGCCACACCGCGCACGAAGACCGAGGATCGGCAGCTGCCAAGGCCCGCACCGCCGCGCAGCTCGAGCGCGACGTCGGAGCACGCCGCGCTGCGCACGCCGGTGGCGAGCGACTCGCAGCCGAAGATGACCGTCGACGAGCTGGTCGCGCACGACATTTCGACAATGGAAGCCGGCGTCGAGGTCGGCACCGGGACGCCAAACGTCGTCGACGATCGCCCGCTCGAAGCGCACCTCGAACATCCCACCGTCGTCGACAAGGCGATCGCTTCGCTCGGTGACGCCGGCGGAGAAGCGCGCGCCGACGAGCTGTCACGCGAGCTCGAAGCCCGGGTGCTCGAAGAACCGGTCGCGGCAGCGCTCCTCGCGTACGAGCTCGGCGAGCACGCCGAGCGCAAGCTCGCCGACGAGGCGCGCGCGATCAAAGCGTTCTCGCGCGCACTCAACCTCGATCCGTCATTGCGCCCGAACCTGTGGGCGATTCGGCGCGTGTTCTATCGCCGCGCGCTATGGCCGAATCTGCAAAAGCTCGTCGATGCCGAGGTGGAGTACGCACGCGACGACTACGAGCGCGCCGACCTACTGCTCGAGAAAGCGCGGATCAGCAACCACCGCATGAGCGACGCGCCCGAGGCACGCACAGCGCTCGACGAAGCGGTCCGGATCGCTCCGCAGCACCAGGGCGTGTTACTCGAGCTCGAGCGCGTGGTCGCACGCAGTGGTGATGTTTCCGCGCTGCTCGACGTCTGGGAGCGGCTCGCGGAGGCTGTCGAGCAGCCCGCGCGCAAGATCGGATACTGGCTCGAGGTCGGCCGCGCAGCTGCGGCGGCCAACGACGTCAGTCGCGCGCACGAGGCGTTCGAGAAAGCCGCGCAAGTTGCCGCAGCTGCAAATCTCAGCAGCGCCAGCGAGCGGATCGCTCGTGAGCGGCTGCGCGTCGTCGAGGAACACGGCACGCCCGCTGACGTCGGTGTCGCGATCGATGGGCTCGCCCAGGTGCTGCTCGCCGCATTCGGTCCGGCGGGACCGGGTGCGGAACCCGGCACGACCGCTGCCGACGAGCGGCCGACGCGGGCGACCGCGTTGCGGCTGGAGCTCGTCGCGCTCAAGCGCCGCCAGGCACAGCTCGCGCGCAAGGAATCGCCCGACAAGGCGTGGGAGCTCTTGCAGCAAGCGCTCGCGTTGTCGCCGGGCGAGCTGATCGTGCTCGCCGATCTGACCGAGCTCGCCGAGGAGCTAGGCCGCTACGACGATCTCGCCGAGCTGGTGTCGAACTGGCAGGCCGTCGAGGGCGATACGGCGCGCGCGATGACGCTGTCGATCCGCCGCGCCGATGCACTGCTGCGCGGTGGCCAGCGCGATCAAGCGCGCGCCATGCTCGCGTCGCTCGAGGCGACGGCGCCGGGCTTTATCGTGCTGACGTCGGCGGCGGAGCGCGACGCGTTCGGTCGCAACGATCCGCAGGCGCTCGCGTCGACATATCTCGCCGCCGCGCACGCTGCGCTGCTCGGCACGTGGCTCGGTCCCGGTCAGGAGCCGAAGCCCGATGTCGCGGCGGCGGCCACGCTCTACGTGCAAGGCGCCGAGCTCCTCGCGTACGAGGTCGGCACGCCCGAAGCGTTCGAGGAAGCGCACGCCGCCCTCGGCAAAGCGCTCGAAGCGGTGCCCGACCATCCAGCGGCGCTCGAAGCGCTCGTCGAGCTCGACGACACGACGGGCAACCTGGCCGGCGCGCTCGATCGGATTCGCGCTGCGCTCGCCACCGCCGACGGTGACACGAAGCGGTCGTTGCTCGAGCGCGCGGTCCGGCTCGCGCGCAGCCACGGCGATCTGGAAGCGCTGCTCGACTTCCAGCGTCAGCTAGTCAGCCACGTGCCCGACGAGATGGCACTGCGCTGGCGGCTCGAAGCAACGCTCGCGCAGCTCGGCCGCGACGACGAACGCACCGACTTGCTCGTCAAGATCGGCGCGGACGAGGCGGACGCGACGGGCCGAGGCACCGCGTTGCTCTCCGCCGCCCGGCTGCGCGAACGCACCGGCGCTGTCGAGGCGGCGACCGACCTGTATCGCCAGGTGCTGCAGCTGTGGCCCGAGGACACGTTCGCGCGCGAGTCACTGCTCGATCTGCTGCGCGCGCAGGAACGCTGGCAAGAGCTCGTCGCCGAGCGGCGCACCGAGGCAAAGTCGCTGCCTGATGGTCCCGCCGCGCGCCGTGCATGGCGCGAAGCAGCCTGGGTGTTGGAAGTGCGGCTCGACGACGCTCCGCAAGCCGCGAAGATGTACGAAGACTGGCTCGCCCGCATGCCCGACGATCGCGCGGCGCTCGAAGGCCTCGCACGGTCTCGCGCGCGGTTCGGTGACCGCAACGGCGAAGCCGCGGCGCGTGCGTCGGTCGCCGAGACCGATCCGACCGCGAGCACGTTGTGGCTGCAAGCACGCGGCCTCGAAGGCTCGGCCCAGCTCGACGAGGCCGCCGAGCTCTACCGCGCGCTGATCGCGAGCGAAGAGGCCTCGATCGCGGCGACGAACGCAGCGTTCGCACTCGCCGACATCGCGGCGCAACGCAACGATGTCGTGATGCGCGTCGAGGCGATGGCAGCGCTGGCCGGTCGCACGAGCGATGCGCGCGTTGGTGCCGCGCTCGCCGAGGACAGCGGCTGGATGTACGCGCTCGTGCTCGAGGACACCGAGCGTGCGGCGCAATCGTTCGAAGCCGCGATCGCGCTCGATCCGACGCGCCGTGGTGCGCAGCTCGGTGCAGCGCTCGTCGCTGCGCGCCGTGCTGATGCGGCGCAGCTCGCGCACGCATACGAGGGCCTTGCAGCGTCGGTGCAACAGCCCGAAGGTGCGGCGGCATTGCTCCTGCGCGCTGCCGCGATCGCAGCAGCAGCGGGCGACCTCGACCTCGCAAATCAACGCGTCGCGGTCGCGCGCAACGCCGCGCCCGACGACACCAGTGCGCTCCTCGTCAACGCCGAGACCTCCGTAACGCCGCAGGTCGACGGTGCCGACGCATTTGCATCCGTCGACCCGTTGCTCGCGCGCGCCGAAGTGCTCGAGATGCGCAGCGCACTCGCCGACGATGCCGCCGCCCGTGCATCGTGGGAGCTCGAGCGCGCCGAGGCACTCGAGCTCGCCGGCCGCCTGCGCGAGGCCGGTGCGGTGGTAGCGGCCGTGCTCAAGACGAATCCCGATGATCTGCGCGCGCTGTCGGCGCTGCGTCGGATGGCCAAGCGGGTCGGCGACAAGGGCACCGCGGCGTCGGCGGCATATTCGCTCGCGCGCGTGCTCGGCGATCGCCAGGCGCGCCTCGAGCTGTTGCGCGAAGCAGTCGTTGTGTTCGACGGCCCGGGCATGCCGCACAACACGGACTACGCGATGGCCGCGTACCGCCGGATCTTCGCGACCGACCCCGGTGCGCCCGAGGTCGATCGCTTGCTCGAGCTGCTTCGCGAGCGCGCCGACGTGCGCGGGTTGATCGGCGTGATCAGCGATCGGTTGACCTGGCATGAAGCGGAAGGTCACGCCGCCGACTTCACCGTGCCGCTGCTGCTCGAGCGCGCGACCGTGCTGCACGGCACCGGAGACACCGAAGCGGCGATGGCCGACCTCGATAGCTTGCTCGAGCGCGCTCCGACGAACCTCGAGGCGCTACGATTCCGCGCGGACCTCGCGTTCAATGCAGGCGACGCGCAGACCGCGGTCGCGCTGTGGCGCCAGTACCTCAAGAACGAAT
This sequence comes from Kofleriaceae bacterium, assembly GCA_036524455.1. Taxonomy (GTDB): domain Bacteria; phylum Myxococcota_A; class Polyangia; order Haliangiales; family Haliangiaceae; genus JABFXX01. The sequence goes on along the minus strand of DATDCH010000478.1, from coordinate 822 downwards.
CGCGGCCCGCGCGACGCCGTGAAATCGAGCTGCAGCTCTCGCAAGTACTCGCCGAGAACACGAACGACCTCGGCGGCGCGATCGAGAATCTCGAGCATGTGGTCGACTCGAATCCCGACGACGTGCAGCTGCGCGAGCGCTTGCTCGGTCTGTGTCTACGCGCGATGGACTGGGAGCGCGCCGTGCGCGAGCTGCGCTCGCTCGCCCGCGTGCGACCGACGCCGCAGGAGAAGGCGCGCGAGGAGCTGCGGCTCGGCCTCATGCTGCGCGATCGGTTGAACGATCGCGTCAGCGCTCGTCTCGCGCTCGATCGCGCACGTACGCTCGATCCGCTCAACCTCGATGTCGTGCGCGAGCTCGTCGATCTACTCGATCCCGGCGCACGCGCGCAGGTGCTCGCGGTGACCGCGCAGAGCTTCCGCGAGTCGATCGGCCAGAATCCGCGCCAAGGGCTGTTCTACGAGAAGCTGGCGCAGGTCAACTCGTGGGAGTCCGATGTCGACGCGCGCTGGGTCGCGCTCGTCGCGGTCGAAGCGCTCGGCACGCCGTCGGTCGATCAACGGCAGGTGCTATCCCAGGGTCGCCAGAAGCTGCGCGGCCTCGCGCCGGCGCGCATCAAGCTCGATGACGGTGCGCGGCGCGCATTGCGTGGTTCGCTCGGCGGCCCGGTTCACGAGCTGTGGCGCGCGATCGCACCGGCGGTCCAGACGGCGACCGGTGTCGACGTCGCCAAGCTCGGGTTTGCACGCGGCGACAAGGTCGCGTTCAAGAAGCTCGCCGACAAGTTCGAACCGTTGGCGACCGCGCTCGCGTGTTTCGGTG
>DATDCH010000477.1:0-8114 GCA_036524455.1 Kofleriaceae bacterium | reverse complement strand
CAAGATCTCACCGCCGATCGTGCGTGCAGAGCGAGTGCCGAATCCAAGTCCTTGGCGATCCGATCTTGGCGTCTGCGGGCGGCTTGGCGGTTCAATCTGACGCGGCGAAGCCGCCGAGCGCACCGCCGATCGCTTCGACGTGAAAGCGATCTAGAGACCGCCGGTCAGCGCGTCGACGTCGGCGAGGCACGGTGCATCGAACAAGATCGACGAACCGGTGAGCAGCCGCTGCTGCACGAAGCGCGTCGCGTCGGCGGAACCGTCGTTCTGCCAGAACATCACGCAGTCCTGGTTGTTGCAGTGCGCGCCGTGCGGCGCATCTTTGTGCGGCGAGACCATCGGCACGCCGTTGTCGGTGAGACCGATCGAGTGCGCGAGCTCGTGGATGAGCGTGGACTGCTCGACGTAGCGCACGACGTTCGGCGCGACGACGATGTTCGTCGAGCGAATCACGTCCTTGAACATCGCGATCGTGTCACCGATCGACACGCCGAGCACACCGTGCTTAGGGCCGGTATCGTCGGCGAAGTAGCCGCTGACGAACATCACGTAGTACGCGCGTGACGTCTCGGTGTTGTACGCGCTGCGATGAATGTTGCCGAGCGCGACGATGTCCTCGATCGTGAGCTCGTCGTCGGTGATCGGACCGATGTCCATCATTCCGGCCAACGTGCTCGGAATCGTCAGCTGTTTCTTGCCGGCGAACAGCCGCTCGATGTTCGCGAGCGTCGGATCGAACGTGTCGCCAAAGCCGAGGATCGCCCCTGTGAACGGCTCCTGGTTCGTCTCGTAATCGATCTCGACGATCACGCGCGTGATCGACGGATCGAACACCGAGACGGCCGCACTGCCGCCCGGTGCATCGACCATCGGCTGCTCGTCGTCACCGCCGCCGCTGCGCGATGCCGGATCGCAACCGGCTGCGAGCACGAGCGCGAAGACCCACCGCATGCGACGAGTCTACGGCGCCCGTCGATCGTTAGGGCGCCCGTCGATCGTCAGGCGCGCGTGAGTGACTCAGGGCACGCAGGTGTAGACGCTGTTCTTGCCGCCAAATCCGTCGTCGGCTTGGTCGGGGTTCGTCGGGTCGACGATCCACTCGGTGCCGTTGACGATGAACTTGTACTGGTGCGTGCCGGCTTCGAACTTGTAAGAACCGGTCCAGCCACCGTCGCTACCGAGCGTGAATTCAACGGCGCCGCCCTGCGGATCGCCGGCCCAGCTGACCATGCTGCCGGTCAGCCATACCGACGACGCGGTCGCCCGACCGTCGAGGCGGAACGGGTGGTCGCAGACCGGCACCGCGGCGTCGATCGCAGCGTCGGCGGTCGCGATCGAGCCGTCGGTCGAAGGCGCATCGGGCGGCGGCTCGTTGCCGTAACCCGGAGGCCGGCAACCGAGGACGAAGACCGCCGTCGCGACGAGGACGAAGCGCACGCGCGCCCCATGTTCAAGCGACATGCCACGCACGCGGCTCGGCGTGCCGAGCACATGGCGAGCCCGCGTCGCGATTGGCAGCGCGGCCGATCGCGGGCGGGTTGCGTTTGGCAACCACGACGGACGTCCAGGTGGCTGAATCTCCAGGCGTGCCGCTGGGCACGAATCGTGGAATCGGCTGCCCGCGATGATGCGCGCCCTGCCCTTCGCCTGCGCCGTGGCGATCTCGATGCTGGCTCGGCCCGCGCACGCGATCGACCCGGTCCCGTCGTTCCGGTACCTGGTCACCGGCAACGGTCACGGCTTTCAGGTCTTCGACGTCGGCGCGAACGCGGTCAAGCAGTACCTCGAGCGCCCCTATCGGTACATCAAGGCGAACCCGTCGAACCCCGACGGCGAAGGCATCGTGCGCCGCAACCTCGCGTTCGACACGTACTTCGGCATCAAGGTCGGCGGCAGCGGTAGCTGGCTCGGTGGTCGCGCGCCGGGTGAGGTCGGCTACGTCGAGCAATCGAACATCATCCGCTCCGCGCTGGCGACGAACGGCGTGATGACCGAGTCCTTCTTCGTTTCGCCGTTCGGCTACGAGGGCAACGCGCTCGTGATGCTGCTCAAGGTCACGAACACGTCGGGCAGCGCGCAGTCGGTGACCGCGTACTCGATCCACAACTTCAAGATGGGGTCGGCGCCGAACCCCGACGCGCCGGATGCGAACAGCGAGTCGATCGCGTGGGACGCGACGAGTCAGACTGCGACCGAGAACGGCCCGGGTGGCGGCGTGATCGTCTACGCGCCGGTCGGCGGCGCCGACGTGTCGACGTGCAACGCGAACGCGCACTCGACAGTGGCGAGCGGCGGCACGCTGACGACGCTCGCGAGCTGCAGCGGGACCGATCAAAAGAACGCGTTCGGCAAAGACCTCGGCTCGATCCCGAGCGGCGAGTCGCGCTGGTGGGGCGTGACCGTATTGTTCGACGCCGATGGCAATGCGACCGGCGCGAAGACCGCGTGGTCGACGTTCCTAGGCGGCAAGACGGCGGAGCAGCTCTACACCGCGGTGCTCGCGGAGATGGAAGGCTGGCGCAAGCCACCGGCGCCCGGCATGAACCCGACGGAGATCGCGATCTGGCGCCAGGCCGAGTCCGTGCTGCGGATGGGCCAGATCCGCGAGGCGTACAGCGAGAGCCCACGCCGCAAGAACACCGGCATGATCCTAGCGAGCTTGCCACCGGGTGGCTGGCACACCGGCTGGGTGCGCGATGCGGTGTACGCGGTCGTCGCGCTCGCGCGCTCGGGTCACGCGGCCGAAGCAAAGCTCGCACTCGACTTTTTCTTGAATGCGGATGCGGGCCGCTATGCATCGTTCGTCAACAACCAGCCGTATCGCATCAGCACCGTGCGCTACTACGGCGACGGCCAGGAGGAAGCCGATTACTCGGGCGCGCCGACGCGCAACATCGAGATCGACGGCTGGGGCCTCGTGCTGTGGGGCGCGCGCGTGTTCGTCGACTCGTCGGCAGATACCGCGTGGCTCGACGCGATGACGAAGAAGGGCGACACCGTGTACGACGCGCTGAAGAGCGGCGTCGCCGAGCCGCTGATCGCGAACCTCGAATCGAGCGGCATCGCGATCGCCGATGCGTCGATCTGGGAAGTCCACTGGGGCAACCGCCAGCACTTTCTTTACACGACGGCGACCGCCGCACGCGGCCTGTGTGACATGGCAACGATCGCGCGCCGCGCCGGCCGCATGGACGACGTCGCGCGCTATCGCCAGATCGCCGAGAAGGTGACGATGGCGATGCGGCAGAACTTCATCGACTCGAACCGCGTGCTCGCCGGATCGCTCGAGCGATTGGCCCAAGGCAACAACTACCGCGACGGCGCCACGGTCGAGGCGTTCACGTGGTCGTTGATTCCGTCGAGCGATCCGATCGCGACCGCGACGCTCGGCGCGATGTCGTATCTGCAAACGCCGGCCGGCGGCTACAAGCGCGTCGAGGGGAGCAACGATCAGTACGACACCGACGAATGGATCCTGATCGACCTGCGCGCGTCGGCGGCATTCCGTCGCGCGGGCAACGGACCCAAAGCGGATCAGCTGCTCAACTGGGTGACCGCGCAGGCGTCGGAGAACTACGACCTGTTGCCCGAGCTCTACAACACGCGCAGCTCGAGCGGACAGATCGGCGCGTACTCGGGGAGCATCCCGATGGTCGGCTACGGCGCCGGTGCGTATCAGCTGACGATGCTCGATCGCGTGCAGCTCTACGAGCACAGCGACTGCGGCGAGAAGGATCTCGGCGAGTATCCCGACGCGGGCCCCGTGCTTCCCGGCGACGGCGGCACCGGCTCCGGCGGCGGCGGGTTCGGCGGCCGGACTGGAATCGCGTGTGCGTGCCACGGCGGACCGGGCTCGGCGGGTAACGCGGTCGCGTTCGCGCTCGTCGCGCTGATCATACTGCGGCGGAGGCGGCTGCGATGAGCGCACCCGTCGTCGAGCTGCGCCGGATCGGCAAGCAGTTTCCCGGCGTGCGCGCACTGCACGACGTCTCGATCTCGATCGAGTCGGGTGAGGTGCTCGGCCTCGTCGGCGAGAACGGCGCCGGCAAGTCGACGCTGATCAAGATTCTCGGCGGCGTCTATGCGGCGGGCTCGTTCAAGGGCGAGGTCGTCGTCGGCGGCCGCGCACAAGCGTTCCGCTCGACGCGTGACGCACGCAAGGCGGGCATCGCGATCGTGCACCAGGAGCTCTCGCTCGTCCCCGCGATGTCGATCGCCGAGAATCTGCTGCTCGGTCGCGAGCCGTCGCGGTTCGGCCTCGTCGACGCCGCGGATATGGAGCGCAAGGCGCGCGAGCTACTGCGCGCCGTGATCGGCGATGACGCCGCGCGCCTCGACATCCGCATGCCGGTCGGCGAGCTCGGCGTCGGCATGCAGCAGACACTCGAGATCGCGCGCGCGCTCGGCGATCGCGCTCGGCTGATCGTGCTCGACGAGCCGACCGCTGCGTTGACCGAGACCGAGAGCGAGAAGCTGTTCGCGCTCGTGCGGGCACGCCGCGCCGAGGGCACGTCGTTTGTCTACATCTCGCATCGCCTCGGCGAAATCTCCGAGCTGACCGACCGGGTTGCCGTGCTTCGCGATGGCGAGCTCGTCGGCCTGCGCGACGCGAAGGCAGCAACCGAGCAGGAGATCGTGGCGCTCATGACCGGGGACAACGAAGCACTCGATCGCGCGCGCACCCGTCGGGTTCGCGACGTGGCCGCATCGACCACGCCGGTGCTCGAGATCGAGTACCTGCGCGTCAACCATCCCAGCCACGTCGAACGCACGGTCGTCGACGATCTATCGTTCTCGGTCGCGGCCGGAGAAGTCGTCGCGCTCGCTGGCGCGATGGGTTCCGGGCGTACCGCGACGCTGGGGGCGTTGTTCGGCACGGCGCGCCGGGGCATCACCGGCACGATCAAGGTCGATGGCAAGCCGGTCACGATTCGCCGGCCCGCCGATGCAATCGCGGCGGGCTTCGCATACGTCCCCGAGGATCGCAAAGCGCTCGGCCTCGTGCTCGGGCTCTCGGTGGCCGACAACCTCGCACTATCGGCGCTCGGGCGCATGTCGCGCTTCGGCGTCGTCGACAGCGCGCGCGCCGAGCAAGCCGCGCTCACACGTCTTCGCGACCTCTCGATCAAGGTGCCTGGATTGGGCGCTGAGGTCGCGACCCTTTCCGGCGGGAACCAGCAGAAGGTAGTGATCGGCAAGTGGCTCGAGCTGGCGCCGCGCGTGCTGCTGCTCGACGAGCCCACCCGCGGCGTCGACGTCGGCGCGAAAGCCGAGATCTACGCGCTGATCGAGGAGCTGACGTCGCGCGGGCACGCCGTCGTCCTCGCGTCGAGCGACCTGCCCGAAGTGGTGCGGCTCGCCGATCGCGTGCTCGTGCTGCGCGAAGGCAAGCTGGCAGGCACGCTCGAAGGCGCCGCGATCACGCAGCTCGGCATCATGCAGCTCGCCGTCGGTACGGTGGGTGCCGCGCTCGCACAGGAGGCGATCCGTGCGGGAGCGTAAGGTCTTCCCCGGCGCCCGGAGTAAATCCGGTCGCCTCCATCTCCGGCCCGAAGTCGAGCGCCAGCGGCCGCGCATCGATCTAAACGCATGGACGATGGCCGGCGTGCTCGCGCTGATGTGGGCGGCGCTCGCGCTGATGCCCGCCACGCGCGGCGTGTTCCTCACGCAAGGCAACATCGCGACACTGCTCACGCAGAGCTCGGTGCTGCTCGTGATCTCCGTCGGCATGACACTCGTGATCCTGATCCGCGGCATCGATCTGTCGGTCGGTGCGGGCGTCGCGTTGACCGGTGTCGTGGCCGCGTTGTGTCAGATCAAGCTCGGCTTGCCGGCGCCGGTCGCGATTGCGGCCGCGCTTGTGGTCGGTGCCGCGATCGGCGCTGCGCACGGCTGGCTGACCTGGCTCGGCATCCCGGCGTTCATCGTCACGCTCGCCGGCTTCAAGTACTACCGCGGCGGCGCGATCCTGCTCGCCGACGCGAAGGGCCTGTCGCCGATGCGCGACGACTTCGCGATGCTCGCCGGCAGTGTGCCGGTCGCAGCGACCTGGATCATCATCGTCGTCGCGCTCGCCGCCGGCGTTGCGCTCACCCTGCGCGATGCGCAGCGCCGCCGCCAGCACGGCCTCGAGCCGACGACCACCGGCATCGTGATCGCACGCATCGCGAGCCAGTTGCTGCTCGCCGGCCTGTTGCTCGCGGTGTTCGGTGCGCGTGGCGTGCCCGTGCCCGTGCTCGTCGCGGGCGCAGTGGCGCTCGCCGGCATCTTCATCACCAAGCGCACGAAGTTCGGCCGTCACCTCTATGCGATCGGCGGCAACCCGGAAGCGGCGCGGCTCTCCGGCATCGATGTCCATCGCGCGACGATCGGCGTCTACATGATCATGGGCGTGCTCACCGCGATCGCCGGTGTGCTGCTCGCCGCACGCGTCAACGGCGTCACGCCCGGCAGCCAGGGCAACTTGCTCGAGCTCGATGCAGTGACCGCGGTCGTCGTCGGCGGCACGTCGCTGCTCGGTGGCCGCGGCCAGGTTGTCGGCACCGTGCTCGGCACGCTCGTGTTCGCGACGCTCGCAAACGGCATGAACCTCCTGCGTATCGATTCCAATTGGCAACTCTGCTGCACCGGTGCCGTGCTGATCGTTGCAGTCCTGTTCGACGTTCTCTCGAAAGGTAAGCGCTCGTGACTCGGAACCTCTGTCTCGCAATCGTCGCGTGTCTAGTCATCGGCGCCCTGCCCGCCTGCAAGAAGCAAGAAGGCCCGCAAGTCGCGTTCCTGCTGTCGACGCTGCAGGAAGAGCGCTACCAGAAAGACGTCAAGTACTTCGAGGCGCGCGCAAAGGAGCTCGGTCTGCGCGTCGTCACGCTTGCGGCCGACAACGACAACGCGAAACAGATCGCGCAGGTCGAGGACGTGCTGACGCAGGGCGTGAAGGTGCTCGTGATCCAGCCGACCGATTCGCAGGCCGCGTCGAGCTACGTGCGGCTCGCGCACGAGAAGGGCGCGAAGGTTGTCGCGTACGACCGCGCGATCATCGCCGCTGATCTCGACTACTACGTCTCGCACGACAGCTACCGCGTCGGCGTGCTGCAGGCGCAGGCCGCACTCCAGGCGACCGGCAACAAGGGCAAGTACGTCATCCTCGCCGGCCAAGCCGGGCACTCGGTCGCGACCGAGATCACGCGCGGCTACAAGGACACGCTCGCGCCGTATATCGCGCGCGGCGAGATCGAAATCGTGCTCGAGCAAAACCACAGCGCGTGGTCGCCCGAGCAGGCGCTGCGCACCGTCGAGGATGCGCTCACGCGCACCGGCAACAAGGTCGACGCGATCCTCGCGAACAACTCCGGCATGGCGCGTGGCGCGGTGCAGGCGGTGAGCGCGGCCGGCCTCGCGAAGGTGTTCATCGCCGGCGCCGACGCCGATGCCGCGAACGTCAACTTCGTGTGCCAAGGCAAGCAGACGATCGAGGTGCTCAAAGACATCGAGCCGCTCGCGAAGACTGCCGCGGAGACCGCGAAGAAGCTGTTCGACGGCGAGTCGCCGATGGCCGGCTCGTCGATCCTGTTCGCCGGCAAGTCGGTGCCCGTCGCCGCCGTGCGCGTCGAGGTCGTCACCCCCGAAACCGTCAAGCCTCTGCTCGTCGACAGTGGCTTCTTGTCGGCGAGCGAGTTGCCCGCCTGCAAACACCGTCTCGCTGCTGCGAGGTAATCATGCGCACTTCGATCGCCGCCATGCTCCTGCTCTCCGGTGTCGCGTACGCCGAGGAGCCCGTTGCGCCTGCCGAGCCACCGAAGCAGGAGGAGGTCAAGCAGGAGCCGGTTGCGAAGAAGGAGACCGCTGCGATCGAGCCCTTGAGCACGACCGACACCGTCAGCGTCTCGAAGGACCCGCCGCCGCAAACGGACAAAGGCGTCGAGCTCGGCGACGTGCGCTTCGAGCTGCACGGCTACGCGCGCATGCCGCTGGCTGCGCAGACCACGCCGCGCGCGCCGTTCCTCGTCGATAACGATTACTACCTCTCGGGATTCGCATACACCCGCCTGTACGAGCCCGACTGGTCCGAGCTGTTCTTCAGCGCGCGGCGCGGCAACTACAAGGCCGAGTTCGGC
>DATDCH010000476.1:0-6484 GCA_036524455.1 Kofleriaceae bacterium | reverse complement strand
CGACGCCTCGCCGCGCCCTTCCGCCTGCGCGCGCATCCGCCGCTTCGCGTCCTCGTACACCTCGGGCCGCGTGATCGGCGCGTCGCGCGTGTACGGCGCGAGCTGCTCGGAGATGCCTTTCGCGGCTTCGGGACCGTCGGCGACGTGGAGCGCGACTTCGAGATCGCCGAGTGCGAGCAGCAGGTCGCGGCTGCGGGCGCGGCGGCGCGCTTCGGAGAAGCGCTCGTGCGCGAGGTACGCGAGACCGGCGCAGGCGAACACGCCGCCGGGGACCAGCGAGAGCGCGGCGGCTGCGACGCCTGCGGTGGCGAGACCGGACGCGACGAGCGGCGCGGTGGGCGAGCGGCCGATCAGCTCGACGCGATCGAGCAGGCGCGCGTCGAGGCGAATGATCGGGTTGCCCGGCGGCGCGATCACGAGCCACGGCGCTTCGACGCCGATGCCACTGCGCGGCAGTAGCTTCTGGCGATCGATCGCGGTGGGAGCGGCGGCGGCTTCGGGCATTGGCTTAGCCGAGCTCCACGACGCCGACTTCGGCGAGATGCGCGAACGCGAGCAGGGCCTCGGCTTCGCGGAGGTTGGCGGAACGGATCAACGACAGGAGATCCCAGCGGCCGTCGATACGGTTCGCGAGCTCGACTTCGGCTTCGGAGAGGCCTTCGGCGGTAGCTGGGTCTTTCACGCGCTTGGGAACACGATGGCGCGAAAGTAGCTGTTTGGCGACCTCCGCGACGCGCGCTCGTTCGGCTTGGACGAACGTTTTTCGGACCTCCGCGTCGCTGGGATCTTGGTGGAGCGCTTGCGCGGCCATTGCGAGGGCACCTGCGCGATCGCCGCCGCGTAGGCGGCCGCGCGCTCCCGCGGCGAGCTCGACAGCGGAGTTCGTGCGCTCGCGCTGGCGGCGATCGATCACGAGCTGGCTGGCCTGCACCATCTCGGCGAGCTTCTCGTAGACGGCGAAGCGTTCGCCGGAGAATGCGGCGGCGATGTCGGCAGCGGTGTGGCGATCGCCCGCGAGGGACCAGATCTTGGTGGCGTCGACAAAATCGCCTTCGCTGCCGTGCGTGGACGGCGGGGCGACGTTTGGCGGCACGTAGAACGTGACGTCGTCGGCGCCGAGGATGCCCATGATCGCGGTGAGGCGCTCGACCCGGCGGCGCGCGACGGTGAGGCAGACTTCGATCGATAGTTGGGCGATCACGCCGGTCGCGGGTTGGGTGCGCGGCACGACGTCGAACTGGCCGTCAGTCCACGTGATCACGTCACTGACGGTCTCGCGGATCTTCGTGGCGAGAATTTCCACGAGGGCTGGTTCGGTAATGAGTCCAGACATGAGCAGCACTTTGCCCAGCGGCACGCCGGTCTCGGCGCGCGCCTCGAGCGCGTCGGCGAGCGCGCGCTCCTGGACGAGACCACTCTTGACCAGGATCACGCCGAGTTGCTCGTCGCGGCGATTGCTGCTCGCCCACACGATCTGGCCGTCCTCGACCACGAGGCTGCGCTCGATACCGCGGCGTTCGAATGTGACCGGCGCAGACAGCTTGCGTCGGCCGATCCATTCGAGCACGTCCTCAGCGGACATGGTGCCGAGCGAACCGCGCAGCGACATCCCTTTGAGCATAGCGGAAGTTCCGGGCCTGGATACGGCTCGCTCGGCTCGGCATCCCAACCTGCCACCCATCGCCCGATCCGAGGTACATTGTTCGTGATGGCCGACGCGAAAACGTCTGCACGCAGCGCACCTTCGCGCGCGGTTGTCGTCGATCCGACAGTGATGTTCGCGGGGGGCGCGGTCGCGGTGGTCGGGCTCGCCGTGCTCGTATTTTTCTTGTGGATGGTGCCGAATGCGGCTGCGCGCGAGTCCAAGGCCGCGTGCACGGGGCTGCGGATGACCGGGCCGGCCATGTGCAACGGCCAGCCGTGCCCGCTGCCGATGGAGCTGCCGAATTTCACCGCGTACGACCACACCGGAAACCCCGTCGACTTCAAGCAGCGGTACGCGGGCAAGGTCGTGCTGCTCAACTTCTGGGCGTCGTGGTGCGGCGTCTGCAAGACCGAGAAGCCGAAGCTGTCGGAGATGGCGGGCGACCTCACGGACGATGACTTCGTCGTCGTCACGCTCGCGTCGGATCGCAATTGGGCCGATGCGTTGCTCGCGCTCGTCGAGTCGCTGTCACCGCGCACGAAGCTGCCGAGCGGCGACGTCAGCCTCGAGACCGCGAAACAGATCTACGGCAAGGCGCTGCCGGACGGGTTGCCGTTCACCGTGCTGCTCGATCCGCCCGAGGGCGACAACACGATCGGCAAGATCGCGTCGTCGTGGGGCATCAAGGCCGTGCCCGAGACCGCGCTGATCGATCGGCAGGGCCGGATTCGCGCGTACTTCGTCAACAAGCGCGATTGGGAGTCGCCGGTCGCGAAGACCTGTCTTCGCTCGGTGATCGACGAGTAATGGCGCGCGTCCTCGTCATCGACGACGAACCGGATGTCGTGCGGCTGGTCGTGAAGGTGTTGTCGGGGCGCGGCCACGTCGTGCAGATCGCACGCGACGGCGCGAGCGCTCTCGCACGCGTCAAGCACGAGCCACCCGACGTGATCTTGCTCGACAGCGACTTGCCGAAGATCGACGGCGCCGAAGTGTGCCGGCGACTCAAGACCGACGCGACGACGGCGGATATCCCGATCGTGATGATGACGTCGGCGTATATCGACATCTACGACGTCAACGCCGAGGGCGGCCCGGATGCGTTCGTGGTGCGTCCGTTCGTGCGCGAGGTGCTCGCGAACGTCGTCGAGCGCGCGCTGTTCAACCGCTGAGCGAAAAAGCATTGGCGTGGCGCGCGTTCCCTTCACGATCCTGACCGGCTGGCTCGGCGCCGGCAAGACCACCGCGCTCAACCGCATGCTCGCCGCGCCGCACGGCCGCCGCATCGCGGTGCTCGTCAACGAGCTCGGCCGGATCGCGATCGACACGCAGCTGATCATCGGTCGCGGCGGCGACGTGCTCGAGCTCGCAGGCGGCTGTGTGTGCTGCAAGGTCGATACGAAGAACGATCTGTGGGACGGCATCGCGGACATCGTCAAGCGCGCCGCACCCGATCACGTCGTGCTCGAGACCACCGGCATCGCGGAGCCGGCCGCGATCCTCGACGGCTTGATCAAAGTGCCCGAAGCGCAGCGCGAGCGCATCGTGCCGGCCGGCGTGGTGTGCGTCGTCGATGCCGAGACCGGCGCGAGCGCGGTGACGACGCGCGAAGAGGCGAGGGAGCAAGCGGCAGCCGCCGATCGCGTGCTGCTCGCGAAGCTCGACGTCGCAAGCGCGGACGCAGTGCGCGCCACGCACGCCGTGCTCGACGACATCGCGCGCGACGCCGAGCGCGCCGGGTTTCCGCACGACGAAGCAGGTGCGCTCGCGATGACGGCGTGGGTCGTCGAGCCGCGCAAGCTACGCGCGTGGACGATGAAGAAGCGCGGCCACGATCACGACGATCACGACGACCACGCGGGCCATCATCATGGCGGCCAGCTGATCGCGGTGTCGTTCGCCGATGACGCGCCGCTCGTCGGCGAGCGCGTGATGGCGGTGATCGAAGCGCTCGGTGCGCGGCTCGTGCGCGCGAAAGGCTTCGTGCACGTCGCGGGCGAGGAGCGGCGCGGGTTCGTCGAGCGCGCAGGCATTCGCACGTCACTCGAGCTGCGCGATGCGTGGGGAGGCGATCCGCGGCGCAGCGAGATCGTGCTGATCGGCGACGGGCTCGACGAAGCTGCCTTGCGGCGCGCGCTGTGGGCGTGCCGCGCGGCGAGCTAGTTATTGCCGCGCCCGCGATACAGCGCGACGACGAGCGCGAACGCCCCGATTGCGTAGAGCAGTGCTTCCATGCTGGGCCTCCACGGGCACCATGTGCACGTATTGCAGTTGACGCAACAGGTCGGCAAAAAGTTCACGTTCCCGACACACGACAGCATTGCCTGGCGGCATCTACGTGACGAGGTTGCTCGAGGAAAGGAGGCCGAGATGAAGATCTTGATCGCGACCTTCCTGCTGTCGATGTGGGGCCTGCTGATTTACTCGGCGCCGACGCGTAAGCGTTACGGTCGGCGCACCCAGGCGGGCCACTCGGAGATCGACGGCGAAGAGAACAGCGACGGCGGCTACGATGCGGCCGGCGACTGTGGTGGCGGTGACGGTGGTGGTGGCGATGGAGGAGGTGGCGGCGACTAAGGCCGCCCCGAGCTAGCGAGGACGAGCCGTCGCGCTTGTTCCTCTACTCTGCCCATGACGCGGCGCGCACCTGAGTGAGTGCTGCTTCTCCTGCAACGAGTCCGGCGTCGTCGGCATCGTGCACGGCAAGGCCGATGAGGTTTCCGCCGGCGGGCACGGCGCCGAACGCGGCGTCGATCGCGATCCACCGCGTGCCGGTCCAGCTCACCGCCCAACGATGGCGGATGAGGCGACCCGATCCAACGCCCGGGGAACCCGCTTGATTCCGGTCACCGAGCTCGACGCGCAGGCCGGTCACTACGCGCGTGGGGATCGCGCGCCGCTCGGCGAGTGCGGCGTACGCGAGCGCGAATGTCGTGCAGTCGCCGGCGGTCGCGGTCGCAGCACTGCGCGCCGACGCCGGTGATGCGCCGAGGTCCGGCGTGATGCGCGCGCGCACGGCGGTGACGAGCTCGCGGATGTCACCGCTGCGATCGACATGGTGCGCACCCGCGGGCAGTGAACCGGCGAGCGCGGCGTCTAGCTCGACGGCAACGCCACTCGCGGCAGGATGCGCGAGCTGACCGGGCACGCCGGGCAGCGCGAGGTTGCCGTCGAGCACGAGGCGTGTTCGAGCGGTGCCCTGCGCACGGCGTGTGCCTGCGATCGGAATTGCGGTGGCCGCGATTAGATCGACGGCGGGGAACGGCTCGCTCGCTTGCTCGGCGGTCGTGCGGATCGCGATCACGCCCTCGCCATCGACCACGCGTGTCGGCGTGCCGTCGGCGTCGAGATCGATCGTCGCTTCGACGACAGGACCGCCGTCGAGCGCGAGCCGGGCGACGAGCCGGCCCGGCGCGACCGGATCGATGCGGCCCGTGCCGGCGACGAAGCCACGTGCCGGCAGGAACACGGTGCCGGCAAACGCGCCGTCGCGGCGCACGAGCAGCGGCACGAGCTCGGCGGGAACGGCTTGCAGCACGAGCGTGCCGCCGGTCGACAGCTGCCATGCGTCTCGCGTGCGTGCTGCTTCGGCGCCGCGCACGTCGCCGCCCGATGCTGCGGTCAGCGGTCCGAGCGCGCCGACTTCCGAGCCCGAGCGTTCCGTCCACCGCACGCGACGCGCCTCGAGCGTCGGGCTCGCATCGACGACGATCGCCGTCGCGAGCTCGACCTCGGTGTCACCGCGCAGAAACCGCATGCGCTCGTCGCGGCGCAACCGCACGCCGTCTTTCGCCCACGCTTCGCTCTCGACCGCGGTGCCGACGCGCGCACCGCCGAGCCAGATCGTGTAGTGGCGGGTCTGGTTCGCCGGCAGCTCGCCCGGCACGTCGGCGGGCAGGGCAGGCGGGCGTGCGCACGCAGCGAGCGCGGGGATGACGACAGCGAAGCGCACTGAAAATGATCGTAGCGAGCGCGCGCGGTCGATCGCAAATTCGCTCGTCGTCGCGGGCACCGACCGGTGAACCTTGGGGCTTGTTAGGCTGGGTTCGACATCGGTACGGATTGCCACGTGTACACGTCTACGAGTCCCGCGAAGTGCTTCTCGTTAAGGGTGACGATGGCGGCGAGCTCTTCACGCGCTTGAACGACGAGAAGTAGATCGCCATCGGTACCGTCGCCCGTCGGTCGTCCGACCTTTCGCTGGTCGGCCCACAGCCGTGCCGTTGCACGCCAGGTTGCCGTCGTCACGGGGATGTACTGGAGCTCGCGAGTCAATTCATCGAGTCGACGGAGGCTGCGACGCGAATCGATCCGCAACAACTCTCGCCGAAGCTCATAGTCTGCGAATTCGGAGAGCAGAAGCTCGTGTTCGACCACCGCGCGCCGAAACCACGCGCGTACGTCGCCATGCTTGCGAGGATGGCAGATCTGACCGAGCACTCCGGTATCGAGGACGAGCTTCACCGCGTGGGTTTGTCAACGACGGGACCTGTCGAGCTTCGAAGGACTACGGGTTGAATGTCGTCAACATCCCAGTCAGGTTCGTCCGACACGTCTTCGGCGGCCCAACGATCGAGCATTGCCGCGACGCGCGCAGCTCTCTCAGCTCGCTCCTGGCGAAGCGCTGCTTCTGCATCCTTGGTCGGTCGAGGAGAGACCATACGAGGAGTTTACCTGAAGCGGGTGGGAAAGCCCGGATCGAAAGAATGCAGCACCGGGTTGGTCAGTGCATGACGGCGCTACTTCTCCGCCTGCCCACCTGGGTCATCGTCCGCACGCGGTTACACTGCGGCCGTGCCCACGTGGGTCATCGTCGGCGCCGGCTACACCGGCGGGATG
>DATDCH010000475.1:0-2938 GCA_036524455.1 Kofleriaceae bacterium | reverse complement strand
TGCGAACACGGCCACCGCCCGCGTCAAGCAGTACGCGACGTCACAAGGACTCGACGCGAGCGACGCCGTCGCGTCGATCAAGGGCCCGCTCGTATTCCACGCGCTGTCGCTCGACGCGACTGGCAAGCCGATTCCAGTCATGCACACCGACGACGGATTCGTGCTGATGTTCACGATGCCGCCCGCCGACTATCTCGAGCAAGTTGCCGGCCGGCTCGTGCGGCCGTTTCCCGCCGGACTGCACACGCCGGTCGGTATCGTCGTCGCGAACGCGTTCGCCGCCGACGACAGCGTGCGTGCGATCATGGGCCGCGAGAAGTACCACGGCGCTCTCGTGTGGTCCTGGCAGCAAGCGCTGCTTGCCGCCGGTCTCGATCGCCAGCTCGCGCGCCCGGATCTTCCGGCATCCACGCGCACCGCGCTCGAAGCCGCCGAGCGCGAGCTGTGGCGCGTGATCGATGCGATGGCGACGCAACGAACCGGCGAGCTGTGGACGTGGGAGCCCAAGGACGGCCGGATCTCTTACGTTCCGTTCGGTCAACAAGGTGGTCACGCCGACGAGTCGAATGCGGTGCAGCTGTGGAGCACGGTCTATCTCGGCGTGCGAAAGCCCGCGCGCGTCGGCGGCGGCAAATGATCCGGCTCTGCGCGCTCGCGCTCGTGCTCTCCGGCTGCAAAGCGGATCTGCCGAAGCTCACCGACGCAAACGAGCCGCTCGACGTCCGCTGCACGAGCCCGCACGCCGATACGCTCATCGATTTTTTTCCAACGTCACTCGCAAACACATCGTCTGCGCTCGCGGCTCCCGACGGCAGCTCGGTCGTGCTCGCGAAGGACAACAGCGTCACGCTCGGCTTCATCGGGCTCGGAGGCGTTACCGATGCGCCGGGCAACGACGTACGCGCGCATGCGATGGTCGATGCGAATGCAACGGCACTCGCGCACGTCGCCGGGACAGACATGGCGTTCGTCTACGCCGGCACGCTCACGCCGGCGGTCAGCGAGATCGATATCGCGGTCGCCGACAAGAACCCGGCGATCTACGTGCGCATCATCGCCGTCGGCGGCACGGTTCGCATCGACGCGCTCGAAGCCATCCACGACACGTGTCCGTGATTGTCGGGCGTCCCCGACGATCGGGCACCTTCAGCCCCTGCGGACAAAAGTCCTGCACACAAAAGGCTGCAACGAGGCGGTGATTCCCAGGCCGCGAGCCGGGCCACTGGCTAGTGGACCTGCCAGTCACTCGGCCCTCTAACCGCGCATCGCGCCAAGGGTGTTCGTGGTTCGGTTCTTGAACAAAGGGTCATCATGCGCACCCTCCTTGCCATCACGATCATCGGCAGTCTCGCATCCTGCACGGGAGGCATCGAGGGCGACGGAGTTCCCGCTCCCGTGCTCCTCGCGCTGTCGACAACGAAGATCACGGTCGGCGCGCCGCTCGACTTCATTGGAGCCAACTTCCTGAACAACACGAAGGCGGGGCACACCGAGATCCAGTTCGAGGGCACGTTCACCGCGGAGAGCGGCAAGACGTACGCGGTCGATTACCGGATGCGCCCGCGCTGGGCCGATGGCAACCGGGTGATCTGGCCGTTCGTCGGTCCCTACATGAATCCGTTCACCGGCAAGAGCCCCGATCAGCTCGGCGAATTCAAAGGCACGGTCACCGCGATCAACGTGATGGAGGCCGACGGCGACAGAATCGAAGGCGCATCGGATGCGATCCCGACCGTGCTGAAGTTCGAGCCGAGCATCATCGTGCGCGACTTCCAGCCGCTCGAGGCGACGTGTGACGAGCCCGCCAAGCGCGTGCTCGGCGGCTTCGCGTACAAGATCTCGGTCGAAGCGGTCGGCTTCACGCCGGTCAACTTCACGTACGTCATCGGCGGTGAGACCAAGGGCCAGCGCCCGCGCGTGTTCCGCAAGCTCGCCAGCGGCGCGACCGACACGTTCGGCGCCGACGGCGATCTGATCTTCGCGCCGGTCCCCGAGGCAGAGCCGTTCTACTTGGCCGGCTTCGGCGTTCGCGCGATGGGAACCGATGGCATCGAGCGCATGATGCATCTCGTGATCGGCGTGCACCGCCCGATCGAATACATCGACACCGGCGAGACGCTGCTTGCCCAGATCGAGGCCGCCAAGCCGGATTCCGGCTGCCTGTCGGGCGGCGACACCGGCGGCAGCACGGTCTCGTATACCGAGACGACCACCGAGACGCGCACGCGCACGCTCGGCCTCACCTGGGACGAGCAGTGGCTGGCGTCGATCCAGAACACGCAGGGCGGCTCGACGACGCGGTCCAACAGCGTCAACTGGTCGTCGTCGCATACGGAGATGGAGGGCTGGGGATTCGGTTGGGATGCGTCGACGACCGTGACCGGCGGCGCCGAAGCAAGCGTGTTCGGTCTCGCCAAAGCAAGCCTCACGACCTCGGTGACCGGCGGCATCCGCAACGATCACAACTGGGGCTATAGCGATACGCGCTCGGTCGGCGGTGACTACACGGAATCGGATACCGAGTCGTGGGCGACGACCTCGACGAACTCGCACAGCGTGTCGTCGGGCGGCTCGGACTTCTGGGCCATCTCTTCCTCGGATTCCAAGTCGCTGGCGTTCACCGGCATGGTCCTGCCCGGCCGCTTCGGCGTGTTTTACCGACAAGTGACGCGCGTCGCGATTCCGGGCCGCATCGTGGCCTACAACTTGTGCGGCAACGCTGAGGTCGTGGCCGAGGCACACTTCTTCGACTACTTGTGGTCGCTCGAGCTCGCGCAGGGTGAGACTTGTAACCCGCTGCCCAAATCGAAGCTTCCCGAAGCGCAATGCATCATGGCACCTTGTGGATCGACCTGATGAAGCTCGCGATTGCCATCTCGCTCTTGATCGCATGCAGCGCCGAACGGCCCGGCGGCGACAAGCCTGATGCCGGCATGAT
>DATDCH010000474.1:0-4868 GCA_036524455.1 Kofleriaceae bacterium | reverse complement strand
AAGCTCGGCGAGACGGTCGGCATCGGTGTCGCCGTCGCCGTGCTCGCGATGGTGCTCGGCGTGTGGTGGCCGCGGGCGTTGGGCATCGGGGCCGGCGTCGCGCTCGTCTATGCGTTCGTGCGGTTTCCGATCAAACCGCATCGCAGCACGGTGATCGCGATCGTCGTGCCCGTCGCGATCGTCGCGGGCGGTGCGCTATATGGGTTCTATGCCGCGCCGCCCGTGTTCACGTACAACGCGATCCTCGGCTATTTCCCGGGCAACCTGTACGACGAGAACGTGCAGCTCGGCATGCCGCTGTTGTGGTCGCGGCTCGAGCAGGTTGCGTGGGTGCTCGCCATCGTCGCGATGGTGGCCGCGCGCCTCGACGTGCCGCGGTTTCGCGTCGGTCGCGAGCCACGGCCCGCCGGCAAGCGCGTTGCGCCGATCGCCGTCGCGCTCGTCGCCACCGGTGCGGGACTCACGCTGCACCTGTTCGGCGGCGAGCTCGGCTATCGCATCCAGCCCGAGGAGATCCAGACCGCGCTCGGCGGTCGCATCGAGACGCCGCACTTCATTATCCACTACGCGAACACGGCCGAGATCGAACGCGACATCGCGCTCGTCGCCGCCGATCACGAGCTTCGTTATGCGCAGCTGGTGGCGACACTCGGCGAGGCACCGCCCGGCAAGCTGCGCTCGTACTTGTTCGCGAACCGCGACCAGAAGGCTCGGCTGATCGGCGCGAAGGACGTCGAGATGGCCAAGCCGTGGCGGCGGGAGATCTATCTCGAGCACCGAGCGTTTCCGCATAACTCGTTGCGGCACGAGATCGCGCATGCGGTCGCGAGCGCGTTCGGCGATCCGCTCTTCGGCGTCGCCGCGCAGCGCGTGGCCGGGATTCCCGTGTTCATCAGTCCTGGCCTGATCGAAGGGCTCGCGGTCGCCGCCGACTGGCCCGCTGGCTACGAGCGCCTGACGCCGCACGAGGCCGTACGCGCGATGCAGGCAATGGGCATCACTCCGTCGATCCGCGAGCTGATCTCGCTGCGCTTTCTCACCGTGTCGTCGGCGCGCAGCTACACGATCGCCGGCTCGTTCTTGAAGTTTCTCCTCGATACCTACGGCGCCCCGCAGCTCCGCAAGCTCTACGGCAGCGGCGGCGACTTCAGCGGCGCGTACGGCAAATCGCTCGGCATGCTCGAAACCGAGTGGCGCACGATGATCAGCACGATCAATCTTCCCGTCGAAGAGATCGAAGGCACGCGCGAGCGGTTCCGCGCCGGCAGCGTGTTCGCGCGGCCCTGCCCTCACGCGAATGCGGCCCGCCGCGAGCGCGCGATCCACGCGTACGTGCGAGGCGATCGACCCGGCGCGGTCGCGCTACTCCGCGAGGTGTGCGCCGACGCGCCTGAAGAGCCCCGTTACAAGATGGAGCTCGGCGACTACCTGTCCGACGGAGAGGGCTTCGAACGCGTCGAAGCGATTGCGCTGTGGACCGCGATCGCCGAGGGCAAGACCGTGACGTCATCGTTGCGCGCCGACGCGTTCGATCGGCTCGCACGCCAGGCGTCGGCGACCGGCGACCTCACGCGCACGAAGCAACTGATCGCACGCGCGCGCGAGCTGCCCGTCGATCCGAACGCGCGACGCCAGCTCGAGGCCCAATGGTTCGCGCTCGAGCACAAGGGCAAGGCCGGCGCCGCACTGCGCGGCTACTTCTTCGCGCCGCGCGGTACGTGGGACGCGCCGAGCTGGGCGTTGCTCGCGACGCTCGCCGAACCGACGCTCGGCCTCGGCCACTACTTGCTCGGGCTGCAACGCGCCAACGCCGCCGAGTGGCAGGACGCCGCCGACGAGCTCGATCAGAGCTTGACGCTCGGCCTGCCCGGCTTGCCGTTCACGAAGAACGCCGCACGCAGGCTCGCGGTCACCGCGTTTCGCGCGAATGACATCCCGCGCCTCGAGAAAGCGATCGCGGTGCTGCGCGGGCCCGACATGAACGAGACCGATCGGCTGCTCGCCGATGATTGGGAACAGCGGCTCACGTTCTCGCGAACCGGCCGCTTAACGAAGTGATTACATACCCGAGATAAACAACCAGCGGCACGGCCCACCGTCGGAGGCGCCGCCACCTGCGGGCGCGCCCGGCTCGGCAACTTTCGGCGTTCCGCATGTCCACTGCAGCACGAGCTGGTTCTGATCGCGCTTGTCCGGACGCTTGGGCTGACCCATCGCGCTTGTCACCGTGAAGCTCGCGTCGATCATGATGTCGACGGCGGCCTTGCAGCCGTTCTGCAGCTCGTCGGGACAGCTCTGGTGCACGGCGAGGTAGCGGACCGAGTAGCGGATGTCACTCGCCTTCGTCAGCCGGGTCGTGAGCACGTTGCGCAGGCCTTCGTAGCCGTAGTCGTCACCGCCCGATGGCGTACCGGAGTCTTCCCAGTACTGGGCGTGCGCCATCAGCATCAGCGCGTCGGCGTCACCGCGCTCGACCGCGGTTCGATACTCCTCGCACCGATCGAGCGCGCTCTTGTTCGCGTCCGAGTATTTGATATTGGTGCCCGGCACGTTCCGGCCGGGGCCACCACACGCGGCGAGGGAAACGATCGCCAATAGAACTGACTGCTTGATCATCGAGCCGTAGCTGGCGTTTGCAGAACCTGCGCCAGCGCGCGAGAAGCTACAACGTCGCCGTAAGTTGGCCAAGCGACGGGCCTCGCCATGCTTCACAGCGCGCCAGAAAGGCACGGAAGTCCTTCTCGGGGTTTGTGAGCCTTGCCAAATAGACATCCGTGATGCGCGTGATCGTAAATCGCGCCGCGGCCGCGCGAATCTCGTACGGAAGTGCTTCGCGATCGCTGTCGGTCAGCGTTCGCACGCGCTCGTAACCGGCGATCAGCGCGCGCGCGAGGTCGATTCGCGGTTCGCCAGTCCAGCACCAGTCGTTGATGCACACCGCGAGGTCGTAGACGAGGCTGCCGCCCGACGCCTGCTCGAAGTCGAGGATCGCGGTGATCCGATCGGCTTGCCAGAGCACGTTGTCGCGGAACAGATCGCCGTGAATGATCCCGTGCGTCGCACGGCGGCGGATCAGCCTCGCGTCACCGGCGATCATCAGCTCCTCGCCGAGGATGCGCTTGGCATCGCCGAGCTCTGGATCGTGCACCCGCGCGAAGCGCTGAAACCGCGTGACCAGATGATCGTAATCGTAGATGCTGCCGCGTCGCCATGCCGCGGGGAGCTCCATGCCGGCGCGATGCAGCTCGGCGAGCGTGCCGCCGAATGTTGCCGCGTGCTCCTGCGTGATCGCGGCCGCTGCGAGATGCATGCCTTCGCGCCATGGAAACGCGCTGACCCATTTCGTGGCGCCGGCACCGGCGAGCGGCGCGTAAGGCCGGCCGTCTTTCGCGACGAGCGGCGGCGGCGTCACCACACCTGCTTCGGCGAGCGCCGCGACGACACGCGATTCCCACGCGACGTCGACTTCTGCTTTGCCTTCGTTGATGCGCAGGAAGTAGCGGCCGCTCTCGGTCACGAGCTCGAAGTTGGAGTTGATCGTTCCGGCTGCGATCGTGCGCGATGACGTCACGGCACCGAGGCCGAACGCACTCGCGAGCTCATCGAGCTCCGTCCCGCCGACCACCGTGAACGTACCCACGGACCGGAAGCTAGCAGAAATGATACGGTCGAAGCGTGGAAGCTGCCGAGCGCGCGCGATTGGTGGAGAGTCATCTCGACCTACCGCGCAAAGCAGCGGCGATGATCTTTCCGCGCGTCAAGGAGCACATCGAGTTCGACGAGCTCGTCGCGCTCGGCAATGCAGGCCTTGCCGAAGCAGCTTCGCGGTTCGATCCGTCGCGTGGCGCGTCGTTTCAGACGTTCGCGTGGTACCGCGTGCAAGGTGCGATCGTGGATGGCTTGCGCAAGGCGTCCAACTTGCCGCGTCGCGTGTGGCAGAAGCTCATCGCGTTGCGCGCCGCGAGCGAATACTTGGAGCACCGCGCGGAGCGCGACGCCGGAGCCGCGCAGCGCGGAGCGAAACCACCTGAAGGCGCCGACGCACTTGCCGCCGTGCGGACCGCAATGTCTGCGATCCGGACGATGTACGTCACCTCGCTCGAAGGCCTGCGCGACAAAGGTTTCGATGCGCCGGATCCTAACGCGCTGGCGCCCGCCGATCGCATGGACACCGGCCGGCTGTCGGCGAAGCTCAGAGATGCTCTGGCTGCATTGCCCGAGAAAGAGCGAGCGCTCGTCACCAAGCATTATTGGGAGGGCAAGAACCTGCTCGAAGCCGGCGCCGAGCTCGGGATCTCGAAGTCATGGGCGAGTCGGTTACACGCCCAGGCGGTAGAACGACTACGAACGATCGTCGACGGTAGCGCCGACGCCGAGACGTGACGTGTGCGGCCGGTACCTACATCGCGGAACGCGGTGGCGTCGATCTACAATGAAGGCCTCGCGTGGCCGAACCGAAATCCTCAGGTGGAGGGGGAACCCCGCCGGATGACAGCGATCTGGATCTCGCGCTCGATCGGCTGATGGCCCCGAGTGCAGAGCCCGCTCCGCCACCCGCTCCGTCACCCGTTCCCGAGCACACACCAAGTCCAGCATCGCGACCACCGGTTGCGTCGCCGCGCGGATCGCAAACGTTGCAGCGACCGCCGACCGATCCGGGACGCGCGCGACCGATGGTGCCGGCGCCGGCAGGTGCAACGCGTCCAAAGTCGGTGACCTCACCGCGCGCCGCGACGCCACCGCCGATGCCGCGAATTGCAACACCGCCGCCGATGGCGAGGGTGCCGGCGATTCCGCCACGTCCTCCGCCGCCGCCCGCAGCCGCACGCCCGCAACCACCGAGCACGCCACCGCCAACGCCCGGTGCC
>DATDCH010000473.1:0-14370 GCA_036524455.1 Kofleriaceae bacterium | reverse complement strand
TGCAGGCACACGCGGTCGGGAGAACGCTGGGCGTCGCTGTGACCAGTGTGGACGGCCGCCTTCGTTGCACGGGTTGTGCTGCACGACGTGCGGACTTCGCGCCCGCCCACACAGCTCACAGCGCTGACGCGAACGCGCGCGTCCACTTCGGATTTAAGTAGGGGAAGGCGAAGATCTCGAGCGCGGGCTCTCGAACGAACGCAGGCGCTCAGGTGATCGAGCGCGGTTGCGGTCTGCCCACGGTCGTCGAGCAACTCGTCGATGGCCGCATCTACGCTAACGAGCGTTCGACCACTGCGTCTGCACGATCCGCCACCCCGCGTCCTCTTTGACCCAGGCGGCGAGCACGCGAAATGTCTGCGTCACCTCGGTGCCGTCGCGATCGGCGTCCGTGAAGTCGACGTTCGCAACGCCCCAGCCGCCGCGCTCGCCGAGCGTGCCGACCTTGACTGCGTCGTGAAGGCGGATCGTCGCTTTGATCTTGCCGAAGATCCGCTTGATCGCGTCGCCCGTCTTGAGCTTCTCGCCGGCGCTTCCGAAGTTGAACGCGTCGGTGCGCGTGCTGCGCGCCTCGACGAACGACGGCTTCGACGCAAACCCCGTGCGCATCGCGGCTGCGAGCGGCGACTCGTCGTGCGCGTCGGGAATCGCGTCGGGGACCGCGAGCTCGCCTTCGCGCGCGAGGCGGTAGGCGGTGTCGTTCGGCATCGCCTGCGCCCAGTGGAGGGCGGCGATCGTCCATGCGTTGTCGCGCAGCGCGAGCACCGCGGAGATCACGAACGTCTTGCTGCCGACACGAAGCTCTTGCGCGAGCCAGCCAACGGCGCCGTCGCTTGCGACGTGCGAGAACTTGGTGGTGACGGCGAAGCCTTTTGCGGGGACTTCGCCGAGGTCTTCGCGCAGCTGCGCGACGATCGCGTCGCGACCTTCGGCGATGTCGTGCGAGTCGACACCGAACGCGAATGCTTTGGCGTCGAGCAGGGGGCCGAGGTCGGCGGCGCTGGCAGTAGCGAGCGCCGCGTGAAACAGCGTGACGAAGTCGTCGATCGCGGGCGGCGGTGCGCTGGCGTCGGACCCAGCGGCGGCCGGTTGCGCAACGCTCGCGACGGGATCGCCGGTCGTGCTGTCTTCGGTGGTCTTCGTGAACGCAGAGCCGGTGCTCGGCGTGCTCGACAGGGCGGGTTTCGGCTCCGAGCCGGTCGCGGCCGTGATCACGATGATGCCGATCGCGATCAGCGTGACCGCGACGCCCGCGATCACGAGTGGCTTGCTGCGCGGGGTGTCGACGCGAAGGACCTGGGTCGGCATCAGCTTGACGGCGCCGAAGCCGCGCAGCGTGTCGCCCGCGCCCGGGGTACCGGCGCCGTGGCCGGGGCTCGCGCTCGGCCGGCTCAACCGCGGCCGCGGTCTCGTCGGCACTTCGTCGATCGACGACATGAGCGTGGGCGCCGCGTGCGTGCCGAGCGGAAACTGCGGCGGGCCGGAAGGGTCGGTAGCGCCGGCATCGCGCCCGAGCTCGTCGCCCGCGTCGCGCGCCAGCTCGTCGCGCGCCCATTGGCGGAGCTTGAGCGCGGAGGGAACTGCGAGCACGCAGAGCACGGCCGCGATGAACATCACGACGGCCGCGATCATGATCAGCGTTTCGGCGGTCTCGATCTCGTCGGGCGGCAGGATGCGCAGCAGCGCACCGATCGCGGAGCCGCCACGCGGCAGACCGATGCCGAAACCGACGTCGAGGCCGGCTGCGAGCGCGAGCGGCACGAGGCGACCGCGCCACACGAACGTGCCGCAGATGATCGCGGCGAGCGCGGCGACCACCGAAGCGATCACGCCACTGATGCCGGTCTTGAGGTCGTGCGCGATCGGCAGCGAGGTGAGGGCCAGGACGAGGCAGACCGCACCGATCATTTGCGTCAGCACACCCGCTGCGATCAGCAGCGCGCGCGATGGCTGCCTACCCGACGTCATCCGTCGGAGATTGTACGTCTCACTCGGCGGAGATGTTCCCGGCCAGCGCGTAGATCGGCGCCCGCGGATACCAGTACGTTGCGCCACCAATTGCGACGAGGACGACGGCCACCACGACGTAGAGCGCGAGCGAACGCGGGCGTTTGACGAGAAGCGTCGCCACGGCGGCTACACCAACCAGCGGCGTGCCCCACATCCATACGGGGTGGATCGTGATCCGGGTCGCGAGCGGCAACTGCACGGAGCCGAAGTCGCGGTACATCGCCGCGACGTCGGCGAGCTGACTCGCGAGCGCGAGCTGCACGAGCACGACGAAGCCGCAGAAACCGGCAAACACGCCGTGCCAGAACCTCGCGTCGCCGCCGTCGCTCATGTCATTCCACGGGGGGCGGTGCAGCAGGCGCCTTGCGAATGCGCAGCGGCACGATCGCTTCGCCGTTGCTGCGATTCGCGAGCTGGCCGCATGCCGCGTCGATGTCGTCGCCGCGCGGCTTGCGCAGGTACGTCAGCAGCCCGAGGCGCTTGCACTCGTCCTGGAACGCATCGACCGCCGCCGGCGTGGGCCGCTGGTAAGGCGCTTCGGGGTGCGGGTTGTACGGGATGATGTTGACCTTGCACTTGAGGCCGCGCAGCAGCTTGGCCAGCTGAGCGGCGTCGCGAAGTGAATCGTTGACGCCCGCGAGCAGCACGTACTCGAACGTGATGCGGCGGCGTTGCTCGAGCGGATAAGCGCGCAGTGCATCGAGCAGCTTGCCGATGTTCCACTTGCGATTGATCGGCATGATCTCGTCGCGGATCTCGTCGTTGGGCGCGTTGAGCGAGACGGCGAGATTCGGGCGCACGTCTTCGAGGCCCAGCTTCTCGAGCTTCGGAACGAGCCCCGACGTCGACACCGTGATGCGGCGCTGCGACATGCCCGCGCCTTTGTCGTGCGTGAGGATGCGCAGCGACTTGATCATGTTGTCGTAGTTGTGGAGCGGCTCGCCCATCCCCATGTAGACGAGGTTCGTGAGGCGGCGGCCCGGATCGACCTCGGCGAGTAGGCGGCGCGCGAGGTAGACCTGATCGACGATCTCGCCCGCGTCGAGGTTGCGCAGGAGGCCGAGCTTCGCGGTTGCGCAGAACTGGCAGTCGACCGCGCAGCCGACCTGCGACGAGATGCACTGCGTGGTCTTGTCGCCATCGATCTCGGGAATGATCACGCTCTCGATCGATTGGCCGTCGCGCGTGAGGAGGCGGAGCTTGCGCGTGCCATCGCGCGAAGTCTGAACCTCGGCGATCGTGAGCGTGCCGATGTGTGAGCGCTCGGCGAGCGCTGCGCGGGTTTCGCGCGACAGGTTCGACATCTCGTCGAAGTCACGTGCGCCTTTGTCGTGGACCCAGCGCCAGACTTGTTCGCCACGAAAGCGCGGCCAGCCCTGCGCGACGGCGAATGCCTCCGCGTCGGCGAGCGTCATCGCACGCAAATCGGGCTTTTCCACCCCCGCTAGGTACTACGTCGCATGGGCGCTGCCAAAGGGAATTCTCGCAACGCTGCCGGCACGTTGGGTGCACACACGCATAGTCATGAAGAAACTAGCTTGGGCCGCATTGGTGACAGCGGTTTCCGCCGTCGCGACTCGCATCGCGGTGCGCGCGCTCGATCGGATGTGGCGCAGTGTCACGAAGGAAGCCCCGCCGGCGACGCCGTTGTGGGCGCGACTGCTCGTCGGGAAAACCATGAAAACACCGGCGTAGGAGAACTGTATGGAGACCAATCAAACAGAGAATGGTACCGGTCGCGTCGGCGAGCTGCTTCACCGCATTTCCGACGACATCAAAGTTCTCGCCAGGGACGAGCTCGAGCTCGTCAAAGGCGAGCTGCAACATACGGCGAAGACCGCCGCGTTCGAAGCGGCCGTGATCGTGCTCGGCGGCATCGTCGCCCTGATCGGTCTCGGCATGCTGTGCGCCGCGGCGGTCGCGGCACTCGAACCGGTGATTCCGGCGTTGTCGCTGCGGCTGCTGCTGATGGCGGCGGTCTACATCGTCACGGGTGGCTTCGTTGCCGGCAGCTTCGCGAAGCGACTGAGCAAGGACATCAAACCCGACACCACGATCGCGGAATACGAGGCACACCGCACGATCGCCGGTGTGAAGCACACGCTTGCGAACACTGAAAGGGCGACCCATGCGTAACCGAGAAGTCATCGAACGAGAAATGTTTCGGGCGCGCGAGGATCTCGAATCGAGCCTCGCCGAGCTGAAGCACGTCGTCCAGGAAAAGGTCGACGTCAAAGCGCGCGCGCAAGTCGCGTTCGAGAAGGGCAAGCTGATGGCCGCCGACGCGTTCGAGCGTGGCAAGCAAAGTGCGAAGCACCTCGCGAAGAAGGGCGAGGACAAGGCGTACTTCACCTATCTCAAGGCGAAGGACCGCCCGGTGCTCACCGCGTCGATCATCGGCGGCGTGGTCGCTGCCGGCGTGCTGTTCTACGTCGGTCGTCGCAAAGACTGGTGGTGATCACTTCACGCTGATCGTCAGCTTCGTCGCAAACGAGTCGCGGATACCGGAGAGCGTCTTCAGGGCAGGTTCCACCGCGGCTCGCACGCATTGATCGGCGCTGGCTTCCGGCCCGGCGGGCATCGTGACCGCTGGGTCGATTTTCGTCTGGTACCTGCCCGGCTCGTCCTCGTACTCCGACGGGTAGTACTTCGACACGATGCCGATCGTGACCGCCATCGCCTCTTTGCGGGTGGCCTGGTTGTACGCCTCCCAGCACGCGACGAGTGCAGCCTTGAGATCGGGCTGACCGATGCGCTCGGCGACCAGCGGAAACGTCTTCTTGTCGACTGCCGGCGTCGGGGTGACGACGACTTGCAGCTTGTCGCTCGCCGGTTTTTGCGGCCCGCGTGTCAGGTACACGTCGGCGAGCGAGGTGCGGCCGAGGGCGAGCGGATCGAGACCGGATTCAGTGAGCATCGCGAGATCGGCGAGCGCACGCTCGCGAATCAAGCTGCCCGACGGCACTGCTAGCACGCAGCGGTGCAACACGCGCGCGGCAAGCTCGGCGTGTTCCTTCTTCGCGCGAGCGGCGGTGAGCGTCGCGCCGTACGAGCAATCGATATCTGGCGGCAGCGCGATCTTCTCGCTGTCGTAGTGGCCGAGCGATTTGTTGAACGAGTCGATCGCGCCGGCGAGCTCGCCTTTCGCGCGCATCTGATTGCCGAGCGCGGCGTAGTAGTCGCCGACCGTCGAGCGTGCGGTGCGCCGGCACGTATTCTCGAAGCACCGCAAGTCGTCCTGGCAGTGCAGGCTCGCGCCGCAGCTCTCGTACTCCTTCGACTTGCTCTCGGCGCGGCCGCCTTGTGGATCAGAGGCCTTCGCGCGCGAGTCACAGCCGATCAACGCGGCGGCGATGGCACAGGCGATCGCAGCACGGTTAGGTAGTCCACCCATGCCGCGATGATAACACTCAGCTCGTCTCGACAAGCCAGACCAGGCCGCCGACGAATACACCGGCGCTCGCCAGCGCCGACACATAGACGCCGACCATGGCCTCGGGGGTCGTGACCCAAAGGCCGAACCACAGCAGGGATATCACGCCGATCGCTATCGCCGTCGCTGCGACGCGCCGCTCCGAATAGCCGCGCCGGCCGATCGCAGCCAGTAGCAGAGCGCCGACGATCAGCTCGGCGAGCGCGACCCCACCGGCGATCGCGATCAAGAACGCCGAGCCGACGATCGTCAGCCACGCGACGATGCGCAGCGCGACGACCGTGTAGTGGAGATGGCGCACGGTGAGCGCGGCGCTGCCGAGTGCGAGCACGGCCCCGTAGATGTACGGGTGCCAGAACATCGGCATCGCGAGCGGGTAGACCGGCTCGTTGCAGCCCTTCACCGCGGGCAGGAACAAGCACACGAACAGCAGCAATCCGGCGGGACCGGTGATGCGGCGATGCCGGCGCCGGCCGAGCGCGAGATCGACGCGCGGGCGCGGCAGATCCACCGCACTCGTGGTTGGCCCCATAGCAAAGCATCACACGCGATCCATTCGGCGCTCGCAAGCGGGAAGATTTCGGAGACGATAACGAGATGAAGGACGAGGAGATGCGCGCGCTGGTCGAGCGGATGCAGAGCGAAGCCCGCCCGCTCGCGATCGAGACGCGCGAATTCATCGGCGATCAACGCAATGCGAGCGTGCGCGTCGATCGCTCGACGACGTACGGGCTCGGCGGCGTCGCGATCGCCGTCACCGGTAACGGCAAGGTCCGAATCGACAAGCAGCCGTGGGGCGAGCGGGAGAAGGCGATAACGCACAAGCTCGCGCTAGCTCAACCCGACGTCGATGCCGTGTTCGCCGCAGTCGTCGCCGACGATTTCGCGCGGCTCGTGATTCCCGAGCACACGGGTTATCCCGACGAGCCGAGCTATACGGTCGAGCTGACGAACGCCATCGGGCAGACGCGGCGTGCGAGCAAGTTCGTGCGCTGCGAGTGCGCGGGATTTCAGCGCATCGTCGCCGCGGTCGGCGCGGTCGTGATCAAGCACCTCGACGCGAAGCTGCGCGAACAGCTCACGCTCGGCTAAGCGGAGATCAATGGCGGCGCAACAGCTCGCCGATCGTCTCGCGCACCTGCGGGTTCGTCTCGATCTCGTGGTGCTGGCGCAGGATCGGTAACACGTCGGCGTTGTCCATTTGCGCGAGCGCTTGCGTCGCGGCCTCGCGCAGGTTGCCGCTCTCCTGGCGCAGCACCATGACGAGGAACTCGCCCGCCTCGACGGTTTGGATCTTGCCGATCGATTGCAGCCCCGCCGCACGCACGCGCGGGTCCGTGCTCTCGCGATAGATGCGCGCGAGCGGATTGAACGCGTGTGGGAAGTGCAGGCCGCCGATCGCCATCAGCGCGGCTTCGCGCACTTGATCGTTCGGATCGGCGAGCGCCTTGCGCACGATCACGAACGAGCGCTTGAAGTAGAGGAAGCGCAGTGCGCGCACGGCCGCGCGGCGGATCGTCGGATCCTGTGACGCGTACAGTTTTTCGAGCGGCGATAGCGCGGCGTACGACTGCAGCTCGCCGAGTTTCTCGGCGACGTCGACGAGCGTGTCGGTCTCGCCCTGTGCGTTGCGCCGCTCGGCATCGGAGAGGTTGAGCAGCACGACGAGCGCGCGGCGGCGGATGCCGTTCGGATACTTGAGGTCGCCAACGATCGACGCCGCGACCGCAAACGCGTCGCCGTCCATCTCCCACTCGAGCAGGTCGACGAACCAAATGTCGGCGTAGGCGTGCTGCTGCTTGAGATAATCGGGCAGGCCCGGCAGCTCGACCGGCGGCGCCGCGAGCCCTTTGTAGCGCTGCGCGATCGACGCGAACCGCTTCTTCGCGCGGTCGGGCAGCTCGAGCCCAGCGAGCCGGTCGAAGCAGTCGCGCACGGATGGGTAATCGCCGACGGCGGAGTGTTGCGACGCTGCGGCGAGCAGCGCGTTCTCGACCATCTGCACCGGCACGCCGCTCTCGATGAACTTGTCCGCGCAGCGCATCCACGTGATCGCGCTCTTGTGCTGGTAGTGGCGGTCGTACGGCAGACCCGCGCGCGCGGCGAACGCAGCCGCTTCTTGATACAGCGTCGCGGCCGCGTGCAGCTCGCCGCGCTCGAGCGCGAGCTTGATGAAGTCTTCGTAGTACTGCAGCACGTAGAACTTGAGGTTGTCCTCGCGCAGCACGCGGATGCAGTTGACGTAGCCCTCGGCGAGGTTCTCGAACTGCGCCGATTCCTTGCCGAGCTTGAGCAGGATCTGGAAGCAGTCGAACGCACGCTCGAGCTCGCCGACTTGCTCGAAGTCATCGGCGACCTGCTCGAGCTTGCGCTGGCTCTCGATCAGCGCGCGGCGTGCTTCTGCCGACGCCGCATCGAGCCGCACGGCGGCCAAGCCGTAGTTGAAGTGCACGAGCGCCGCTTCGTACGGACGCTGGCCGAGCTCGGAGTGGTGAACCAGCTGGCGCCACGCGGCCGTCGCCTCGGTGTATTGCTTCGCACGCTCGAACGACACCGCGGCGTGCACCGGCAGCTTCGCCTGCTGGTACAGCGTTGCCGCCTCGGACCACTTCTTCTCGATCTCGGCGAGCCGTGCGCGCAGGCCGACGTGCGCATCGCCGACGAGCTGGCCGCGCGCCATGTCGAAGTAATGCAGATAGAGGTAGACGAACGCGGCTTCGCGCTGGCGGCCGAGGTTGCGATAGATCTCGCCGAGCCGGCGCAACCAGTCGTCGTACTCGTAATTGATGACGTGGGTCTGGCCGATCAGCTCGCGGTAGTGCTTCTCGGCATCGACCCACTTGCCCTGCTGGGCGAAAGCCTCCGCTTGGTCCGCGGTGCTCTCGATCGAATTGAACGTGCGACGCGCCACGCGGGATCGCTATAGCACGTGCTACGGGGTGCACGCGCGATAGACACGCACGGTGTCGGCACCCTGCTGGACAACGACGATATCGGCTCGTCCATCGCGATCGACATCGCCGAGCGCGAGGCGGAAGGGCGATTGCGCGGTGTCGAGCGTGCGCGCGAGCGGGGTGAACGTACCCATACCGTCATTCTCGAGGATCGTTAGCCGAGCCATGTCCAGGCTCGACACCACGAGATCGATATCGCGGTCGCCGTCGACGTCGGCGGCGGCAAGGCCGAACGGCGACGCCGGCACGGGAATCGACATCACGGAGCCAAACGTACTGGCACCTGCGTTGCGCAGCACCTCGACCGTGCTGCTTCCGACGGCCGCCACTGCGATATCCGGCAGAGTGTCGCCGTCGAACTGGCCGACCGCGATCGCGCGCGGGCTGGCCCCGGCGTCGAATGGATTGTGCGACGCGAACCCCTCGCCGACGTGGATCAGCACGCTGATCGTGCTAGCGCCGGCATTCGCGGTCACCGCATCGACGAGCCCATCCAGATCGAGGTCGCCTACACCGATGTCGTTCGGCGTCATCCCGACGGTGTACGCCATCACGTCACTTAACAGCCCCGTACCGTTGTTGAGCTGGAGGCCGACCGCACCGGGCAACGCCGTGAGCAGATCCGGCGCCTCGTCGCTGTTCATCGTCGCGAGCGCGACGTCGGCCGTTGGCGTGCCGACGAGGACCGCGACGGCAGTGCCGACGCCGCCGTTCTCCGTCCCGAGCAGAATAGAGACGCTGTTAAGGGTTGCCGACGACGCGACGATGTCCAGCTTGTCATCGCGATCGACATCGCCGACCGCCAATCCGCGCGGCGAGCTGCCGGCCGGGCTTTCGATGTGCGGTGCAAACGTGCCATCGCCCGCTCCGAGCAGCACACTGACCGAGCTGCCGAGCTCGTTCGTCACGATGATGTCGAGCGTATTGTCGATGTCCTGGTCGAAGTCGACGAGCGCGATATCGTAGGGCTGCTGGCCCGTCGCGAAGTCGACACCACTCGAGAACAGCTGCGACGGACAAGGCGCGGCATCTAACACGTCGGTGCCGGTCTTCGCGTCGCTGCGATCGGGAAGGTGAACGAGCCCGAATACGCCGTCGCAGCCGGCAAGCATGACGAAGAGGCATGCGGCTCTCACCGCATCATCGTCTCACGATTTCATCACGGGCATGTTGCGCATGCTCGTGCTCGGCGCCGTCGTGGTCGGCTTCGGACCCTTCGGCGCGGCGGTCGCATCACCGACGATGTCGAGTGCGCGGCGCTGGCGTTCGGCGCGCGAGGTCAGCGCGTCGGCGCTGACGATCTGCGACCGATCCAGCAGCGCCACGAAATCGGGCAACTGGTCCGACGACGGCAGGCACACGATGCCGTAGAGGAACGCCTGCTGCTTGAGCGCGGTGGTGAGCTCGGGCTCGATGTGGCACTGGCCGTGCGTGATCACGTACATCACGACGCGGCGCTTCTGCTCGCGGCGCAACCGCGTGACCTCGACGAGCAGCTGGCGAAACACCTTGCCGTAGTTGCGGCCGCGTTCGCTGCGGAACGACAGCAGATACGGCACCGGCACCTGACCGGAACGGCCGATCTTGATCGTCTCGTGCAGGCGCGAGTCGAAGAACCGCACCCAGATCTCGTCGCCTTCGAGCGTGAGCTTCTTGATCAGCGCGAGCGCGAGGCCGCGCGCGAACACCTGACGCTGGCCGCGCATCGACGCCGAGCAGTCGATCAGTAAGTACTGCAGCCGGCGCTCGTCCTCGCGCTGCTTGTCGCGGCCGTAGTAGAGGAGCTCGTTGTCGAGCACCTTCTGCTCGAAGATCTCGCGGTCGTACGCGAGCTCCGACAGCACGAGCGAATCGATGTTGCCCTTGCGCTCGATCGACGCGTAGCCGTCGACGGCGAACGTCTGTGCACCGGTCGAGCGCCGGGTCTCGAGCACGCTCGGCAGCAGATCCAGCGAGAAATTCGCGACGTCGTTCGCCTCCGGCGAGCCGAGCGCGGCGAACAGATCCACCAGATCGATCGCCCCGCCGAGCGCTTCGCTGCCCGACGCACTGTCTTCCTTGAACAGGCCGAGCAGACGCACCGTATCCAGATCGATCAGCTCGACCTGCGTGTAGATGTGCATCGACTGCGCGACCAGGTGCTCGGTGAAGCCCCACAAGCCGCGCGGATCGAAGTCGCGAAAGTGATCGGCGAAGTCGATCTCGCCGAGGATGCCGAGATCGAGCGGCAGCGGCTCGTGGCCGGCGCTCTTGCTGCGATCGCGCCAGCGGTTGTACGTGTCGCCGAGGATGCGCGAGAGCAGCACGGCGACCATCTCGTCGCGCAGGCGCAGGCCGGCGAGCCGCTCGATCACCTCCGACGCCGCGATGTTCTCCAACAGTCGCCGGTACTGGTCGAGCTGCGGCTTGACGTTCGCGGGCAGCTGCACGCGGGCGAGCTGGCTCTCGCGCGGCCGCAGCAAGTAACCGCCGGCGCCACGCGACAGCGACAGCATCACGCCGATGTCGTGAACCAAGAACAGCGGTAGGTGCACGCCCATCCGCGCCAGCGAGTTCGACCACGCCGAGGCGCGAACAATTGCCATTGGGGTATCGGTCTGCACGTGCGACAGCACCATCGTCGCGACTTGGCGTGCGAGGTAGCTGCGCCGGCGCTCGGCGGGAATCGGCAAGTCTGAAAGCTAGCCCAAATCCGAGCGTGACGGGATTCGCGGCACGCCGATCTAGCGCGCGCTACGATGGCCCGGTGAGGTTGCTCCTGCTCGCCACCGCGCTGTGCGCTGCGTGCCGCTCGTCCGGCGGAGGCGGCGGCTCGCGGCAGGTCGTCGTGACCGCGTTTGGCGGCGACCGCCCCGAACCGGGCGTTACCGTGATCGGTCACTCGCCGAATGGCGAGGTGATCGACCAGACCACCGCAGACGCGGTCGGGCACGCGTCGGTCGGCGTCGACGGCGACTCGCTGATCTCGGTCATCTTCCCCGGCAACCTCAGCGAGCTGACGCCCGTGATCTCGATCGTCACGTTCGCCGCACCCGAGGCGGAGATCGCGATCTATGGCCCGCCGCGCAGCGGTCCCCCGCCGCTCGTCGTGGGCGTGCTGCAGGTCGACGGCCCGAACCTCACCGGCGCCGATTACTTCGACATCCGCATCGGCTGCGCCACCGTGCGCGCCACGCAACTACCGGCATCACTCGACGTCGGCGCGTGCAGCATGGGCAGCGACACCAAGCTCGACGTCCTGGTCGGCGGCTACCACGATCTCGGCGGCGATCCGCCGGCGCCCGTGCTCGACGGTTACGCCGCGGGTCGCGTGATGATGACAAACGGCCTCGCGACGCTCGACATCGCGGCCTGGCAAACCACCGGTGCGAACGTGCCGGTCACGCTCGACGGTGTTGCGCCGGCGTCTATGCAGATGGAGCTGCTCAGCGACGGCCTCTCGTTCGACGCGCAGCCGGTCACCGATCACGGCACGCTGTGGACGGGTCTCGTCATCGACGCGACACGAATCACGGCGGCGCTGCCCGGTATCGACGCCGCGCGGGTGACGACCCGCGAGCTCACCGGCGCGCCCACCGCGATCGCGTTCTCCGCCGACAACTTCCTGGCGCCGATCAGCGTCAGCGCCGAGCTGACGACACTCTCGCCGGCGTCGCTGCGCTGGGATCCAACACCGATGGGCGATGCCGTGAACCTGCACGCAACGTGGGAGAACGGCGGTTCGCTCGTTCCCCGCCGGGTCGTCTGGGAAGTCGTGCTGCCACCCGACGTGGAGACCGCGATACTGCCGGCGCTCGAAGGCGAGCTCGGCACCATGATCGCACCGATCACGATCACGCCGATCGATGTCCTCGTGCGTTACGTCGACAGCGAGCACCATGATGGTTTCGCCACGCTCCAGGCAGCCGGCATCCACGCCGAGGACACCCGCGCCGCCAATACGATCGCGCCGCGTCCCGCCGACGGAGAAATCCGCATCTCCCACGCGATCGGTCTGCGCTGAGAAAAGCTCCGAATTGGCAGTGCGCGCGTTCTCGGTCATCATGAACAGCCGTGCGTCTTCTACCGTTCCTCGCCGCGTTGCTGATTGGAATGGTGGCCGCGGTGCCGCCGCGTGCGCGCGCCGAGGCTGCTGGTCCGCTCCGTCTGATGACCTACAACCTGAACTACGGCAATCCCGAGCCGAAATCCGCCGTCGAAGCGATCGCGCGCGCCGACGCGGACATCGTGTTGTTGCAAGAGGTCACGTCGGAGTGGAAGCGCGTGCTGAGCGACCGCCTCGCGGCGCAGTACCCGCACACGATCTTTCGCATTCACACGCGCGCAGCCGGTGGCCTCGCGGTGCTCTCGAAGCTGCCGATCACGGCGGAGGAGCTGCTGCCGTCGCCGGAGCGCGGCTGGTTCCCCGCCGAGCGCCTCGTGCTCGAGACTGGCTTCGGTGCGCTGCAGATCCTCAACGTGCACCTGCGCCCGGCGATCGACGGCGGCAGCTGGATCAAAGGCTTCATGACGACGCCGCCACTGCGCCGCCGCGAGATCGAGTCGTACTGGAAGAAGATGGTGAAGGACATGCCGACGATCGTCGCCGGCGACTTTAACGAAGACCCGAGCGGCTCGGCCCTCTCCTTCCTCGCGAAGCAAGGCCTGTCGCGCGCCGACACCAAAGGCCCGACGACGTGGCACTACGAGGTCACGACGAATGGCAAGACGAGCGACCTTCTCAAGCTCGACATCGATCACGTGATGGTCGACAGCCGGCTCTCGGTGCGCGATGGCACCGTGCTCGACGAGGGCCGCAGCGATCACCGTCCGGTGGTCGTCACGATCGAGCCGCGCTCGTAGTCGCGATACGATGGGTGGGTGAGTCGAGCCGGCGTTCTCGGATGCGTGCTGCTTGCGGCGTGCGGCCGCATCGGGTTTGACCCGACGACAGGCGATGGCGGCGCGCCGGATGACACCGGGGATCCACCACTAGGGTCGCGACGCGCTTACCTCAAAGCGCCGAGCCCACTGATCAACGCTCAGTTCGGTCACGCCGTCGCGATCTCGAGCGATGGCCTCACCGCCGCGGTCGCCGCGCCGCTCGCCGAGAAGGTCGGGCTCGTCGAGGCCGGCATGGTCCACATCTTTCGCCGCACCGGTGATACGTGGGCCGCCGCCGAATCGCTGTTCGCGTCGAATGCAGATGCGGTCGACCAGTTTGGGTGGGCGGTCAGTCTCTCCGGCGACGGCAAGACGCTCGCCGTCGGTGCGCGGCTCGAAGACTCCGGCGGCAACCCGGCCGACGACTCGGTGATGGACGCCGGCGCGGTGTACGTGTTCGCCGAAACCGCCGGTGCGCTGGTCGAGCAGGCATACATCAAGCCGATGGTTTCCGATGTCAACGACGCGTTCGGTGAGAACGTCGCGTTATCGGCCGACGGCAACACGCTCGCGGTCAGCTCGTTCTATGAAGACAGCGCGTCGCGCGTGATCAACATGAGTGAGGCCGACAATTCGGCGGCCGACGCCGGCGCGGTCTACATCTTCACGCGCGCCGGCACTGCCTGGACACAGCAGGCCTACATCAAAGCGAACAACACCGACATCGGCGATGGATTCGGGATCGGAGTGAGCCTGTCAGCCGACGGCAACACGCTCGCGGTCGGTGCGCACCGTGAGGACAGCGCGAACACGAACCCCAACGACAACGCGCTGAACAATCCCGGCGCCGCCTACGTGTTCACGCGCAGCGGCACGACGTGGACGCTGGCTGCGTACGTCAAGCCGCCGACGCCCGAGGCAGGCGCGAACTTTGGTTACTCGGTCGCGGTGTCGAGCGACGGCGCCCACCTCGCGGTCGGCTCGATCGGCTCGATGGCTGCGGGCGGCGTGTTCGCGTCTACCGGTAGCGGCGCAGTGTGGAGCGTGCCGACGCGCTACGGCGAGACGACGCCCGATGCTCTCGATCAGCTCGGCTTCGATACGGCGATC
>DATDCH010000472.1:0-7159 GCA_036524455.1 Kofleriaceae bacterium | reverse complement strand
CTGTGGCTTCTCGCCGTCGATGCGATGGATGAACACATTCTCCGGTTTGAGATCGCGGTGCACGATGCCCTTGCCGTGCGCGGCTTCGAGCGCGCGCGCGATCTGGCGCAACATGTCGCACGCGTCGGAGAAGCCGAGCTTGCCCTGCGCGAGCATCGCCGCGAGGCTCGAGCCGTCGAGCCACTCCATCACGAGGTACGTGCGGTTGTCGGCCAGCCGGCCAAAGCCGAATACGTCGACGATGCCGGGATGGCGAATCGCAGCGACCGCGCGCGCCTCTGCCACGAATCGCTTTACGCTCTCGGGCTCGTCGAACAGCTTCGGTGTCATCACCTTGATCGCGACGTGGCGGCCGATCGCGGGATGCACCGCACGATAGACCGTGCCCATCGCGCCTTCGCCGATCTTCGCTTCGATCTCGTACTCGCCGACGCGCGTGCCGGCGGGTAGCTCGCTCGCCAGTTTCGTGGGGCCATCGGGCGGTGCGGTCTGCCCGAGCGCGTGCCTGTCCCCGCTCGGCTCGGGTGCGAACTGATCGCCCATCGACGGCCCGCGCTGACGCCGCTGCTGCTCCATGATCGTCTCGTCGTGGAGCCAGGTGCCATCGTCGGGGCAAACCGTGGTGTCTAGCGGCCACGTCTTGCCGCAGACCTGGCACGGCACGCCGCCCGCTGTCCCCTTCGCTGAATCCCGCAGAAGTAAGCAGTTTACTTCGTCAACACGAGGTACGCGAGGACCACGATCGCGGCGACCAGGATGCCTACAAGCGTGAAGACCAGCGCGTTGCTCTTACCAGGTGCAGCGACCGCGGGAGCGCTCGCGAGGTTGCGCATCGACATGTTGGCCGCGATCTGCGGGCTCGACGGCGGCTTGCCACCGAGACGCGGCTGGCTCGGCGGCTTACTGCTGGGATTTCTGCCGAGAGGTGGGTTACTCGACGGATGCCCACTCTTACCCGTGGGCAAACGCGGGCCGCTCGAGTGAGTGGCGGCGGGCTGCGTGCTCGTGCGCTGGATCGACGGCAGCGACGGCACGCTCGGCTTGCTACCCGGCGCACCGATCTGCGGCGCGCTCTGCCGCGACTTCACTTTGCCCTTCGCGCCCTGCGGCGCTTCCGAGCCGCGCGCGAGCTCTTTCATCGCGCCGTTGATCTTGTCGGGCTCGGCGAGCTTGCGTTGGTTCGACAGGAACGCGAAGTACGAGTCCGGCATGTCGTCGAAGTCCATGACGAGATCGCACTCGTCACAGCGACACGTGGGCGGCTCGTGCGGAGGCGGACCCATGTCGCTCGCCTCGACGAGCAGCACCTTTTCCTCGTCGCACTCCGGGCAGAAGTACGGGACGTAGAAACTCTTGACGACACCGCTGCCGGTGAAGTTATTGACCAGGTTGATCTGCGCGACGATCGCGGGCGAGCACTCGACGAGCACCGAGCGCGTGCCGTTGGACTCGAGCTTGCTGAGCCAGTTCACCCAATCGCGAACGCCACACGAGTTGATCCGCTCGATCTCGCCCAGGTCGATGACAGCCGTACCCGACGGGATCTTATCGACGAGATCCGAAAGCTCGTTGTCCTCGTCGATGACTCCACCGAGCTTCACGTAGCTCACGTCGCCCCGGTGCTGTACCGACGCCTGAAACTTTTGGCTCATAGCTTCTTCACGTAACGGCGGTATTCGCGATTACACCACACCCGTTCAACTTAGAGTAGCGTGGGGTCCGTCGACGATCTAGGGAGGCTAGGTGGTTTTGGTGCGCACACAGCCGAGCACCGAGACTACCCCGTCAGGCAGGCAGGGCGAGCAAGTCTCGGATCAATTGGTAATTGTCACTTAAATAAAAGCGGACGAGGTCCGGCCCTCCGAGCACCGAGCCGAGGGCGACGGTGTCGTCGTGGGTCTCGAGCAGCTCGCCGGAAAGGCGGGCGACCATCCAGATCGCCGCCGCGAAGTCGTCGCACGCGACCAGGCCTGCGCGCTTGGCGCACGCGAGCATGTTGTCGATCCACATGCCGGTGTCGAGGTCGCGTGTACCGGCGTGACGCTCGAGCACCTTCGCCTGACGGATATTCGCGTTCGCCATCAGCTCGGCGGCCATGCCGGTCGGCTCGACCTCGCTGATCAAACCGCGTAGCAACTGACCGAGCTCGCGTCGCTGGCGGGCACCGAGCTGGAGCAGCGCCGCGTAACCGCCGCGGATCGCTTCGAACGCGTAGCCGAACATGAACCGCAGCGGCAGATCCTGCTCGGTGATCAGTGCGCGATCGATCACGACGATCTGACGCGGGAACGCGGTGACCGCGAGCAGACCGGGCACTTTCTCGCCGACGAAGATCTCCGGATCGACCTCGAACAGCGAACCGATCTCGCCAGCGATCTGCAGCAGCCGGCCATCCGAGTCCTCCGCCGGCACCACGATCTCGCCGAGCGACGGTTGCGCGACCAGCGCCGTGATCTCTTCGGCGAACGCAGTCCACACTTCGCCGAGCGGCTCGCGCGGCGCCGTGTTCGCCATCAGACGCTCGCGGTTCTGCTCGTCGAGCGAGCGGCGCAGCGGTTGGCTCTGCCGCGACGCGCGCAGGCGCGCCATCGTCTGCCGATCGGTCTCCTCCGCAAAGCCGAGCAAGTCGAGCGCGGTGAGCACGCGGTTCGCGCGCTCGACGTCGCCGGTGCGGCTGTAGAACGACGCGAGCAAGCGATACGCAGGTGCGTGATGGATGTCGCGGTCGAGCACCTTGCGCAGCTCGCCGATCGCACGCGTCGGGTCGTCGACGGCGTAGATCTCGGCGAGCGCGACGCGATCGCTCGCGCCGTCGGGCTCGACGTTCAAGATGCCGCGATACGCCTCGATCGCGGCG
Source organism: Kofleriaceae bacterium (assembly GCA_036524455.1). GTDB lineage: Bacteria > Myxococcota_A > Polyangia > Haliangiales > Haliangiaceae > JABFXX01. The sequence goes on along the minus strand of DATDCH010000472.1, from coordinate 4,302 downwards.
GGCCGATCGCCGCTCGCGAGCAAGATGCGCGCGAGGCCGCGTTGCAATGGCACCGCTGCACGCGGACCGCCTTGCGCCATCGCGGCATGCGCGGCTTCGATCAGCAGCGTCTCGGCTTGTCGCTGATCGCCGCCGTCGGCGGATCGGCGCGCGAGCACGAGCGCGGGCGGTGCGTAGCCCGGGTCGTATTCGATCGCGCGGCGATACTGCGGACCTGCGTTACGCACGTCGCCCGCTGCGTCGAGGATGCGGCCTTTGTAGTAGTAGTAGCGGGCGAGCGCTTCGGCGGACAGCGGCATGCCGGGCGCGGTCGCGAGATCGATCACGCGCTCGATCGCTTCGCGCGCTTCCTTGTGGCGCGAGATCAGGAAGTACTGCTGCGCGAGCAGGTAGTACGCGTCTTGATGCGCAGGCTCGATCTGGATCACGTGGCGCAGCACGTTGATCGCACGTTGGGGCTCCATCTCGCCGTCGGCGTGGATCCCCGCTTGCCGCATCAATGCGCTCAACCGATCGACCGGTGACGGCTTGCCGTCGACGAACTTCTGGATCGCCTCGACCGCCTTCTTCCAGTGCCGCATGTCGACGTGGAACTCGACGAGCGCCGACAGGATCGTGAAGTCCGTCGGCGCGAGCTCGAGCGACTGGTGATACAGGCTGGCGGCGCCGTCGAGATCGCCTTCTCTCTCGACGATCGCCGCCCGCGCGACATTCACGCGACCGAGCAGCGGGCCGGCGTCGTCGCGTTTCTTGTAGACCTTCTCGAGCTCGCGATACGTGGCGTCGAAGTCCCACGCGTCGGGTTGCTCGCGCGCGAGTGACCCCAGATCGTCGAGCGCACTCGTGTTGAGCGGCTTGATCTCGAGCGCGACGATGAAGCTGTCGGCCGCGCTCTTGAGGTCGCCGGTCATCCGCGCGACAACGCCGCGCTTGCGATAGAACTCGCTGCGTGTCGTCGGATCGCCTTCGCGCATCGCCTTCTGCGCGAGCGACGTCGCGATCGGCATCGCTTTGTCCCAGTCCGCGCGATCGAAGAAGTGCTCGAACAACGCCTGGTTCGCCGGCAAGCAGTCCGGATCGACGGTGAGCGCGCTCTCGTAGTAGTGCATCGCGCGCTCGGGATCGTTGAGCTGTTGGTCGTAGATGCGGCCGATCTGCGCGAACACGCCGGCGCGCTCCTTGTCGTCGGACCACAGCTTGACCTCGAGCTCGAGCGTCTCGATCACGCGCGGCCACTCTTCGCGGCGGCGATACAGATCGCGCAGACCGTGCACGGCGGGCATGCAGTTCGGCGTCGTCTTGATCGCGGCGTCGTAGTAGCGAATCGCGTCGTGCTCGCGGCCGAACTTGGCCTCCATCACCGAGCCGCACTTGAAGTAGAGCAGCGCCTTCGTGTTGCGATCGCTCGTCACCTTGATCAGCTTGCGGGTGACGTCGATCAAGTCGGCCCACTGCTCGGTCGATTCGTAGATGCGGGACAGCGCGTCGAGGGCGTCGCGGTTCTCCGGCTGCAGCTCGAGGATCTTCTGGTAATGCTCGGTTGCAGTGTCGACGTCGCGCGCGCCCTCCTCGGACACTCGCGCGATGCGCTTGAGCAGCTCGATGCTCTCCTCGCCTTGACGCGCTTGTGCGAGGCGCATCTTGAGCACGTCGATGAGGCCCGACTTGTCCTGGTTCTCTTCGTAGAACCGCTCGAGCGTCGACGAGGCACCGAGATCCGACGGGTCGACCTCGAGCAGGCGGCGGTTGAGGCGCATCGACTCGCGCGGGTTGCGCGTGCGCTCGGCGGCGAGGCCCGCGGCGGTGCGCAGCGCGTCGGCCTTGCGCTGTGGATCCTTCTGATGCTCGGCGCGCTTCTCGTACGCTTCGATCAGCGGCTTCCAGTCGCCGCGCGCGCGGCACAGATCCTCGAGGATCTTGGCGGTCGCCTGCGGTTGCGAGTCGACCTCGATCACCTTCTGGTACGACGCGATCGCCGGCTCGACTTGACCGAGGTAGTTGAACTGGACGTTACCGCGGCGCGCGTAGAGATCGCCGAGCCGATACGCGCGGCTCTGGCCGCCCTCGACGTGCGCGATCGCGATCTCGTAGAGCTGCATCGCAGCAGCCCAGCGCTCGGCCTTGTAGCAGACGCGCTCCATCGCGGTGAACACTTCGCGGTTTGTCGGATCGGCGGCGAACGCAGCGGTGTACGCGGCGATCGAGCCGTCGACGTCGCCGCGATTCGCGCGCAGCGTCGCGACGCGTGACATCAGCGCGGCGCGCGCCGGTGCGTCCTGCATCTGCTCGGCGCGCAGCTCGAGCATCTTCGCCAGCTCGCGATCACGGCCGAGCGCCTCGTACAGCTTCTCGAGCCGCTCGGCGGCGATCGGGTTCTTCTCGTCGCGATCGAGCACCGCTTCGTACGCGAGCACGGCTTCGGGCAGCCGGTTCAGCTTGTCGGCGCGCAGCTCGCCGAGCTCGAGCAACAGGTCGGTTTCGCGCGTCGGCGCAGGTGCAGGGGTGTTGCGGTCGGCACTCGGCCGTCGCGTGCCCTCCGTGCGCATCTGCGTGTGCTCGCGCTCGAGTGCTTGTGCCATGTCGCCCCAGCGCTCGGCACCGCGCAACAGGCGCAGCAGGTCCTGCTGGCGCTCGGCGTCGGCGGCCGCCGCTTGCGCGGTCTGCAGCATGCGAATTGCCGCGTCGGTGTCGCCCAGCTCCTGCTCGTAGAGCTTTGCGAGTACGGCGGCACGCTTCGCCTTCTCGTCGTTGGTCGTCGCCGCTTCGAGCTGGCGGCGGCGCACCTCGGCGAGCTCCGACCACTCGGCGATTTTTTCGAGTGCCTCGGCGAGCACCTCGAGGTTCTTCGGCGTCGATGGTGCGCCGCGGAAGGCACGGGCGAGCTCGTCCCACAACGCGAGCTTGCGCGCCGGCGCCTCGATGCCGGCGAGCGCTTCGGTTTGATCGGGCTCGATGCTGAGCACGTCGAGGTACGCGTTGACGACGGTTTCGGGCTCGCGATCGAGCGCGGTGAGCAGTGCCGCGAGATCCGATTGCAGCTGCATCCGGCGCGCGAGCGGCGGATCCGACGTGAGCTCTTCCTTGACGATCGCGAGCGCCTTCTCGTGGCTGCCGGCGAGGCGATGAATCCGCGCCTGTTCGCGCAGTACCTCGGCGCGGCGCGCCTTGGTCTCCTGCGCTTTGTCGAGCGCTGCGAGTGCCGCGTTGCGATCGCCGCGCCGCTCTTCACGCACTGCGATCTCGAGCCACAGCTCGGCCTTGCGCTCTGGCTGCTGAGCGAGCGCGACCGCCTTCTTGCGCAGCTCGATGGAGCTCGCCCAGTTCTGGTCGCGGTCGTAGAGCTTGGCGAGCACGAGCATCGTGTCGTCGTCGTCGGGACGCTCGCCGACCATGCGCTCGAGTGCGGCGCGCGCTGCCGCCGGATCGCCGAGGTGCTCGTCGAGCAGCTCCGCGTACTCGCGCGCCGCGGCGGCACGTGCGTCGCGGCTGGTCAGCGACGTCGACAGCTCGGCGAGGACCTGCGCGAGCGCGTCGTAGCGCTTACCGGCCCGATACACCGCGGCGAGTGCGGCGCGGCAGAACGAATCCTTGGGATCGAGCTCGCCCGCGCGCTGCAGCGTCTCTTCCGCTTCGACGAAGTCACCGCGCACGAGATCGACGATGCCGCGCGCGCATTGCAGCGCCGATGCACAGCGCGGATCCTTCTCGGCGAGCGCCCACAGTAGATAGGCGTCGGCGAGCTCGTCTTCGTCACCACCGCGCAACAACCGCACGACGTGGTCGTACTCGCAGCCGAACGGCGCATCGAGGTGCGCCGCGCGTCGCCACAGCTCGAGCGAGCGCGATGGGTTGTCGAGCTTCTCGGCGAGGATCGCGGCCCAGCGCAGCGCCAGCCCACCGCGCTGCTCGAGCCGGGTGATCGTGCCTTGCGTCGGCAGCGCGTGGTCGAGCAGGTCGAGCCACCACTCGGCCGATGACGAATCCGACGCATCGACGACCGCATGTGCGAGGTCGCTCAGCTCTTTCGGCAAGGCTGCGGTTGCCCCTGCGAGCTCGAGCGCGCGCCACGCGTGCGACGCGGCAACTTCCACGCAGTCGCCGAGGTCCATCGTCGCGAGCCGGCGGCGTGCGGACAGCGCCGACTTCTGATCGCCGGCGGCGGACGCAGCCCATGCTGCAGACAATGTCGCGATCCGCCGGGCAGCAACGGTCTGTGTCGCGGTCGCGTCGTCGGCGAGCTGCGACCACAGCGCGGCCGCTTCCGCATGCTGGCCGTCGCGCGTCAACGCGGCTGCGACCGCA
>DATDCH010000471.1:0-2059 GCA_036524455.1 Kofleriaceae bacterium | reverse complement strand
AAAGGCAAGAGCGTCAAAGGCAAGATCGTGCTCGTCAACCGGTTCACGCCGACGGACAAGCAGCTCGGGCCGTCGACGATGCAGCGGCTCGGCGACATTCGCTACAAGGCGTTCCTCGCGAAGGGCAAAGGCGCCGTCGGGATGATCGTCGTCGACAACGGCGATCCGAACGAGAAGGAAGCCGACCTGCCTAGGCTGCAGACCGACGGCATGGCCGAGCTCGTGTCGGGCGGCGCCGGATCGGGGATCCCGATCGTCGTCGTCAAGCGCGCCGCCGGTGCGGAGCTGTTCAAGGGCGCGCACACGGCGGCCGTCACGGTGGCGCTCGATCCGGTGCGCACACCGACCGATAACGTCGTCGGTGTGATTCGCGCGGGCTCGCCGAATAAGCTGCCGGGCGTGATCGTCGTCGGCGCGCATCTCGATCACCTCGGCATGGGTGGCGGCTCGAACGCGCTCGATCCGAAAGTGATCGCACCGCACAACGGTGCCGACGACAACGCATCGGGCGTCGCCGCGCTGCTCGAGGTCACGGCGGAGCTCGCGAAGCGCAAGGGCGAGCTGCAGCGCGATGTCTACGTCATCGCGTTCTCGGGAGAAGAAGAGGGCGACCTCGGCTCCGCGTTCTACGTGAAGAATCCGCCGACCAAGGATCGCATCGTCGCGATGCTGAACATGGACATGGTCGGCCGCATGCGAAACAACGCGCTGCACGTCAACGGCGGCGAGTCGGCGAAGGAGTGGAAGTCGATCGTCGAACCCGCGTGCGGGAACGCGCGCGTCAGTTGCACGATCGGCGGCAGCGGTTACGGCCCGTCCGATCACATGGCGTTCTACATCGCGGGCATTCCGGTGCTGTTCTTCTTCACCGGCAACCATCTCGACTATCACACCGCGACCGACGACTCCGACAAGATCAACTCGGCGGGTGGTGCGCGAGTCGCGTCGATCGTAGGCGAGGTCGCGATGGCGACGGCGAATCGCAAAGACTCGCTCACGTACGTCAAGACCGCGCATCAGACGGTCGCGGGTGACATGCGGCGCACTGGTGCATCGCTCGGTACCGTGCCGTCGTACAGCGAGGATCCGAACGCACCGCCGGGCATGGTGCTCTCCGACGTCAAGCCAGAAGGCCCGGCGGCGAAGGCCGGTCTCAAAGCAGGTGATCGGATCGTGCAGATCGGTACGATCGAGATCCGCAGCGTGAACGATCTGATGTTCGTGCTGCAGACCGCGAAGCCCGGCACGGACGTGAAGATCACGTTCGTGCGCGACGGCAAACAGCAGACCGTGACCGCGACCTACGGCGCGCCAGCCGCGCGCAAATAACTGAATGGGTCGAACCAATCGGTTCACGCGATCCTCACGAGCGTGACCGTATCGAGATCACGCGATTTCCTCCGAGAACGGAGGCATGTCGAAAACGAACATGGCTCTGTATCTGATGGTCGGCGTCGCGGCGTGCGGTGACGACGGCCATTCTCTCGAACCTGACGCGCAAACACCGACTGCGGACGCCGCCGTCGTCGACTCACCGCCGATGTCGACGTGCCAGCCGAAGTCGCTGCGCACCGATCTAGTGTGGGCGGGCAGTAACCGCGCCGACCTCGACGCATGGATCGCGTCGAAAGGCTGTAACAGCCCCGGCTACGATCCCAACAAGAAGCCGGTCGCACTGTTTGACTGGGACAACACGGTCAGCAAGAACGACTTCGGCGACGCGATCACGTTCTGGTTCGTCGCGAACAACAAGGTGATCCGGCCCGCGGCCTGGACCGACACCAGCGGTTACATGACGGCGGCGGGCGCGACCGCGCTGAGCACCGCGTGCGACAGCCTCGCGGCTGTGGGGCAACCGCTGCCGACGAGCACGAACAGCGCGTGCGCGAACGAGATCCTCAGCATGTACATCGACAACGTTACGACCGGCGGGCAAACCGCGTTCGCGGGCCACAACTACCGCACGATGGAGCCGACGTACGCGTGGACCGCGCAACTGATGGCGGGCTACACGGACGCCGAAGTGCAGCAGTTCGCGACCGCCGCGATCATGCCGCAG
>DATDCH010000470.1:0-4393 GCA_036524455.1 Kofleriaceae bacterium | reverse complement strand
CTCGAGCGGATCTACGACGCGCTGCTCGAAGACGACGGCAAGGCCCTGCTCTACTTCCCGGTCTACAACTACACCGGGATGAACCTCGACGTCGTCCGCGAGATGCTCGTGCATCCGCGCTCGCTTGTCGGGCTCGGCGATGGCGGCGCGCACGTCGGCACGATTTGCGATGCGAGCATGCCGACGTTCCTGCTCACGCACTGGGCTCGCGATCGCGCGCGCGGGATTCCACTCGAGCGCGTCGTGCAGATGCAGGCTCACGACACTGCGCGCTTCATCGGCCTTCGCGATCGTGGGACGATCGAGGTCGGCATGCGCGCGGATCTCAACATCGTCGACATGTCGCGGCTCGCACTGCTGCGGCCGGCGATGCAGCGTGATCTTCCCGCCGGAGGGCAGCGGCTCGTGCAACGCGCACAGGGCTACGTCGCGACGCTCGTCGCTGGCACCACGATCGCAGAGCACGGCGAGCTCACCGGCGCACGGCCCGGGCACTTGGTTCGCATGGGGGTCGCATGAACGTGAACGTCATCGTTGCAGTCGCAGCCGGCGTGCTGACGTGGACGCTGCTCGAGTACATCATCCATCGCTGGATGAGCCACCACCGGCGGTTCAAACGCACGCCGTTTGCCGTCGAGCACATTCGCCACCACATCGAAGGCAACTACTTCGCACCGACGTGGAAGAAGGCGATCTTCGCGACGCTCACCGCAGCCGGGCTGTCGGTGCTGGCGGTCCCGATCGCGGGCGCGACCGGCATCGTCTACGTCGCGTCGATGATGACGTTCTACTTCATGTACGAGCTGCTCCATCGGCGCGAGCACACGCACGCCGGCATCGGCCCGTATAGTCGCTGGGCGCGCCGCCATCACTTCCATCATCACTTCGTCGACGGCCGCGTGAACCACGGGGTCACCACACCGCTGTGGGATCTGATTTTCCGCACGTATCAGCGGCCCACCGTGATCCCGGTTCCTCGCAAGCTCGTCATGGAGTGGTTGCTCGATCCCGCGACCGGCGATGTTCGCGCGGCGCACGCCGAAACGTACCGACTCCGATGAACGCAAAGCGCCGCACGAAGCACGAGGGGCTGTCGCACGAAGCGATCTGCACCGCTGCGCTGCGCCTGATCGATCGCGACGGGCTCGAGGAGTTCTCGACCCGCAAGCTCGGCCGTGTCCTCGGCTGCGAGGCGATGGCGATCTACTGGTACTACAAGAGCAAGGACGAGCTGCTCGACGCGATCGTCGACAAGCTCATGGAGAGCGTCGCCGCGGTCGTCGCTGGCCGCGAGGGTGACGACTGGCTCGTCGTGTTGCGCGAAGTCGCCCACGCGTATCGCCGGCTCGCGCACGCGCATCCAAACGCGTTCCCGTTGCTCGCGACGCGCAGATTCGCCAGCGAACGCACGTACGCGTTTCTCGATCAGTTATTCGAGCTCGCACGCCGGCAAGGCATCGACGATGCGGTGAGCGCGCGCTTCTATCGCGTGGCCAGCTCGTACTGCAGCGGCTTTGCGCTCAACGAGCTCGCCACGCTGCGCGGCCCGACGGGCGCGGATACCGCGGCGCTGCGCCGGCGCTTCCCGCGCGTCGCGAAGGTGGCGAGCTGGTTCGATCCCGAGCATCTCGACGACATGTTCGAGTTCGGTCTCGAGCTGCAGCTCAAAGCGCTCGCGCAACACACCGGGACATCGCGATGACGCTTCGCTATGGCGCCGTGATCACTTCGTTGCGCTCGTTGCGCGGGCGACCGGCAACCAGCGAGGTAGCGCCAACGCATGCAGCGGTGCCGTACCGCCAGCACGCGCGGCGTGGCATCGCTCCGCTCGCCGACATCTACATTCCTGAACGGCCGACCGGTGCCTCGGTGCTGCTCGTGCACGGCGGCGGTTTCGTGATCGGCTCGCGCCGGATGAAACCGATGCGGTTTCTCGCCGCCCGCCTGTTCGGTTCCGGCATCGCAGTGTGCGCGGTCGATTACCGGATGATCTTCCGCGGTGGCCGGCTCGACGAGAGCGTCGAAGACGTGCGCGATGCGATCGCGTTCTGGTCCGTGCGCGCATCTCAGCTCGGCCTCGATGCGCGTGCGATCTCGCTCGTCGGACTGTCGGCGGGCGCGACGCTCGGCTTGCTCGCTGGTGCCGGTGCGGGATCGTCTATTGCGGGCCTCGTGTGCTGCTTCGGGCTCTACGAGATCGAGCATCTCCGCGGCCCTGCCACCCTACTGCCGCGGATGCTGTTTCGGACCGCCGACCGCGCCGCGTGGATCGATCGCTCGCCACGCTACGCCCCGCAACCCGCCATCCCGACGCTGCTCTTGCACGGCAGCGACGATGGCCTCGTTCCCGTCGAGCAGGCGCGCCGGCTTGCCGCGCATCGCGAGTCCCTCGGCCTACCCACGCGCCTCGTGGTCTATCCCGGTGCACCACACGGATTCTTCAATGTCCCGGTCCCCGCCGCCGACGCAGGCGTGGAAGAGATCATCGCGCACTCGACCTCGTGCTCGTCCCTCGCGTAGGCTCGTCGAACCGTGTCAACACGTCGGTATCTGGTGTCGATCGCGCTGCTGCTCGGGATCGCGTGCGGTACGCCGGCCAAACGCGAGCGCACCGCGCAGGATCTGATCAAGTTCGTCGAGGGCACGTCCGTGTTCGGGCCCGCGAAGGAATGGCTGGCGAGCGACCTCCCCGACGTCGCGGCGACCGGGCTGTTCCCGACGCGCACGCCGAGCGAGTGCGCGGTCGCGATCCTGCCAGGCGGCGAGGACTCGTTCTCGGTGCGGATGGAGCTGCTCGCGCGCGCGAAGCAGACGATCCGGATCCAGGCGCTGATCTATACCGGCGACGAGTCCGGACTGCGCGTCGCCGAGGTGCTCAAGCAGAAGAAGCAGCAAGGCGTCGACGTCAAAGTGATCATCGACGGTGTGAACAACCCGTCGCTACAGACGCAGTGGATGTACTTCGATCTCAAGCAGCACGGCATCGAGGTCGAGGGCTACGAGGCGCTCGGGCTCCAGCTCGCGAACGAGATCCCGATTCCGCTCGTGACGCCGCTCTACGATCCGGCGCTGCCGAACAAGCGCTACCACGAGAAGCTGTGGATCATCGACGCCGGCACGCCGCACGCGGAAGCGGTGGTCGGCGGGCTCAACATCGCGAACGAGTACTTCCGAGTCGACCCGGGCAACGTGCCGAGGTACTGGCGCGACCAGGACGTCGTCGTGCGCGGCGCAGTGCTCGCCGATCTGACGACCACGTTCGATCGCAACTTCGATCACTTCAAGGATCTGAAGCGCCGGCGCGGCGGGCTCACCGATGCAGCGTGGACCGCGACACGCGAGATCATGGCGAAGACCGGAACGCCGCCGATCACGTTCGAGCGTCGGGACGACCTCGTGCGCACGGTCGCGCAGCTCGAGGCGCGCAAGCCAGCGCTGACATGGCAGCCAACGCAGTGCCGGTTTCTGCAGAGCCGGCCGCGTCTGCGCGAGAGCTACATCCAGCAGGCGTATCTCAAGCTGCTCGACAGCGCGCGCGACGAGGTGCTGATCGGCAACGCGTACTTCGTGCCGACGTACAGCCTGCGGCTCGCGATCGCGAAAGCGGCGCGCCGCTGCGTGCGCATCGTGCTGCTGTCGAACGGCCCCGAGACAAACGACACACCCGGCATGAGCCTGTTGGGCCGCGGTTACTACAGCGAGCTGCTCGCGGTGAACGCGCGCGCGGAGGTGAAGGCGTGCCCGAAGAAAGCCGGCGTCGAGGTCTGGGAGTGGCAGGGCAAGGCCTCCGCTGATCAACGCCAGACGCAGGGCCTCTATCACGCGAAGTACGCCGTGGTCGATCGCAAGGTCGCGCTCGTCGGTTCGTACAACCTCGATCCGCGCAGCGAACGCCACAACAGCGAGACCGCGCTCGTGTTCGAGCAGGATGCGCTCGCGCAGGAGCTCGCGAAGCTGTACGAGCGCGACTTGTCGACGAGCCGTCAGATCGACGCGACGGAAGCGTTCACGTTCGAGAAGCCCGAGTCGGTCCGGCAACGCTTCGCGAAAGACCTCGCGGGGCTGTTCGAAGATCAGATGTAACGGCGCACCTACGAGACCCGTGCGAGGATGACGACCCATGCGTTACATGGTCATGCACAAAGTCGACGCGAAGATGGAGGCCGGCGAGCCGCCCTCGCCCGGCATCATCGAAGGAATGGGAAAGCTCGTCGGGCGCACGATCAAGTCGGGCGTCTTCAAAGACGGCGCCGGCCTGCATCGCAGTGCCGCACGCGCGCGGGTCACGTTCAAAGATGGCACGACCAGCGTCGAACGCGGGCCGTATGCGGGCGGCAACGAGCTGCTCGCGAGCTTCGCGATGATCGCGACCACGGGAATCGACAAAGCGATC
>DATDCH010000469.1:0-2092 GCA_036524455.1 Kofleriaceae bacterium | reverse complement strand
GGCGACTTCGCGTGCCACGACCCGGCGAATGGCGCGGTGTCGCTTGGCAACTCGGTCTCCGACACCACGACGGGCGATCCGAACGAAGACACCATCGGTGGCACGGGACGGCTCGAAGGCGGCGGTGGCTGCGCGGCCGGCGGCGGCAACGTGGGCCTCTTTGTGCTCGCGCTGCTCGGACTGTTGCGAAAACGCCGCGCGCGGTGATCTGGATCGCGCGCCGGGTCGTACGATGATGGGCACATGAGTCAGTCGCCGCCCGGGTCGATGGGTGCGCCGTTCCTCGGCGAAGCCCTGCAATTTCTCAAGGACCCGTTCGCGTTCACGCTCGCGCGCACGAAGCAGCACGGCAACGTGTGGAAGACGCGGATCCTCGGCGACACCGTCGTGTTCTTCGCCGGCCCGAAAGCGTTCTCGTTCTTCATGAACGAAGACCACTTCACGCGCGAGAAGGGCTCGCCGAAGTTTCTCCAGGAGATCCTGCACCCCGACGCAGTGCCGTTCCTCGACGGTGCGCGCCACAAGACGCGCAAACGCTTGCTGCTGTCTGCGTTCACGCGCGAAGCGCTCGACAGCTACTTGCCGGGCATGACGCGGATCTTCGAGCGCTACGCGAAGAAGTGGGCTGGAGCGGGTGAGCGTGCGATCGCCGACGATCTGTCGCAGCTCGGCTTCGACATCGCCGACATGCTGTTCGCCGCCGCCGATCCCGACGCGAGTAACGTCGACGGCTGCCGCGACTTCGCGACGATGAACCGCGGCACGTTCGCACCGCCGGTCAACCTGCCGTTCACGGCGTACGGCAAGGCGATCAAGGCGCGCGATCGATTGCGCGCGTACATCAAGCAAGCGGTCGCGACGAAGGACGGCACTGGCAGCGCCCTCGGCGTGCTCAAGGCCGCGCGCGGTCCGAACGGCGAGCAGCTCAGCGCCGCCGAGCTCGAGATCGAGATCCTCCACTTCTATTTCGCCGCGCACGGTGGGCTCACCGCCGCGATCGCATGGCTGCTCGTCGTGCTCGGCGAGCATCCCGACCTGGCGAAGCGCCTGCGCGAAGAAGCCGATCGCGTGCTCGGCGCCGGGCCGCCGACGCTCGCGCAGGCCGAGCAGCTCGCGCATGCGCGTGCCGTGTCGCGTGAAGTGTTGCGCGCGTATCCGATCGCACCGACGACCTTCATCGGTGTCGCGAAGAAAGACCTCGAGCTCGACGGGTTCGCGATCGAAAAGGGTTGGAAGGGCGCGGGCGCGATCTGGGCCACCTTGCAAGACGGCACGACGTTCAAGGATCCGACGAGCTTCAAGGACGACCGGCTCGCCGATGGTAACGTCGCGTCGCTGCCGGAAGGCGCGTTCGTGCCGCAAGGTGGCGGACCGCCCGAGGGCCATCGCTGCGCCGGCGAAGCGCTGATCCAGCTCGCGATGCCGGCGTTCCTCGGCTGGTTCACGAAGCGCTACGACGTCGCGTGGCCGGCGCAAGATACGTCGCCCGGCGGTGGTGGCCTCGGTCCGCTGCCGAAGAGCGGCGTGCGCGTGACGATCACGCCGCGCTGATCACTTCGGCGGACCGATCAGATCGTCTTCGAGGCGCGGCTTGGCAGCCGGCTTCTTCGGCTTGGCTCGAGCAGGGGGTGCCGGCGTCCCCACAGGCGTCGCCGCAACCGGCGTCGGTGCGGCAGCGGGCACGGCCGCAGGGAGTGGGCGCATCTCGACACTCGGTTGCTCGGTCGTCGCCGGCGCGAGCTCTTGTGCCGGCGCCGCGGGGCGTTGGTCGAGCGCGATGTACACGCTGGCACCTGCGACGAGCATGATGCCACACGCGAGCGCGGCGATCGGCCAGCGCCGGCCCCGCGTCGAGAGCGTGCTCGGCGCCTGCGCGCCGACGGGCGCGGGCGGTGTGCGCTCGAGGCGTGCGGGCGTGTGACCGATCGCGGTCGCGATGCGCGGCATCGGCGTGCTCGGGCGGGGCGCTGCAGGCGCGACTCCGCCGGTGACGTACGGCGCGAGCGCGGCGGCAAGCTCGTCGGCGCGCTGGTAACGGCGCGCGGGATCCTTGTCGAGGCACCGCGTGACGATGTCGGCGAAGCCGGCTGGA
>DATDCH010000468.1:0-13423 GCA_036524455.1 Kofleriaceae bacterium | reverse complement strand
CGTTCGCGAATGTCTCGAGCTTCAGTGCCGTATCGTCGAGCGCGATCGGACGATCACCGGTGTTGCGGATCGCGATCGTCAGATCGATGACCGTGCCGTCCTGCGCTTCGCGCGCTCCGCGCGACCACACGTCGACCATTGCCGCCGGCTGATTCGCGATGCTGACTTGATACGACGCCGCGGGGTGCCCGTCGCGTCCTGCTTCGAGCACGTTCTCCGTCGGATGAAACGCCGCCCGCTCGCCACACGCACCAAACAGCAGCACGACAATGGCCAGACTACGCATGTGCAACATAGGTAGCACCGTCAGCGCGCGCGATTACACGAGGCACGCGAACGCACAATTCCACTCGAGCGCGATCAAGGCAGTTGCGCCGGCGACTGCCGCTCGACCGCGGGTTCTGCATCGGGTGCGCGTTCGTAGGTGCGCGTTTCGTTCGCGACGACGATCGTCAGCGTGTTGCCGGTGAACGACCCGATCTTCAGATCCATCGGCACGTTCACCGCCTGCGGATTGCACTCGCCACGGGTGTACGTGAGCTTGAACGTGCGCGAGCCGGCGGGCTCGAGCGTGCCTTTCTCCTCGCAGCGTCCCGCCTTGCCGCGGTCGATCCATACTTCGATCACGCCGCTCGGCTCGATCGTCATCGAATACCCCCAATCCATGTCGTCGCTAGCGACCCAGCGGCCGGCGATGTCGACGACCCGATCGGCTGCGCGCTCAGCCGGAGGCTGCTTCGTCGTCGGGGGTTTGCTGCACGCGAACAGCACGGCGACGATCCACGCGACACGCATGCGCGCGAAGCTACACCAGCGTGAACAGCGGGTGAACAACGCGTGAGGCTCCGCGCGCGCTGAACGGTGGCCCGTATCGTACGCATGTGTCGCGCCTCGTCGCCGTCGCCCTCCTGCTCGCCGCGCGGTCGGCGGGCGCGGAACCGTTCGCAAGCGCCGGCATCGTGTTCAGCGGCGGCACGCGCGGGTTTGCAATCGGGCTCGAGATCAGCGGCGGTCGCAGCGACGACAGCAGCGGTGCGTTTGGCGGCCTCGCCGCCGGCGTCGACGTCGCGCCGTGGAGCGGTGACCTGCCGCGCACCCGCGCCTATTTCGAGGCGGAGGGCGGCTGGACCGGCTTCGGTGCCGGCGTCGGACCGGCGTTCTTCTTCGATGGCTCGCCGATCGCGGTGCAACTCACACCATTCGTCGCGATGGGGAACATCTTCGGCTGCAGCAACTACGAGCCATGGACGATCGGCGGGCTCTACTACCGCTACACACCGCGCGGCGGGCTCCGGGACTTCCACGAGGGCGGTGGCTTCGGCAAGGTATTGTGGTTACCGAACAACGTCCGCGACAATGGCGTGTGCTCGCACTGAGTGTCGCGCATCGCGCCGTAGGGTAGAGTTCCCGCCGCAATGGGCTCCGATCGCAACGACTTCATCCGCGACATCATCGACGAGGATCTGCGCACGGGACGGCACAAGACCGTCGCGACGCGGTTCCCGCCCGAGCCGAACGGCTACCTCCACATCGGTCACGCGAAGGCGATCTGCGTCGACTTCGGTGTCGCGCGCGATTACCAGGGCACGTGCAACCTGCGCTACGACGATACGAACCCGACGAAGGAAGACGTCGAGTACGTCGAGGCGATCGAGAACGACGTGCGCTGGCTCGGCTTCGAACCGACCGCGGTGCTGTTCTCCGCGGATTACTTTCCGAAGATGTACGAGCTCGCCGAGCGCCTCGTGCGCGATGGCAAGGCGTACGTCGATGACCTGACCGACGAACAGATCAAGGAGTACCGCGGCACATTGTCGGAGCCGGGTAAGCCGAGCCCGTATCGCGATCGTTCGCCCGAGGACAATCTGGATCTGTTGCGCCGGATGAAGGCCGGCGAGTTCCCCGACGGCGCGAAGGTGCTGCGCGCGAAGATCGACCTCGCGAGCGCGAACATGAAGATGCGCGATCCGCTGCTGTACCGGATCCGCCACGCGCACCATCACCGTACCGGCGATCAGTGGTGCATCTACCCGATGTACGACTACGCGCATCCGCTCGAGGACGGCATCGAGGGCATCACGCACTCGATCTGCACGCTCGAGTTCGAGAACAACCGCGAGCTCTACGACTGGGTGCTCGACAACACGGGCCCCTGGAACCCGCGACCACATCAGTACGAGTTCGCGCGGCTCGCGCTCGAGTACACGCTGATGAGCAAGCGCAAGCTGCGCCAACTCGTCGAGGACGGCCACGTCCGCGGCTGGGATGATCCGCGCATGCCCACGCTCGCGGCGTTGCGCCGGCGCGGCTACTCGCCCGCTGCGATCCGCGCGTTCTGCGACATGATCGGCGTCGCGAAAGCGAACTCGATGGTCGACATCGGCAAGCTCGAGCACTGCGTGCGTGACGACTTGAATCAAACCGCGCCGCGCGTGCTCGGTGTGCTGCGGCCCGTCGAGGTCGAGGTCGCCGGCGACGTGCAAGCCGGCGATGTCGACGCGCCATACTTTCCGCCCGACGTCGGCAAGCCCGGCTCGCGCAAGCTGGCGGTCGGTAGCCGCATCTACATCGATCGCGACGACTGGAGCGACAACCCACCCGCCGACTGGAAGCGGCTCGCGCCCAGCCGCACGGTGCGACTGCGCCATGCGTACTGCATCGCCGCCGAGGAAGTCGTCGAGCGCGACGCCGCCGGCAACGTGACGAAGCTGCGCGCGAAGCTCGTCAAGGAGCCGCCGAAGGGCATCGGCGTGATCCATTGGGTCGACGCTGCGACGAGCACGCCGGCCGAGGTGCGCATCTACGAGCGGCTGTTCAAAGTCCCGAAGCCGGAAGAAGGCGGCGGCGATTTCCTCGAACACCTCGATCGCAATTCGCTCGAAGTGATCACGGGCGCGCGGCTCGAGTATTCGCTCGGGACGGCGCCGGTCGGCTCGCGCTGGCAGCTCGAGCGCGTCGGCTACTTCATCGTCGATCAAGATACGAGCCCGCGCATGCTCGTGCTCAATCGCATCATCTCGCTGCGCGACGATCGCGCGCAGGCCGCCGCGAGTACCGCGCCGACCGAACGCAAAGAAAACGTGAAGGCGAAGACGCGACCGAAGAGCAAGTCACCGGCGGAATACCGCGCCGAGGCGCGCGCGCGCGATCTCGATCTCGCCGACGCTTATCTCAAGGCGCAGGCGATGGGCCTCTCGAACGAGCAAGCGGATCTCTTGACGGGCGACAAAGCGAGCGCGCAGCTGTTTCTCGAGAGTGCGCGCGCCACGAACGACGCCGCGCTCGTCGCGAAGTGGATGATCAACGAGCTGCCGCGAGCGCTCGGCGACAAGGAGCTCGCCGATGCCGGCCTCGACGCGCCGCGGTTCAGCGAGCTCGTAAACTTACTGCGTGACGGAACCGTCACGGCGGCGCTGGGGAAAACCGTCCTCGCGCAGATGGTCGAGACCGGTAAGCCGGCGCACGAGCTGGCCGCTGGTCAGACCGCCGTCTCGACCATCGATCTGGGGTCGGCAGTCGACGCGGTGATCGCCGCAAATCCCGACAAAGCCGCGCAGTACAAGGCCGGCAAGACGGGTCTGCTCGGGTTCTTCGTCGGCCAAGTCATGAAGTCGACCCCCAACGCGGACGCCGCCGCGGTCAACCGGGCGCTTCGCGAACGGCTCGGCTGACCTGGGGCCCAAGGCTCCACGCGAGGATTTTCTCCCCAGTTTTCTCCAGCACTTAGACGCGTTACAACTTTGTTCGTGACCTGGAAGCCGATCGCTATTGGTCTGCTCTTAGCTGGATGCCCCGCGACGATCGGCGGCGGCAACGGTGGCGGTGGCGTCGATTCCGGAAATGGATCGTCGATCGATAGCGGCGGCAGCAGCGGCGGCAACGACTCTTCCGTCTCGCAGAACGATGCCGCGACAAACGCAGCGTGCCCGAACGATCGCAAGATCTTTCTCGAGTTCAACGGCGTCACACTCCAGCAAGCAGCGACGAGCAATGCGGCGACGAATCAAGCGAGCTGGCTCAACAACGGCACGTCGCAGGTTCCGATGTGGCGCAGCGGTAGCGGCACGCGCGCGGCCGATATCGCGAGCGTCGTCGCCGGCGTCAAGACGCGGCTCGGAACTTCGCCGGTCGAAGTCGTGACGACGAAACCGCTCGCGGGATCGTACGTGATGATCGTGTTCGGCGGTCAGAGCACCGGCAACGGCGGCACGGTCGGCACGATCTACGGCGGTGGCACGAACGACCACGACTGCGGGGACGCCGTGAAGAACGACGTGGGCTGGGTCGCCGACGGCTTCAACCTGTCGTTCACGGCGGATCTCGGAGTCGGCGCGATCGGTTGGGGCCTCGGTCTCAACGGCACGAACGATCCGAATGGCTGCATGTGTAACTGGGCGAACAACTGCCAATCGGCGACGGGAGCGTGCGCTTTGTCCGCTTCGATCGCGTCGACGACCAGCGCGTCACCGGCGACGACCTGTCCCAACCAGAACCCGCAGAACGAGATCGCGGCGTTCTCGACGAAGTTCTGCCAGTAGGCTGCTAGTAGGCCGGTGTAGGCGCCTGCGTGAGTGGGCCCTCGGGGTCGCCGTGCGTTATGATCGTCGTCAGATGATCGGGACGACGGTCGGTAGCTACCGCATCACGGCCAAAGTGAGCGTCGGTGGCATGGGCACGGTGTACAAAGCCGAGCACTCGCTGATCGGTAAGCAGGCGGCGGTCAAAGTTCTGCATCCCGAGCTGCGCGGCAATCGCGATGTCGTGCAGCGCTTCTTCAATGAAGCGAAAGCGACGACGCAGATCAAACATCCCGGCATCGTCGAAGTGTTCGACTTCGGTTACCTGCCGAGTGGCGACGGCTACATCGTGATGGAGTTTCTCGAGGGCGTGTCGCTCGCGCGGCGCCTGAGGAAGCACCCGAAGATTCACGAAGGCGAAGTCGCGGTGCTGATGCGCAGCGTGTGTAGTGCGCTCGCGGCGGCGCATGCAAAGGGCATCGTCCATCGCGATCTCAAACCCGACAACATCTTCCTGTGCCCCGACTCGGATGCACCGACGGGCGAGCGGCCGAAGATTCTCGACTTCGGGATCGCGAAGCTCAACGTCGGGCTAACCGGCCCGGGGAACGCGACGAAGACCGGCCTCGTGATGGGCACGCCGACGTATATGTCGCCGGAGCAGTGCCGCGGTAACGGTCAGATCGATCACCGCGCCGACCTCTACTCGATCGGCTGCATCGCCTACGAGATGGTCGCCGGGCGGCCGCCGTACACGGACATGGGCGCCGGCGAGCTACTCGGCGCGCACTTGTTCGTGCAGCCGCCGCTGCCGTCGACGGTGGGCGCGACGATCTCGCCGCCGGTGGAGCAGCTGATCATGTCGCTGCTCGAGAAAGATCCCGCGCAGCGCCCACAGACCGCATCGGATCTCGCGCGCACGTTCGGCGAGCTCGCGCATGGTCACGGCATCGTATCGTCGGCGACGCCGACCTCGCTGCAGACGATTGCTTACTCGAGCCGCGGTGGCTACGACGATGACGAAGAGGACTTCACCGAGGCCGAACCGGCGGCGTCGAGCTTGGCCCCGAGCGGTGAATCGATCGCTCCGACGTTCCCGTCGGAACCCGGCATCAGCCCCAACCTCGCATCGGGCGTGAACCTCGCGTCGAACATCGGAGTCGCCGCAGACGCGGACGAGCAGCAGGATGCCATCTTGAAGACGTCGCAACCGACGACGCTGTCGGGTGCCGCGAGTCAATCGGTGATGCGCCAGCGCAGCTCGCGCGTCGGGCTCATCGCGGGTGCCGTCGCCGCACTGGCGGTCGCGGGTGGCGCGGTCGTGTTCGCGATCCAGCCCAACGAATCCAAGCCGGCTGCGCAGCCCGCGGCCTCGCCGATATCAGCGCCTGCCGATCCGGCGCCAACCGCTGTCGAGCCAACACCGCCTCCCGCGCCGACGCCAGCGCCGCCGGCTCCCGTCGAGGTCACGCCTCCGGCGCCGACGCCCGCGCCGCCTGAAGTGGCGACGACCGTCAAACAGGAACCGACGACGCCGGCCCAGATCAAGAAGCCGACCGTGAAGAAGCCGAAGCCGAGCGACAAGCCGAAGCCGGGTGACAAGCCAAAGCCGGGTGACAAGCCGAAGCCAGGTGACAAACCGAAGCCGGCCTCGGGCTCGGGCTCGTCGGGCATCCTGATCGAAACCGATATCTGATTTGTCTATGACTCGATTCTCATGCGCGCTCGTTCTCGCGAGTCTTCTCGTCGGTCCGCGCGCGTTCGCGCAGCAACCGCCGCAACCGCCGCCACCGCCACCGCCGGCGGATCCGTCGAAGATGGATGCGAAGGCGCTGATGCAGACCGGCGTGCGCCTCCTCGAGCTCAAGGACTACCTCGGCGCGCTTGCCATCTTCAGAGACGCGTACGCACGGTTTGCAAGCGCGAAGATCCTGCTCAACATCGGCACGACGCTGAAGCTGCTCGACCGCAAAGCGGAAGCTGCGAACACGTACCAGCGCTACCTCGACTCGCCCGACGCGGACGCCGCGCGCAAGACGCAGGTCAACGCGGAGCTGGTCGAGCTCGACAAAGCCGTCGGCATCGTCGAGGTCACGGTCACCCCCGCGGACGCCGAAGTGCGAATGCCTGGCGAAGACTGGCTGCCGGCCGCGCGCGCGAAGGTGTGGCGCGTCACGCCGGGCGCGTTCACCGTCGACGTCCGCAAGACCGGCTATCTCAATGGTGCGCAATCCGGCACGGCAACAGCGGGTAGCAAGACCGCGGTAACGATCGCGCTCAACGAAGTGCCGAAGACGACGGTCCGGGTCGGCGACGACGATCTACTCAAGGTCGACCAGGTCGAGAAGCCGCGCTCGCGCATCGGTGCCATCGCGATGGTGCACGTCAGCGTCGTGCCGAAGCTCGGCAGTGCGGCGCTGATCGGTGCAACGTTCGATCTCACGCCGCAGCTCGGCCTCGACGCCGCCGTGCTGCTCGGTCCCGGTCTCGTCAGCGACGGGATGGCGACGCGGCCGCCGCCCTCGTTCGGCGGCTACATCGGTGGCAACTTCGCGTTCCTACCTGGTGCAGTCCGTCCACGCGCAGGTGCCGGCATGACGATGTTTGCTTCCGACGGCATGCGCTTCCACGTGCGTGCGGCTGGCGGCCTCGAATACGTCGCGAACCGCAATATCGCGCTGCTGCTCGAGGTCGGTGCCGAAGTCGGTCTCAATCCCGAAGACGATATTCGCGAGCTCGCAATCGTGCCGGCGCTCGCGGTGACCGGCCGCTTGTAAGGCGCTCTGCGTCGCAGATTGAACCGCCAAGACGCCGCAGACGCCAAGACCAGAGGAACGTTTTCGGCGCGCGCCGCGCACACCAGCGCGGTCGATCGATCGCGAACTGCGTCGCGGATCACGACCACGCGATCAGGGATACGAGATCACGAGATCACGAGATCACGAGATCACGAGATCACGAGATCACGATCTCGCGATCCTGTCCTGAATCGATCTTGACCTTGGCGTCTGCGGCGCCTCGGCGCCTCGGCGCCTTGGCGGTGATCTCTGGCACGACGCTAGTCGACGACGCGCAGCTTGCCGCCCGAGTAGACGGGCTCGGCCGCAGCGTGACGCGCGCGCGGCGACGGCGCTACCGCCGGTCGCACGTCGGGGGCACGCTCGGCCCACGCGCGCGCGACATCGCGATCGAGCAGGTGCGTCGGCCGCACGTTGCGCAGCGCGTTCGCCATCACCGAGCGCACGTGCGGGTTCGTCTGCTCGAGCTGGGCGAGTAGCGCGGTCATCGCGTCGCGCTTGAGCCCATCCTGCGAACCGCACAGGTTGCACGGGATGATCGGGAACGTGAGGTGCGCTGCGAGCTTCGCGATGTCGGCCTCGGCGCACTCGATCAGCGGGCGAATCACCTCGAAGCGGCCGTCGTCGGTGCGGTAGCTCGCGGGCATCGCCTGCATCTTGCCGCTGTAGAACAGGTTGAGCAGAAACGTCTCGAGCGAGTCGTCGCGGTGGTGGCCGAGCGCGAGCTTGTTGCAGCCAAGTCGCTCCGCCGCCGTGTAGAGGATGCCGCGGCGCAGTCGCGAGCACAGCGAGCAGTACGTCGACTTGTCGTCGATGTGCGTGGTGACGACCGAGTACGTGTCCTCGCGCAGGATCTCGAATGGCCAGCCGGTCGACTCGAGGTAGCCGCGGAGGCCGGTGCCGTCGTAGTTCGGCTGTACCTGGTCGAGGTGCACGGCGATGAGCTCGATCTTGAACGGCAGCCGCGGGACCAGCTTGGTGAGCAGATGGAACAGCGTGTAGCTGTCCTTGCCGCCTGACATCGCGACCATGATGCGATCGCCGGGACGCAGCAGCTCGTAGCTCTCGCACGTCTCCTTGACGGTGCGATACAACAGCTTCTCGAGCCTAACAGCCTCGGACATGCACGCATTCGTACTCGATCCAGGCCTGCTCGTCATCCTCGGGGTGATCGCGCTCGCGGCGTTTGCGACGGAGGGCGCGATTGGCTTTGGTGGCACGGTGTTAGCCGCCAGCATCGGCGCGCAATTCGTCCCACTCGAGGTCCTGCTGCCCGCGTTCGTGCCGCTCAATCTCTTGCTGTCGAGCTGGCTGCTCGGCCGCGGGTTCTCGGCGATCGCGTGGCGAATGCTCGCGGTCGAGGTCGCGCCGGCGGTTGGCGTCGGCGCTGCGCTCGGCCTCGCGCTGTTTCATCTGCCGGAAAAACACCTATTCGCGTTCGCGTTCGGCGTGTTTGTCGTCGGGCTTGCCACGCTGCAGCTGGCGCGGCCCGCGGCCCGGCCGCTCGTACGTCCGCTGCAATGGCTGCTGCTCGGGCTCGGCGGCGTCGCCCACGGTCTGTTCGGCACCGGCGGACCGATGATCGTCTACGTCGTGCGCCGCCGGCTGCCCGACAAGCGCGCGTTTCGCGCGACGCTCGCGGTGCTGTGGCTCGTGCTCAACACCGCGCTGCTGATCAACTTCGCGTCGGCGCGGCTCTACGATCGCACGACGGCCGTCACACTCGGCGTGCTCGCGCTCGCGATCGTGCCCGGGCTGTTCATCGGCGAGCGCGTCCATCACAAACTCGACGCGGCGCGGTTCGAGCGCGTCGTGTGGGTCGTGCTGCTCGCGGCGGGCCTCGCGCTCGCGATCCGTTACGGGACGAGCTTGGGCAGCTGAAGATAGTCGGCGAAGCCGACCGCCTTGCCGTCGGTGATCAGCTTCTTCACTTCCTTCTCGAACTCGGGGAGGTGGATGAAGATCTGTTTGCCGATCAGACCGATCGCGGTGTACGCGGTGATGTCGCTCTTGCGATTGCCGATGCCGGCGGCGATCGGGATCGTGATCGCCTTCAGCGTCTTCGTCTTGTACTCGATCGCGGACTCACCGGGCTTCGCGAACATGCCCTTCGACAGTCGCAGCAGGCCGCGTGGGAAGCCATGCCGCTCGAGCCACTTGCGGGTGATGCCGATGAACACGTCGCCGCGCGCGGTCGTGTACACGATCGGGTACGGCAGCGAGGCGAGCGCCTTCGGCGCGTTGGGCCGCGTCTTGATGTCGTGATCGCGCGAGATCACCTGCTTGATGATCGAGTTCTCCGACCACGAGATCGTGCCGTCGACATCGGTGACCACGACCTTCGTGCCCTTCGGCGCGACGTAACCGACGAAGTAGGCGCCGCTGCCGTCGCCGAGCACCGCGATGTACATGTCGCGCATCCCGACCGGCAGCCGTGATGCGCCGCCGAGCGTGACCGAGAACCGACCGTCGTCGTCGGCGCGGTGCACGCCGAGCGACTTCCACGCGTTGTCGATGCACGCGAACAGCTCGGCGTCTTCTTTGTCGATGTCCTTGTCGAGCTTGCCGTACGCGAGCTTGCCTTCGATGATCTGCTGCGCGTCCTCTTCTTTTGCGATCAGATCGATGCCGCGGTGATTCGCCGAGCCGTGCTTCGAGATCAGCTTGCTGCGCTTGTGGCGAAACCCGACGGCTTTGACTTCCGGCGGCTTCGCGCAGCGCGTGTCGTTGAATACCGGCTTGATCGGTTCCTCGGCGGCAGCCGGGGCCGCGGCGAAGAGAAGGAGGAGGAGGGCGAGCCGCACGGGTCTATTGTTGCACGAGCGGCGACCACCGCTCTGGGGTGAGGAGCCACAGCCAATCACGCGCACGGGTTGCCACGACATAGAGACTCCTGCGCAAGTCATTCGATGGATAGAAAGACGCGGAAAGGTCCGGCACGACGACCGCGTCGAATTCCAGGCCGGAGACGGCCGCGGCCGTCGTCACGATAATACCGGGGTCGAACCGGAAGTCGCCGTCGAGAACGAGCACCGGATCGAGGCCGCGCGAAAGCTCGGCGTGCAGCCGGCGCGCGTGGTCGGGGTTGCGCGCGATCACCGCGATCTGCCGCCACGGGTCGCGGGTGAGCAGCGCATCGAGGTGCCAGCACAGCGCGGCCGCTTGGCCGAGCGCACTGTCACACGCGGTCGCCCACACGGCGGGATCCACGGGCGGCGCGGCGGGCAGGGTCGCCGTGCCCTCGGAGACCGCGCGTGCGAAATCGCCGATCGCCGGTACCGAGCGATACGTGATCGCGAGCGTGATCTCGGACCAGCGTTGCGCACGCAGCTCGTCGCGCGCGGTGGGCCAGCCCGTGAAGTACGCGGTCTCGTCGGTCGCCTGGCGATGATCGCCCGCGAGCGTGACCGTGCCGCCTTTCGCGAGCGCATCTCCGACGGCGGCGAGCTCGAGCGGCGAGCGCAGCTGCGCTTCGTCGATGAAGATGTGCTCGTAGTGCGGCAGCTCGACGTCGGGGAGCGCACCGCGGCGCACGAGCTCGAACAGCACCGCGGCATCCTCGAAGTCGAACGTGTGCGCGTCTTCCATCGTAGTGCCTGCGTCGAGCTTGCGACCGTCGAGCGCGACGAGCCGATCGGCGTCGACATGCTTGTGTGCGCGCTCGGTCGTGATCTCGAACTGGAGGCGCGTGTGTTTCTGCGTCGCCGCGATCGCGCGCTCGGGTAATACACCACCGGCCGCGCCGAGCACGCGCTCGAGCCGATCGCGATCGCCGAACAGGTGGAGCAAGCGCGCGCGCGAACGCGCCAGCTTCTCGTCGTCCTTCGGTGGCTTCCAGCCAATGAAGTCGTCGAGCACGACGCGTAGCGCGGGATGGCGCTTGAGCGCGATCACCTGCGCGCCTGCACCTTCGCTGAGCCGTTTCGGCAGCCCGGGAAATGCTTTGTGCGCCCGCTCCACCAGCCACGGCTCGAACACCGCGATCTCCAGTTTCTCCAATCCGAGCCGGTCCGCGATCAACCGGCACAACCGCCGCAACCCTTCGGTCGGCACGAGCACGAGCGCGCGGAACCGCTTGCTCTTCGCCTGTGCGCGCTTTGCGAGCGCGGCGATCCGATACAGAGCGACGAGCGTCTTGCCGACACCCGCTTCGCCGTCGACGACGAGCGACGTGTCGGCCGGCAGATCGACCGCGCGTTGCTGCTCGGGATCGAGCACCGGCAACGCGGCGCGGTCCAGCGGCGGGCCCGCCGGTGGTGCCGGGCGGGGGACGGGTTGCTCGTGCCAGCCATCGTCCCGCTGGACGTGCACGACCTCATCGCCGATCAGCCTGCGGCCGTGCTCCGCGATCACGTACCGCACCGTCACCGTGCCGGCGGTCGAGCGGTCGCCGATTTCGAGCTCGAATGGCTCACCCGGTCCTGCGCGGAAGAACGCCTCGCCGAGCGGGGCGTGCCGCCAGTCGAGCAGCGGCGGTGTCGCGTCCGTATCGGTCCGAGGCCCGAGCAAATACTCGCGGTTACCCCGTTCGGTGCTCAGCGCGAGGTAGCCCTGCGCCGCGGGCACGTCTGCGATCGCATGCTGGACATCCATGATGGCCATGCCCGCCCGTTGTACGGATTTAGCGCGCGCGAGCAAGCTGGTTTCTGTCGGGGGAAGTGCGCTACGATCTTGATGTAGACCGCAGCGCCACGCCGAGCGTCTTAGACCCAAGATGCGGGCCGCGATGGTTGTCAGTGCGCTGATCGCGAGCGCCGCACCGGCGAGTGCCGGCGCGCAGCGCTGTACGTTCGATCACGAGCGCTACGATCACATGCAGCCGGAAGGCTTCGGCGAAGCGCTGCTGTGCGGCGGCGAGAAGGTCTGGGGCATCACGATCCGGTACAGCGGCAAGCGGCTGACCGCGGTGAAGTGGGACGAGCAGCAGGGCCAGCGCAAGCGCCATACGTACCTCTACGACGATGGCGCGATCGCGTTCATCGCCCACGACGAAGGCATCAAGAGCAAGTCGTTCTTCAAGCAGACGCGCGGCACGAAGTACTACACGTTTCCGCGCGGCGGCAGGATGGCGATCGCGAAGGACACCGGCAGCAATCGGCTGTTCGTGCGCGACGCCGCCGGCCATACCTGGGTGCTCGTCGGCACCGACGTGCCGAGCAAGTACGTACCCGCGATGTCGTGGGCCGTCGAGTCGATCGACGGCGTCACACAGAAGCCGGCAGCGATCGACTTCAGCGTCACCGGCATCGTCGGGGTCGACCTGGCCAAGGCGCGCGCATTCTTCCTCGAGACCAAGCAGCCCAACCTGAGTGGCCTCGCCGACCGGCGCTCGACGAAGTTTCGCGAGACCAAGTCGGTGTTCCGCGACGGCACCGGGCAGAGCTGCAGCGTCGCGAACGGCGAGCTGTTCGGTGGTAGCGCGCGCGATCCCGATGACAAGTCGGAGTACGAGCTGCTGTTCACCACGGATAGCGCGCTCGACACGTTCCTCGGCGAGACCTGCCCGAAGCTCGACCGCAGCTCGCTCGGCGTTGTCCTCGAGCAATAAGCGTCAGGACGCGTCGAGACCGCGGCGCACCCGATCGCGTGCGCGCCAGTCGTCGACGGGATCGCGCGGGTGGATCGGTCCGTCGAACGCGAGCTTGTATGCGGCGTCGAAGTCGGTGGTGCCGCGCGTGCGCACGAAGATCGTCTTGCGGTTGTACGGCAAGAAGAACATCAGGAACGGGAAGAAGTTCTTCACCATCACGATGTCGGCGCGGAACGGATCGAGCCCGACCTCCGTATAGAACGACGGCCGCATCACCATCGATGGTCCTTCGGTGATCACGATGTGGACGTGCTCGACCGCGAGCACGATCGTGCGGCCAAAGCCATGGCGCTCGTGCTTGCTGACGATCGCGCCGCGCACCGGCAACGGCGACGAGCTCGCCGGATCGAGCGTGCCGCCAATCGCGAGCGCGACGATGTCTCCCTCCCCGCGCAACCACAGCGTCTCGATCGCCTTGGGATCGCGCACGGCCGCATACGTCTTGAGCCCACTGCCCTCTTCGAGCAGTGCGCGCAGCAGGTGCGTCGAGTCGCCGGCCGCACCGGCGGTGACGACAT
>DATDCH010000467.1:0-6794 GCA_036524455.1 Kofleriaceae bacterium | reverse complement strand
AAGGTCGATCCGACGAAGGTCAAGTTCGTCGACGGGCGCGCGGAGCTGTCACCGCTGCGCTTTCACTACGACACCGATCAGTTCAACCTGCCGATCCGGCTCGGGCTCGCGAACTCGAGCGGCAAGCAGGACCTGATCGTCAACATCCTCGCGCCCGACCAGCGCTACGAGGTCGCGAACTACAAGAACGTCACGATCCCGACGAACATCGACGTCAAGGACTCGGTCAAGGACAAGTTCGGCGCGTTCTACACGGCGCTGTTCGACGCGACGATCGAGAAGAACCCGGGCGCGGTCGTCACCGAGTACGCGTGGCAAGCGACGACGTGCGATCCATGCCCGGGTCCCGCGCTCAACCAGAACGACTTCGTGCTGCTCGGCTCCGACGTGCTCGAGGCGGGTGCGAAGCCGGGCAAGAACGATCCCACGACGACCAAGGCCCCCGGTCGCCCGATCATGCGACCGCCACCGGGTGGCATGCCGGGCTTCGTGCTAACGCGGCTGCACGCACGTTACGGCAAGGACATCACCGACGACCTCCAGTTCAAGGCGGCCGAGCCGATCGTCGGTGGTCGCGAATTCGTCGTCGATCCGAAGACGCACAAGCTCGAGGAGGGCGCGCAGAAGTCGACCGTCAATAACTTCCAGGGCCGCTACGCGATCCGCCATCCGTGGACCGGCGCGATCGCGTGCCAGAGCCCGATCCGCAACCGATGGGGCGGACCGCCGGGACGCGGCGAGCCACCACCGCCAGTGCCCGGTCTCGAGCTCGCGTTCGCGCCGCGCGGTGAAGTGAAGCTGCCCGAAGCGGTGAAGCAGAACATCCCCGAGCTCGGCATCGTTGCCGCCGCCGCGACGATCACGGCGCCGGTTCCGCCGGCGCCCACCACCGTGCCCGCGCCGGCGACGGAGAAGAAGAAGACCGGCTGTGGTTGCGGCACCACCGACAATTCCGGCGGCTTCGCGCTCGCGCTCGCGCTACTGCTCGTAGTCCGGCGGAGGCGCGCGTGATCGCAATCAACACGCACGCGTTCGCACGTGGGCTCGCGCGGGTCATCGCGGTCGCCGCTGCCTTGCTATACGCGCCGGCGACGGCAGAAGCGTTCTGCGGTTTCTACGTCGCGACGGGCGATCAGCCGATGTTCAACGACGCGACGCAGGTCGTCCTCATGCGCAAAGGCCCGCGCACCGTGCTGTCGATGCAGAACAACTACAAGGGCCCGCCGGAAGCGTTCGCGATGGTGATTCCGGTGCCAACCGTGCTGCAGGAGCGCGACGTCAAGATCTTGAACCCCGAGGTGTTCGGCATCGTCGAGCAGATCGGCTCGCCGCGCCTCGTCGAGTACTGGGAGCAGGATCCGTGTCGCGTCGAGCCGCCCGAAGACGAGCGCATGAAGGGCAAGGCCTTCGCCCTCGAGGAGGGCAGCATGGGCAAGAAGGACGGCGACGGGCTCGGCGTCACCATCGAGGCCCAGTTCACCGTCGGCGAGTATCAGATCGTCATCCTGTCGGCGAAGGACTCGACCGGCCTCGACACCTGGCTGCGCAAGGAGAAGTACCAGATTCCCGCCGGTGCCGAGCCCCTGCTGCGGCCGTACGTCGAGACCGGGATGAAGTTCTTCGTGGCAAAGGTCGATCCGAAGAAGGTCAAGTTCGAGGGCGATCGCGCCGTGCTGTCGCCGCTGCGCTTTCACTACGACAGCGAGCAATTCAACTTGCCGATCCGGCTCGGGCTCGCGAACAGCGCCGGCACGCAGGATCTGATCGTCAACATCCTGTCGCCGCGGCAGCGCTACGAGGTCGCCAACTACAAGAACGTCACGATCCCGACCAACATCACGGTGAAGAACGACGTGCGCGACAAGTTCGGCGCGTTCTACGTCGCGCTGTTCGACGCCACCGTCGAGAAGCATCCCGGCGCGGTCGTCACCGAGTACGCGTGGGACGCGACGACGTGCGATCCGTGTCCTGGCCCCGCGCTCGATCACACCGATCTGCAAACGCTCGGCGGCGACGTGCTCGACGGCGCGGCTGCCAGCCCGACCGCA
This sequence comes from Kofleriaceae bacterium, assembly GCA_036524455.1. Lineage (GTDB taxonomy): Bacteria > Myxococcota_A > Polyangia > Haliangiales > Haliangiaceae > JABFXX01. The sequence goes on along the minus strand of DATDCH010000467.1, from coordinate 4,746 downwards.
TATCAGAACCGCGACTTCGTGCTGACGCGGCTGCACGCGCGCTACGGCAAGTCGATCAAAGACGACCTCCAGTTCAAGGAGGCCGCCGCGATCGCAGGTGGACGCGAGCATCTCGTCAGCGGTGGCAAGCTCGAGGAGGGCGCGCAGTCGTCGCCGGTGAACAACTTCCAAGCGCGCTACGCGATCCGCCACGCGTGGACCGGTCCGATCACGTGCAACAACCCGGTGCGCGGTCGCTGGGGCGGCAAAGACGGCGAGCCCGCGATCTTCGGCCCACCGCCGCGGCGAGGTGGCCAGTACAAGATGAAGGGCGACGGCATCCAGCCCGCGCTCGATCTCGCGTTCGCGCCGCGCGGAGCGGTCAAGCTCGCGGAAGCGGTCACGCACGACGTGCCGGAGCTCGACCTGCGCGTGCTCGAGAGCGCGCTGACGATGACGCCACCGAATACAGCGCGCGGTTCGTCGAAGAAATCGGGATGTGGTTGCGATGCGGGCGATGCCGGTGGCGGTCTCCTGCTCGGTGTGATGTTGGTGTTCTTGCGGAGGAGGAAGCGATGAAGAAGATCGTGATCGCAATGATCGCGCTGGTGGCGGCAACGCACACGGCGCACGCATTCTGTGGGTTCTACGTGTCGCCGGGCGACAAGCCGTTGCTCGCCGACGCGACCCAGGTCGTGCTGATGCGCAAGGGCACGCGCACCGTGCTGTCGATGCAGAACAACTACAAGGGACCGCCGGATGCGTTTGCGATGGTGATTCCGGTGCCGGTCGTGCTCAAAGAGGCGGACGTCAAGACACTGACGAAGCAGGTGTTCGACAACGTCGAGCGCATGGGTGCGCCGCGGCTTGTCGAGTACTGGGAACAGGATCCGTGCCGGCAAGAAGAGCGGTACGAGTCCAAGGGAATGGCGATGCCGAGCGCTGCGCCGATGAAGAAGGCGAAGGCGTCCAAGGACGAGGACCTCGGTGTCACCGTCGAGGCGCAGTTCGAGGTCGGCGAGTACCAGATCGTGATCTTGTCGGCGAAGGAGTCGACCGGCCTCGACACGTGGTTGCGCCGCGAGAAGTACAACATTCCGAAGGGCGCCGAGCCGCTGCTCCGGCCGTACGTCGAGAGCGGCATGAAGTTCTTCGTCGCGAAGGTCGACATCAAGAAGGTCACGTTCAAGGACGGGCGTGCCGAGCTGTCGCCGCTGCGCTTTCATTACGACTCGACCGAGTTCGTGTTGCCGATCCGCTTGGGCCTCGCGAACAGCTCGGGCACGCAGGACCTGATCGTCAACATCCTCGCGCCGAGCCAGCGCTACGAGGTCGCGAACTACAAGAACGTCACGATCCCGACGAACTTCGACGTCAAGCCGGATATCAAAGATCGGTTCGGCGCGTTCTACGCGTCGCTGTTCGATCGCACGATCGAGAAGCATCCCGGCGCGGTCGTCACCGAATACGCGTGGCAGGCGACGACGTGTGATCCGTGCCCGGGTCCGGCACTCAACTACACCGACTTCATGCTGCTCGGCGCCGACGTGCTCGACAGCCAGAACCAGATCGCGAGCGATCAACCATCGCCGCCGGGACCTGCGCCGGTGCCGATCAAGAAGCGCCGGATGCCACCGCGCTTCGGTATGGACTTCGTGTTGACGCGCCTGCACGCGCGCTACGGCAAGGACCTCACCGAGGACCTCGTGTTCAAGGCGGGGCCACCGATCGTCGGTGGCCGCGAGCACGTCGTCGATCCGCAGACCGGCAAGCTCGAGCAAGGCGCCGTCGAGGACAGCGTCAACAACTTCCAGGGCCGCTACGCGATCCGTTATCCGTGGACGGGTGCAGTCGCGTGCGCGAACCCGCGGCGCGGGATCTGGGGCGGTCCGCCCGGCGGCGGCAGGCCGAGCACGAAGCCGGCGCTCGATCTCGCGTTCGCGCCGCGCGGCGACGTTCAGCTCGCAGCGGCGCTCGTGCCGCAAGACATTCCCGAGATCGGGCTCAAGGGCGGCGTGCTCGAGGTGATCGCGAAGCCGCCCAGTGTGGCGCCGGCACCTACGCCCGAGACCGTACCCGGTGCGCAGCGTGGTGCACGAGGCTGTGGTTGCCAGTCACACGGCGATGCCAGCGGATTGTTGCTACTCGCGTTGTTGTTGGGACCCGGATTGCGGCGGCGCTGTCGTAAGGCGCAATGACGAAGCTTGCCATCATCGCCGGCGTGCTCGCGCTCACGGTCGGAGCTGCCACGGCCCACGCGTTCTGTGGGTTCTACGTGAGCGGCTCCGGCTCGAAGATGTCCAACGACGCGACGCAAGTCGTGCTGATGCGCCAAGGCACGCGCACCGTGCTGACGATGCAGAACGACTACAAAGGTCCGCTCGAAGACTTCGCGATGGTGGTGCCCGTACCGGTCGTATTGCAGAAGGCAGACGTCAAGACGCTGGCGAAGGACTTGTTCGCGCGCGTCGAGTCGATGGGCTCGCCGAGGCTCGTCGAGTACTGGGAGCAAGATCCGTGTCCGGTGCCGATCGACGAGGGCCATATGTACGGCAGCCTGTACGGTGCAAGCGGAGGTTCGGTCGGTTTCGGGCGTGGCTACGGCACGATCGGCATCCGTGGCAGCGTCAAGGTCGAGGCGAAGTTCTCCGTCGGCGAGTACGACATTCTGATCTTGTCAGCGACCGAAGCCGCGGGACTCGAGACCTGGCTCGGCGAGAACCACTACAAGATTCCCGACGGTGCCGAGCCGCTGCTGCGGCCTTACGTCGAGGCGGGCTCGAAGTTCTTCGTCGCCAAGGTCGATCCGAAGAAGGTCGAGATGGTCGAAGGCCGCGCGGCGCTGTCGCCGCTGCGCTTTCACTACGACAGCGAGGACTTTTCGCTACCGATCCGGCTCGGCTTGGCGAGCTCGTCGGGCAAGCAGGATCTGATCATCAACATCATCTCGCCCGATACGCGCTACGAGGTCGCGAACTACAAGAACGTGTTCATCCCGACGAACGTCGACGTCGCGGCGAGCGTGAAGGCGCGGTTCAGCGAGTTCTACGCCGCGCTGTTCGACAAGACCCTGGCGGCGAATCCGCGCGCCGTTGTCACCGAGTACGCGTGGACGGTGACGCGGGCGCAGAAATGCGATCCGTGCCCGGACCTCCAGATGACCGACGCCGACGTCGCGCAGCTCGGCGCTGATGTTCTGAAGGAAAGCATGCCGTCGTACGTGATGACGCGACTGCACGCGCGTTACGGCGCGAAGGACATGAAGGACGATCTGCGCTTCAAGGTGGCAAAGCCGGTGGGCGGTGGGCGCGAGCTGTACGGCAGCAAGGGCATCGAGTACGGCGCGGTCGACTCCAAGGAGAACTTCTTCCAAGCGCGCTACTCGGTTCGCCATTGGTGGACCGGTGCGATCAAGTGCGAGAACCCGACGCGCCGCGTCTGGGGGGGACCGCCGAATGGCGGCTCGAGCCGCACGATTGCTGCCAACAAGCTCGCGTTCGCACCGCGCGGCAAGCTGCAGCTCGCGAGCGTGATCAAGCGCGACCTGTGGGAGATCGGGTTCAAGCGAGCGAAGCCGGCGCCGGCGACGAAACCAGCCAAGCAAGGTCCGGTAACGCCGGCCAAGGCCATCGGCGTCGGCTCGTTGGGTCTGTTGTTCGTCGCGCTGGGGTTGCGGCGCAGGGAGAACCGTCGCGCATGAAGCTCGCGCTCGCGCTCGTCGTGCTCGTGGCCTGTGGCAGCCAGGAAGGCCAGGTGCGCCCGATCGACGTGCATCGCGCGCCGAAGCTCGCGACGCCGCGGCTGCCGCGTTCGCCGGGCGAATTCGGGCCGAGCCTCGTCGCGATCGAAGACTCGCTCATGCGTAGCGAGGTCAGCGACGGCAACATGATGTCTGACGTCGACAGCTGCTCGACGTGTCATCCCGACGCCGCCGCGCAGTGGAACACGAGCCCGCATTCGTTCGCGTCGTTCGGCAACCCGATCTATCGCGTCAACGTCGAGCTGTTCCGCCACGAGATGGGTCGCGATGCGAGTCGCCACTGCGGCGGCTGTCACGACATGCCACTGATGGTCGATGGCCTCATGGCCGGTGACGTGCCGGCGAGCGACCTGCGCGCGCACTCGGGCGTGACGTGCCGGCTGTGCCACGGCATCAAGAGCGTGAGCAAGGACGGCAACGGTAGCTACGCGTGGTCGCGCATGCCGCTCGACGCGCCGACGCTCGGCGATGCCGCGTCGATCGCAACGCACCGCGAGCAGGTCTCCGTGAAGGCGCTCGGCACCGAGCTGTGCGTCGGCTGTCATCGCGGCTTTCTGTCGCCCGATATGGGTGACGGCATGCCCGTCCACCTCTCGGGTCTCGACGAGCCCGGCATGTGGCGCAACAGCGCGTGGACCGGCAACGGTGTCGCGCGCGTCGACAAGGTCGACAAGAAGACGTGCATCGATTGCCACATGGAGCGCGAGCCCGCGAGCGCCGGCGAGTACGGCGCGAAGGCCGGTACGCTCGCTTCGCACCGCTTCCTCGGCGGCCACACGTGGATGGCCGCGATGCGCGGCGACGGCGAGCACCTGCGTCGCATGCAGGCCAAGCTCGAGGGCGTCGCGTCGATCGACATCCAGCCGTGGCGTGCGACCAAGGATCGCGTCGAGCTCGACGTCGTGATCCGCAACCTGCTTGTCGGGCATCGCTTCCCCGGCGGTGTGCTCGACATCCAGGACACGTGGATCGAGGTCGAGGTCCACGACGCGCGCGGCAAACGTCTC